>NZ_RCOM01000051.1 GCF_003667225.1 Kocuria rhizophila
CCCCTGGCCCCTGGCCCCACACGCATTGCGGTGGACACCGCCACGAGCGTGTGCGTCTACTCGCACGTGCTCCGGGGCCAGTACGCGGGACAGGGCCACCGGCTCGTGATCGAGGCGGTGGACGAGTACATGCTGGACGACCTCTTCACCCGCCAGGACTTCGACCTCACGGACGTCTCCCGCCACGTGCCCTGGCCCGTGGCCGCCTCGTAGCCGCACCGCAACGTGCAGTCCCACACTCGGCACCGCGGCCGTGGGGGACGCCGAGGGTGCGCCGCTCCCCTCCCACCGGACCGGGCGGCGTCGTCCCCCGCCCGACGCCGCCGCGGCCGTCCGCGCACGGAGCGCGTCACACGTCGTGACGCTCCAGGACGTCCGTGACGAGCGCGGCAATGGGCGAGCGCTCCGACCGGGTGAGGGTCACGTGGCCGAACAGCTCCTGGCCCTTGAGCGCCTCGACCACGGCCATGACGCCGTCGTGGCGGCCCACCCGCAGGTTGTCCCGCTGGGCCACGTCGTGGGTGAGCACCACCTTGGAGTTCTGCCCGATCCGGGACAGCGCCGTGAGCAGCACGTTGCGCTCGAGGGACTGGGCCTCGTCCACGATCACCCATGCGTCGTGCAGCGAGCGCCCACGGATGTGGGTCAGAGGCAGCACCTCGAGCATGCCGCGCGCCACGACGTCGTCCACCACGGCCGGGGAGACCACAGCGGAGAGGGTGTCGAAGACCGCCTGGCCCCACGGGTTCATCTTCTCCTCCTCGGTGCCAGGCAGGTAGCCGAGGTCCTGGCCGCCCACCGCGTAGAGGGGGCGGAAGACCATGATGCGGCGGTGCTCGCGGCGCTCCAGCACGGTCTCGAGCCCAGCGCACAGCGCGAGCGCGGACTTTCCCGTGCCCGCGCGCCCGCCCAGGGACACGATCCCCACGGAGGGGTCCAGCAGCAGGTCGATCGCCAGGCGCTGCTCCGCGGAACGGCCCTGCACGCCGAAGACGTCCTTGTCCGCGGCCACCACCCGCGCCTGCCCGTCGCGCTGCACTCGGGCCAGCGCGCTGCCTGCGGAGGAGCGCACCACGAGGCCGGTGTTCACGGGCAGTTCACGGGCCCCCTCCACCTCCGCGTGCCCGTCCAGGTAGAGCCCGGAGACGACGTCGTCCGGGACGTCCAGCTGGGCCACGCCTGTGTACTCGTCGTCCCCGCCCAGCCACTCGGCACGGTACTCGTCCGCAGCCAGACCCAGGGCGGAGGCCTTGACGCGCATCGGGAGGTCCTTGGAGACCACACACACGTCGTGACCCTCCTGCGCGAGGTTCGCGGCCACCGAGAGGATGCGGGAGTCGTTGTCCTTGAGCCGGAAGCTCTGGGGCAGCACCGTGTCCGCCACGTGGTTGAGCTCCACCGCCAGGCACCCACCACCCGGGAGCTCCACGGGGCGGTCCAGCCCGCCGTGGGTCACGCGGAGGTCGTCGAGCAGCCGCAGCGCCTTGCGCGCGAAGTAGCCCAGATCCGGGTCGTGACGCTTGGCCTCGAGCTCGGTGATCACCACCATGGGCACCACCACACGGTGCTCCGCGAAGCGCAGCAGGGCCCGCGGATCCGAGAGCAGCACGGAGGTGTCGATCACGTAGCTGCGCACCGCGCGGGCTGTGTCCGCGGGCTGCGCTGCTCCGGCCAGGCCGCTCGGGTCCACCGGGGAACCGGAGGCCCCGGCGGAAGGCGCGATCCCCACGGGTGCGTCCTGGCCGGGAAGTCCTGCGGAACGAACGGGTGCCACGGAGGTGTCGCTGCTCATGGGGGCCTTTCCACGCGGGTTCGGGCCGGCACGTGCCGGGTGGTTCCACGCTAGGAGCCGAGAGGAAGAGCGCCCCGGCCCCGCGGTGAACGAGGCGTGAACATCCGCCGTGGAAACGGCACCGCCCGGCATCCCCGTGGGAACCACGGTGAACGCCCGTGTCCGATGACCGCACCCACGGATCGGTGAACGCCTCCGCGGGCCGGAACGGTGCGCCGCCCGTCAGCCCCCGAAGCGGCGCTGGCGGCGGGCGTAGTCCCGCAGCGCCCGCAGGAAGTCCACGCGGCGGAAGTCCGGCCACAGGGCCTCGCAGAAGTAGAACTCGCTGTAGGCGGACTGCCACATCAGGAAGCCCGAGAGCCGCTGCTCGCCGGAGGTGCGGATCAAGAGGTCCGGGTCCGGCTGCCCCCGCGTGTAGAGGTGGTCGGAGATGTGCTCCACGCTCAGCGACTCGGCCATCCCCGTGAGGGACTCCCCCCGGGCGGCGGCGTCCGCGAGGACCTCGCGCACCGCGTCCACGATCTCCTGGCGCCCGCCGTAGCCCACCGCGATGTTGAGGTGCGGCCCGGGGTTGTCGGCGGTCCTGCGGGCGCTGCACTCGAGCTGCTCCTGCAGCGCCGCAGGCAGCGTGGACAGTGCGCCCACCGGCTGGATGCGGCAGATGCCCTCGTCCTGCAGCTCGCACATGAGCTGGGTGATGATGTCCAGCAGCGCCTCGAGCTCCTCGGGCGGGCGGTTGAGATTCTCCGTGGAGAGGATGTAGAGGGTGACCACCTGGACGTCGAGCTCGTGGCACCAGCGCAGGAACTCCACGATCTTGCGCGCCCCGGCCCGGTGGCCCTCCTCCGTGGTGGCCCCGAACTGCTTGGCCCAGCGTCGGTTGCCGTCCACCAGCACACCCACGTGGTGGGGCAGCTCCTCGGGTGCGAGGGTGCGGGCCAGGCGATGCTCGTAGAAGGAGTACAGCACTCGGGGGAGCTTCACGGCGTTCCTACCCCCTGCTTCGCGTCGGCCTGCGTGGTTCCACACGTTCTAAACTACCCGTAGGTCAAGCGCAGTCCAGCAGCGCCCCACCGCCCCGGCGCAGTCCGGGCCGTCCTGGAAGGCAGTGGTACCCAGCATGCGAGAAGATCGTGCGGCCCAGACCCCCGCACCCCCCACCGTGGTCCGACACACCCGCCACGGCGAGCTCACGGTGGAGAAGAAGCCCGCCTGGCGCGGGTGGATCCACGCTGGCTTCAGCCCGTTCGCGATCGCCATGGGGGTCGTGGCCATCGTGGTGGCACCCACGCTGCAGCTGCGCCTGGCGTGCCTGGTCTACACGATCACTGCCGTGATGCTGTTCGGGACCTCTGCCATCTACCACCGCTTCTACTGGGGCGCCCGCATGAACGCGGTGCTGCGCAGACTGGACCACTCCAACATCGCCCTGATCATCGCCGGCACCTACACCCCGCTGGCCGTGAGCTTCCTGCCCAGCGGCCCGGCCACCGTGCTGCTCGCCGTGATCTGGTCCATCGGCGCGCTGCTCGTGCTCTTCCGGGTGTTCTGGCTGGGTGCGCCCCGGTGGCTGTACACCCCGCTCTACGTGGTCATGGGGTGCATCGCCCTGCTGTACCTGCCCGCGTTCTTCGCGGTGAACGTCCCGGCCACGGTGCTGCTGATCTGCGGCGGCGCCGCGTACATCGCCGGCGCCGTCTGCTACGCCACCAAGTGGCCGCGGCTGCGCCCCGCAACGTTCAGCTTCCACGAGGTCTTCCACGCGTGCACCATCGTGGGCTTCGTGTGCCACTACATCTCGATCATGCTCGCCATGTTCGCGTCCTGAACCGAGCACCGCTCAGAGCCGGCGCAGCAGCTCCTCGACCGAGTGCACGGGCAGCTCGCACCGCCCGTCCCGGCACCGCCACACGGTGAACCCGGAGCCGGTGTCCTGCGGCGCGCCGTACGGTGCCACACGGGACTCCAGGGCGAGGGTGTTCAGCACGCGGGCGGCGCCCACGCCCTCCAGCACCTCGCGCCACTGCTCCGGGGAGGCGTCCGCCACCTGCAGCAGCTGCGGCGGCTGCTCCCCCGCCAGCACCGCGGAGACCATCCCACCGGCGGCCGTGGGTGCCTTGAGCACCACACCCGTGGCCGCCGCCGTCACCGCGGCGACCACGTCCCCGCTCTCGCGCCCGCCCACCTCGGGCCGGGACAGCTCCGAGAGCCACCGGCCAAGCACGGCGGCGCTGGACGCGGCGACGTCGTCGAACGGCTCGGCGCGCCCCGTGGCACCGGCCGCCGCGAGCGTGTCGTCCAGCTCCGCGGTCTCGAGCACGCGACCGCCCCGCAGGAAGCGCCGGACCGTCACGTCCGCGATCTCGCAGCTGCGCTCGTACCACGTGGTGTCCCCCGTGGCGCGGTACAGGGCGAGCAGTCCCGCCCCGAAGCACGCGTGGTCCTCGAGCGCGCCCTCGTGGGGGTCCGCGACGTCGCCGCGCGAGGTCCGCGCGAGCGTCCCCCGCTCGGGGTCCCAGTGCCGCTCCCACAGGAACTGCGCCGCCGTGCCCGCCGTCTCCAGCCACTGCGGCCGGTCGAGCAGCACCGCCGCCTCCGCGAGACCCGTGACCATCATGCCGTTCCAGGCGGTGACCACCTTGTCGTCCCGGTGGGGTGCCTCGCGCGCCACGCGTCGTTCCCACAGCTCGTGCCGCACGCTCTCGTCGAGGATTCCCGTGAGGGCCCCGGCCTCGCCCCAGCTCGCGGTGACGGGCTCGGGGTGTCCCCGGTCCGCTCCGCTCCGGGGGCCCCGGTCGCGCGCAAAGGTGTAGTAGGCGCCCTCCCGCTCGGCGTGCGGCTCGTCCGCGGCGGGGGTGCTGTCCGCGTCCAGCGCGGCCGCGAAGGCACCCTCTCCCGTGATCATCTCGCGGTGCAGCCACTCGACGAGGGCTTCGGCGGCCCTGCGGTACCGGGCCGCGCGCGCCGGGTCCGTGCCGTCGCGTTCCAGCAGCTCCACGGTGCGGGCGAGCACGCGCAGCAGCTGGGCGTTGTCGTAGAGCATCTTCTCGAAGTGCGGCAGGGACCAGTCCGGGGTCACCGAGTAGCGGAAGAATCCGCCGCCCACGTGGTCCTGCAGAGCACCCCGCACGATCGCGTCCAGGGTGGCGCACAGCAGCTCGCGCGCGGACCGTCGGCGCTGCTCGGCGGCCGCGTGCGCGGAACCGGTCGACCCGTTCTCGGGGCCGCTGCGACCGGAGCCGTCACGACCGGTGGCGGAGCCCTCGACAACCGGTGCGTCCGCCGCCTCGTCGGCGCGCGAATCGGCACCGGGCTGCCCGAGCGCGGCAGCCGAGCCGGGTCCTGTCGTCTCCGGTGAGGGCACCCGCGCCACTCGCGTCAGGGCGTCGAGCACCGGGGACGGCGGGAACTTGGCGCCCGTGCCGAACCCCTCGTGGGCGGCGTCGCGCGCCACCTCCAGGCCGTCGAGCCACGCACCCACGAGCCGTCCCGCGGCGTCGTCCGCCTCCCCACCGGAGGGCACGACGACGGCGGGCCCCGCCTCCGCGAGCATCCGTTCCACGAGCTCGGGGTGCCGGGACAGCGCCTCGGTGACCTGGTCCGCGCCCCGCAGCACCTCGTCGCGGCGCTCGGTCCACGCCTCGGTGACGGCGGCGAGCACCTGCCGGAAGGACGGTCGCCCCTGGACTGGGCGCGGCGGGAAGTAGGTCCCGGCGTGGAACGCGCGACCCTCCGGCGTGAGGAAGACCGTCATGGGCCACCCGCCCTGGCCCGTGAGCAGCTGGGTGGCCGCCATGTAGGTCGAGTCCACGTCCGGACGCTGCTCCCGGTCCACCTTGACGGCCACGAAGTGCTCGTTGACCAGGTGCCCGGTCTGCGGGTCCGCGAAGGACTCGTGGGCCATCACGTGGCACCAGTGGCACGCCGCGTAGCCCACGGAGAGCAGCACGGGGACGTCGCGCTCCCGGGCCTCGGCGAAGGCCTCCGGGGAGAACTCCCACCAGTCCACGGGGTTCTCGGCGTGCTGCAGCAGGTACGGGCTGGTGGCGTGCGCCAGACGGTTCGTCATGGCACCACCGTCTCACAGCGCCCCGCCACCCCACCCACCCGGCGGGGTGGCCGGAGCGCGGAACGCTCCCGCGCCAATGCTCGCGGTACGGACGGCGCGCTGCGCGGTCGGTACCGCCCGGACGTCAGGAGCGGGGCTGCTCCGAACCGTCGACGGTGTCCGGGCGGGCGGCATCGCCGTCGCCGCGGTGGGGGCGGGCGACGTCGTGTGGACGGCCGCTCGCCGACCGCGCCCCGGTCGAACCGTCCCCGGCGGACGCCGTCCGCTCCGCACCACCGTGGCGGGGGGCGAGGTGCTCCGCTGCCGGAGCCGCCCCCTGGGCCTGCTCCTCCTGCGCAGCGCGCTGCTCGGCGTACTGCGCGCGGTAGCGCAGCCTGCGGTTGCGGCGGTTGAAGTCGATCACGAGCAGAACCACCGCGGCGGTCAGCACGAACGTCATGAGGAAGCCCACGAGCCCGGGCGAGACCTGGCTTGGATCCAGACCCGGCTTCAGGGTGGTGTCGGGGCTCGGAGCGGGGGTCGCGGCGGTCAGAACGGTCAGCAGCGTGGGCACGGCGGCACTCACTTCCGTGGGGTCGTGGTCGGGTCGATCCCGGCGAAGAGATCCGTCTCCGGCAGGCTGGTCTCCACCCGGGACTCCGCGAGGGTGTAGTCCTCCCAGGGCCACACCTCCGCCTGGGTCTCGGCGGAGACCGCGAAGAACATGCCGCGGGGATCCACCTGGGTGCGGTGGCTGCTCAGCGCGCGGTCCCGGGCGGGGAACTGCTCCGGGCAGCGCACCTGCGTGGTGGTCTCGTGCCGGGGCACGGGCGGCTGGTGGCCCTCGGGATCGGACTCCTGCATCGCGGCGATGCGCTGCGCGTACGGGGACGTCAGCCCCCGGGCCTCCAGGGCCTCGTGCAGGGCCAGGAAGCGCTCCGGGTTGAACGCGCGGTCGTAGTACAGCTTGGCCGGCGTCCAGGGATCCCCCGTTCCCGGGTACGCCGCGGGGTCTCCTGCGCGCAGGTACGCCTCCATGGAGACCTTGTGCGTCTGGATGTGGTCCGGGTGGGGGTACCCGCCGTTCTCGTCGTAGCTCAGGATCACGTGCGGGCGGAACTCACGAACCAGCTGCACCAGCGGCGCGGCCGCGCGCTGCAGGGGCTGGAGGGCGAAACAGCCCCACGGCAGCGGGGGCAGGGGATCGCCCTCCGGCAGCCCGGAGTCCACGAACCCGATCCAGCGGTGCTCGACTCCCAGAGCGGACACGGCCGAGGCCATCTCGTGGCGGCGCAGACCCGGCAGGTCCCGCTCGGCCCGGACGTCGCCCTCCATCTCGGCGTTGAGGATCGAACCGCGCTCACCACCGGTGCACGTGGCCACCATGACGCGGGCGCCGAGCCCGGCGTAGTGGGCCATGGTCGCCGCGCCCTTGCTGGACTCGTCGTCCGGGTGGGCGTGGATGGCCAACAAACGAAGCTGCGAATAGTCCGTCACCGAACGGATGCCTCCAAGACGTCGAAGCGAAAATGACAACCCCCAGTATCCTACGCCGATCACGCCGCCCGAACCCGCCGGACGGTGGCCCGTCCGCCCAGTGCGCACCCATTCCCGCTGGGTACAGTGGAGGCCATGAGTTCCGCGACCTCCCAGCCCTCCGACGCCCGGCGCACGCCGGAGGAGCCCGCCACGGAGCGGGTGCTCTCCCAGCGCTACGGATCGGGCCACCGCACCGTGGCGGGCACGCCCCGCCGCGGCCCCGGGGCAAGGGGCTGGATCCTCATTGCGGTGGCGGCCACCCTGGTGGCGGCACTGTTCGTCACGTGGATCGTGCGGGGCGAGTCCCAGCAGCCCGTGGCCAAGGACGTCAGCTTCAAGATCATGGACGCCGGGCAGGTCTACGCGGACTTCGACCTCACCAAGGACCCGGACCAGACCGTCACGTGCGCCGTGCAGGCGCTGAACGAGCAGTACGCCGTGGTGGGGTGGAACGAGGTCACGATCGGCCACGTCCCCGAGGACGAGCTCAACGGCCGCACCAGCACCCACCGGGTGCCCGTGCGCACCACCAACCTGGCCAACACCGCGGGCGTGGACTCCTGCTGGAACACCTCCGGCTGACGCACCGAGTGCCCCGCGTCACTTTGGGGTGCGGGCGCAGCGTCCTCTACACTTGCCCGAAGACCACATCCCCGACCCGGAAGCGCTGGGCCACACGGCTCGCCCCGGGGCGGGGTTTTTCACACGTGACCGTCAGGGCGACGGACACCGGAGAACGGAGGCACAGTGCCTGCACAAGAGGGAGCCTGGCTCACCCAGGAAGCGTACGACCGGCTCAAGAAGGAGCTCGACTACATCGCCGGGCCCTACCGCCAGGAGATCGTGGACCGGATCGAACAGGCGCGCTCCGAGGGAGACCTCAAGGAGAACGGCGGCTACCACGCCGCCCGTGAGGAGCAGGGCAAGAACGAGGGCCGCATCGTGCAGCTGACCCAGCTGCTCGAGAACGCCCAGGTGGGCGAGGCCCCCGCAGACGACGGCATCATCGAGGCCGGGATGGTCGTGACCGCCGAGATCGCCGGGGACGAGATGACCTTCCTCATGGGATCCCGCGAGGTCGCCGAGGACCTCACCGGCGGCGAGGACCTGGAGGTCTTCTCCGAGCGCTCCCCCATGGGTGCCGCGATCAACGGCCACAAGGTGGGTGAGACCGTGAGCTACCAGGCCCCCAACGGCAAGGACATCACGGTGAAGATCCTCAAGGCCAAGCCCTTCAGCCGCTGAGCCACCCCGACCCCTCCGCGGGTCCCCGGAGGCCACCTCGCCACGGCGGGGTGGCCTTTCGCGTACCCGGGTGGTGCCGCCGCCCACCACGCCCCGGTTCCCACGGTTCCCGCAGGCGCGCCCCGTAGGATCGTGCCATCACCTGTCACGTCCCCGAGAGGAGCCCGACCGTGGTCACCCACTGGAATCGCAGCCCGGCACCCTGGACCACGCCGTTGATCGTCCTCACGGCGCTGCTGGCCGTGGCGGCAATCGTCGTCCACGTCCTGGGCCAGGGCAATCCCTCGCTCAACGCCACGGGCGGTCTGCGCAACATCCTCTTCGTGGCCACGTTCGCGTCCGCCCTGCTCACGTTCTTCACCGCGCGGGGGCGACGCCGCTAGCGCTCCCCCACCGGGCGCGTCAGTGCACGATGACCGGGTGGTACCCGTGCGTCTCGAGGGCCGCGATCACCTGGTCGCAGTGCGCGTGCCCCTTGGTCTCCATGTCGATGGTGATGGACACGTCCCCCATGGACAGTGATCCCCCGATCCGCGTGTGGTTCACACCGGTGACGTTGGCATCCATGTCCGCGATGATCTTGGAGATCTGGGCGAGCTCGCCGGGGCGGTCCGTGAGCATCATCTTGATGGTCATGTAGCGTCCGGCCGCGGACAGTCCGCGCTGGATCACCTTGAGCATGAGCATGGGGTCGATGTTGCCCCCGGAGAGCAGCACCACGGTGGTTCCGAGCTCTGGGTGGGTCCGCTTCAGCTCGCCCTCGAGGATGGCCGCCACGCCCACGGCACCGGCCGGCTCCACCACCATCTTGTTGCGCTCGAGCATGAAGATCAGGGCCTGGGAGAGGGAGTCCTCGGACACCGTGACCACGTCGTCCGCGAGCTCCCGGATGATCCGGAACGGCAACTGGCCGGGGCGACCCACCGCGATGCCGTCCGCGATCGTGGACACCTTGGACAGTGTCACGATCGCGTCTCCCGCGAGGGACGGCGGATAGGCCGCGGCGTTCTCCGCCTGGACCCCGATCACCCGGATGTTCCTCCCCTGCTGCTCGGCCTTCGCCTTGACGGCCACGGACAGCCCGGCCAGCAGGCCACCGCCCCCAACCCCGGCGATCACCGTGTCCACCGTGGGCAGCTGGTCCAGGATCTCCAGCCCGATGGTGCCCTGTCCGGCGATGATGTCCACGTGGTCGAACGGGTGGACGAACACCGCACCGGTCTCGTCCGCGAAGCGCTGCGCCTCCGCGAGGGCCTCGTCCACGGAGGAGCCGTGCAGGACCACCTCCGCGCCGTGGTCCTGCGTGGCCGCGATCTTGGGCAGGGCCGCTCCGCGGGGCATGTAGATCCGCGCGGTGATCCCCAGTTTTGCCGCGGCGAGCGCCACTCCCTGCGCGTGGTTGCCCGCCGACGCCGCCACCACACCCCTGCGCTTCTCGTCCTCGCTGAGCTGCGCCATGCGCACGTAGGCGCCCCGCGCCTTGAACGAGCCCGCGCGCTGCAGGTTCTCGCACTTGAGGTACACCTCGGAGCCCAGCATGCGCGACAGGGCGCGGGAGTGGGCCAGCGGGGTGCGCTCGATGATGCCGTCCAGCAGCTGCGCGGCGTCGTGGACGTCCGTGGCGGAAACGGGCAGTGCATTGTGGCCCACAGGGAATTCCTTCGTCGTTGCCGGTTCGTGAGGCTTGCCGCTCCCCGCGCGCGGCCGGATCGCGGCGGGCGGCGTCGTGGAGGAACGCAGAACGCGGCGCCCGCAGATGGGGACGCCGCGTTCCATGCTATGGCACCGGTGCGTCAGCGCAGCGGCTGGTCCTCACCCGGAGAACGCTGCTCGATGCTCGCGTTGTGCTCGGTCTCCTTCTTGTGCTTCTCCTCGCGCTTGCGCTCCTCGCTCTCGCGCTCACGGTGGCGCTTGCCGCGGAACCGCTGCAGCTGCGCCATGATCTGCTCGCTGGAGAGGTTCTTCTTCCTGGCGGCCTTCTTGATCTCACGCGGGTACAGGAACGGCTCCCAGGCGATCTCGTCGTCGTGCTCCCACGCCCGGCCGGCCAGGTAGCGGATGATCGTGTTGAGGATGGCCATCAGCGGCACGGCGAACAGGGCGCCGATGATCCCGAAGAGCACGCTGCCGGCGGCCACCGCCAGGAAGACCGCCACGGGGTGCAGCGAGACCGCCTTGCCCATCACCAGGGGCTGCAGGATGTTGGACTCGATCTGCTGCACGGCCAGGACCACCAGCAGCATGGCCAGGGCGATACCGGGGCTGACCGCCACGAGCGCCACCAGGACCGCCACGGCTCCGGTCAGCACCGCACCCACGATGGGGATGAACGAGGCCAGGAACACCAGGACGCCGATCGGCAGCGCCAGGGGCACGTGCAGCAGGAACGCTCCGAGGCCGATGCCCACGGCGTCCACGAAGGCCACGAACACCTGGATCCGCACGTACTGCGCCAGGGAGATCCAGCCCTTGCGGCCCGCCCCGTTGACGGCCGGACGGGCCCGACGCGGGAAGAGCTTCACCAGGAAGAGCCAGATGCTCTCCCCGTCCATGAGGAAGAACAGCAGCACGAACAGCGCGATGACGGTGCCGGTCACGATGTTGCTCGCGGTGGAGCCGAACTTCATGGCCCCGGAGAGGATCGCGTCCGAGTTGGCCTGCAGGGTGCTGCCGAGCTCCGAGAACCACTGGTTGATGGTGTCGGTGGAGATGTTCAGGCGGCTGTCCTCGAGCATGCCCATGAGCTGCTGGAAGCCCGCCACCACGTTGCTGGAGAGCTGCGCGAAGCCCACGATGATCTGCTGACCCGCGAGCGTCAGCAGCCCCAGGACCAGCAGGATGAGGCCCAGCTCCACCGTGATGGCCGCGAACGCCGCCGGGATCCCCTTGGAGCGCAGCCACCGCACGGCGGGCGACAGCAGCCCGGCGGCCAGTGCCGCCAGCAGAACCGGGATCAGGACGGTGGTCACGTGGCTCAGCAGCCAGCCGATCACACCCACCCCGGCGATGATCAGCAGGACGCGCCAGGACCACGCCGCGGCGATCCGAACGGGCGTGGTGACCATGGTCTCGGCATCGGCGATGGGCACGGGATTCGACTGGGGGACGTCTGAGGCGCGGCCCGGGGGTGAGCCCGCGTGCGACGTCGGAACACTGGATGACATGCGCACTATCATCGCACCATTGCGCGCGCCCCAGATACACGCGAACAAGAACCGAGGATGACAAGATGGCTGTCATGTCCACCACACTGCTGCGTGTCCTGGCCCAGCGCCGCCCCGCGAGTCTGCTCACCCAGGAGAGTCCCCGGCCCGAGGACCTCGAGGCCGTGCTGAGAGCCGCTGCCGGCGCCAAGTACGACGACCGCCCCACGGGGTGGCGGGTGGCCGTGACCAACCGCAGGTCAGCCTCCCTGCTGGCCGCCGCGATGGCCGGGCTCACCTCGGTGCCCAACCTCACCGGCCCGGTGCCCCGGTTGAAGGGCAAGAAGATCCGCGTGCTCGCCGCCTACCGCGGCAGCCTGCAGTGGGCGTCCCGGGGCGGGGTGGCCCTGGCGCTGATCTTCCGGCACCATCCCGAGCTCCCGGAGTCCAAGAAGGACCAGCGGGGTCAGGTCCACGCGGCACGCGGTGTGCTGGAAGCCGCGTTCTACGCGCAGGGCTGGGCCACCATGTGGTCCCAGCGTGAACCCTTCGACCGCGAGCTGATCCGTGACTTCTACTCGCTGGACGAGCACGAGGAGGTGCTCGGCTGGCTGTTCGTGGGCCGCGCGGCATCCGACAGCGTGCCGGCCAGGGCCATCAACCTGCCGCCGCGCGAGCTGGAGATCAGCTGGATCTGAGCCGCCACGGACGGAACCCACGACAAGACCACGGCGGCCCGGTGCTGGAGTGCACCGGGCCGCCGTGGTCTGTGGTGGCTCAGATCCGCAGCGGCGGCTCCGAGTCCTGTTGCGAGGTCAGTCGCTCATGGAGCGGATGATCGAGAGCACGCGCAGGATCTCCACGTACGCCCAGATCAGGGTCACGGTCAGCCCGAAAGCCGCGGTCCACGCGGCCTTCTGGGGGATCCCGCGGGAGACGCCGTCGCTGATGTTCTCGAAGTCCAGCACGAAGCTGTAGGCCGCCAGCAGGATGGCCACGGCCCCCACGACCAGCCCCAGCGGGATGCCCATGATGGAGACCTCGGAGCGCATGTCGAAGCCGCCGATGAGGCTCGTGCCCAGGTTGACCAGCGCGAAGATGGCGTAGGCCATGAGGGCGACCATGAAGAACTTGGTCACGCGCGGGGACGACCGCAGCACACCGACCTTGTAGAGCACCAGGACGGAGACGAACACGGCCAGGGTGCCGATCACTGCCTGCACCACGATCCCCGGGTACGCGGCCTCCATCATCATGGAGAACCCGCCCAGGAACATGCCCTCGGCCAGGGCGTAGAGGATGATGAGCACGGGGCTGGGCTCGCGCTTGAACGAGTTGACCAGACCGAGCACCAGGCCCACCAGTGCGCCGGGGAAGGACAGGACAGGCATGAACCAGCCCGCCGCCGCACCGGCGATCACGCACGCCAGCACGAGCGAGGTGCGCATCACGACGTCGTCGTAGCTCATGCGTCCCGTCTGCGCGGGTCCCGCAGCGGGCGCGTTGTACATGCGCTCGAGCTGCTCGGGTGAGTAGCGGGAATCCTGGTAGGACCCCGGGGTGGTCGCGTTCTTCCTGTCGAAGTCGCGCAGGAGGGGGTTTCCGCCGGCCATGTGACGTCCTTTCGAGGGCGTAGTCGAGCTGTTGCCCCAGGCTATCAGCGGCACCTGCGCGCCACTGCGCGCTTCAGCGCAGGATCACCAGGTTCAGGGCCAGCTGCCAGGTCCAGAGCCGCGCGGGCTGGTCGGGACCGGCGGTCGGGTGCCCCCAGTGGGATTCGAACCCACACTGAGCGGATTTTAAGTCCGCTGCCTCTGCCGGTTGGGCTATGGGGGCGGCAACGACGGCGGTGGGGTCGCCTCGAGTGCGACCCCACCGCTGAACGTCTGCTTCCGTGCGGAAGATCCCTAGAGCTGGGCCTTCCCCGCGGACTCGCGCTTGCCTGCGGCCTGGAGGAACGCGCTGCGCGGCTCCCGCAGGTGGCGCAGAGCGGTGGTGTCGCGGCCGAAGAGCATGTTGATGCCCCACTCCGTGAACACACGGACCTTGCGCTCCACGGTGGGGATCGCGTAGCCGTGGTAGAGCCGGTGCATGGTCCAGGCGGGCAGCCCGCCGAGGTCCACGCCGCGGATGGTGGCCGCCCCCTTGTAGAGGCCCAGCCCCGCCACGGAACCGAGGTTCTCGTGGTAGTAGTCCTCCAGCGCCTCGCCCTGGTGGGCCGCCATGATGTTCTTGGCCATGGTGGCGGCCTGACGCACGGCGTGCTGGGCGTTCGGGACGCAGAACCCGCCGGGGCCGGAGCCCGTGAGGTCCGGGACGGCGGCGATGTCGCCGGCGGCCCAGGCACCCTCGAGGGGCCCGTCGTCACCGGTGACCCGCAGGTCCGCGCCCACGCGCACGCGGCCGCGCTCGTCCACCGGGAGGTCGCTGTTCTTGGCGAAGCCGGAGGCCGCCACTCCGGCACACCAGATCAGGGTGTCGGTGGCCACCTCGCCGGCCGGGGACTTGTCGCCCATGTTGATGAGCTTCACGACGTCCCCGTCCACCTCGGAGATGGAGGTGTTGAGGAGGACCTCGATGCCGCGGGCGCGCATCTCGGCGACGACCTTCTCGGCGCGGTCCTTGGAGACCTCAGGCATGATCCGGCCCATGGCCTCCACGAGCACGAAGCGCAGGTCAGAGACGCGCAGGCGGTCGTTGCGCTCCACGGCGGTGCGGGCCATGTCCTCGAGCTCCGCGATGGACTCCGAGCCGGCGTATCCGCCGCCCACCACGATGAAGGTCAGCGCCTTGCGCTTCTCCTCCTCGCTGTCGGTGAGGGAGGCGACCTCGATGCGCTCGAGCACCCAGTTGCGCACCGACACGGCCTCTTCGATGGTCTTCATGCCAATGGCCTTCTCCGCGAGCCCCGGGATGGGGAACGTGCGGGTGGTGGAGCCACCGGCGATCACGATCTCGTCGTAGGGCAGCTGGAACTCCGGGCCCTCGTCGATCCCGCGCACGGTGACCGTGTGCGAGGCGTGGTCGATGTGCTCCACGCGGCCGCCGACCAGCTCGCAGTCACCGAGGTGCTGGCGGTGGGAGATGACGGCGGAACGGGCGTCGATGTTGCCCGCCGCAACCTCCGGCAGGAACGGGAGGTAGGTCATGTACGGGTTGGGGTCCACCACCGTGACCACGCCGCCCGACTCCTTGATGCGAGTCTGCAGCTTCTGGGCGAGGGTGAAGCCGACGTAGCCGCCACCCACGATGAGAAGGCGCGGTCGGTCCTTAGCAAGTTGATTGAAAGCCATGCCCCCGAGTTTACCCACGGTGCCGGGCTTTCGCTGGCGGTGTGACGGCCGGGAAGTGTGCTGATCGTGAAATCAGCGGGAGAGCCGGCGGATGTGCAGGACGGCGGCCACGGTCAGAGCGGTCACCACCAGCCCAAAGGACGCGAGCACCACGACCGGCAGCGCCCCGGTCTCGTTGAGCGGTGCCTGTGCGACCGGCGGGGTGGCCTCCTGGGTGACCTGCCGGGTGTCCCCGTCCGTGGTGCCGGAGGTGGCCGTGGGTGCGGCAGAGCCGCTGCGCGGACGGTTCTGGTCGATCCAGTGCCGCACGCTGCCCATGGGGTTCTCGTCCGGGGTCTCGACGTCGTCGAGCACGGCCGCGCGCACGTCCAGCACCCCGTAGCCGTAGATCGGGTCCTTGCCCTTCTCCCCCGCGTCGTGCGCGGTCTTCACGATGCGCTGCGTGACCTGCTCGGCCGTGAGCTCCGGGTGCTGCTCCATGACCAGAGCCGCCGTTCCCGCCACGAGGGGTGCGGTGGCGGAGGTGCCGGACCACTGCGCGTAGCCGTCACCGGGCATCGCGCCCACCATGTCCTCACTGGGACCGGCCACGGCGATCGAGATGCCCTGGGAGGACGAGTCCCAGCTGGCCCTGCCCGAACGGTCTACGCCCCCCACGGACACCACGCCCGGGATGGTGGCCGGTGCGCCCACCTGGTTCAGTCCGGAGCCCCTGTTGCCCGCCGCGGCGACCACCAGCACGTCCTTCTCCTCCGCGTACGCGAACGCGGAGTCCCAGGACTGCGGCCAGGAGGTGGAGTCGGAGCCCACGGACATGTTGATCACGTCCGCGCCGTGGTCCACGGCCCACCGGACGGCCTCGGGGATCTGCTCGTTGACGTCCTTGACACCGGGCTGCTCGTTGCCGAGCCACAGGGAGACCGGCAGGATCTCCGCGTCTGGAGCCACCCCGAGGATTCCCTCCTGGTGGCCCGGGCCGTTCTCGTTCGGGGCCCCGTGACCGCGTCCGGCCGCGAGGGACGAGACGAGGGTTCCGTGCTCGGGCTCGGCACCGAGGCCCTTCTGGCCGTCGGACTGGCCGGCGGCGGACGCGTCCGCACCCGGCAGCACGCCGCCGGCGAGGTCCTGGTGGCCACCGTCCACGCCCGTGTCGATCACCGCGATCTTCACGCCCTTGCCCGTGGACTGCTTCCAGGCGTCGCGCACCCCGTAGTCGTCCAGCCAGTACTCGCTCTGCTGGATGTCCGCCCCGTCCACCGGGGGCTTGCCACCGGCGGGCGGGGGCTGCACCGGGGTCTCCACCGGGACGGACGGTGCTGGCGCGGGGACCGCGGGGTCCTGTGCCAGCGCGGGAGCGAGCGTGGCTCCCGAGAGCAGCAGCGCCGCCGCCGACCCCGCGAGCGCGCGGCGCGTTCTCGATCCACCGGTCATGTCCGTCGTGTCTCCTCGTGTGTCCCGCCGTCCGTGCCGCGGGTGGTCCCGGCGGTGCCGGGTGTCAGGTGTCGGGTGTCAGGACACCAGCGACAGGCCGATGCCGTCCAGGATGTCGTGCTCGCTCGCGGTCACGGTGTCGACCCGGCCGTCCGTTGCCCGGGCCACGCGCTCGACGACGCGGCGCCACACGAGCGCTCCGGCCCCGATCACGTCCACCCGGCCCTCGTGCATGAAGCCCAGGCGTGCCCGCTGCTTGCGGGTCATGGCGGTGAGCTCCCGGCACGCGCGGTCCACGTCCGCGACGTCCAGCACCGTCCCGTTGATGCGGTCGGGGTCGTAGTGCTTGAGACCCATGGCCATGGCCGTGACGGTGGTGACGGTGCCCGCCACTCCCACCAGGCGGGTGGTCTGCTCCAGGGGGACCGTGCGTGCCACCACGTCCATGGCCTCGTCGACGTCCCGGAGCACGTGGGCCTGCTGCTCCTCGGTGGGAGGGTTGGAGCCCAGGTGGCGCTCCGTCATGCGCACGCACCCCACGTCCACGCTGCGGGCGGCCAGCACCTCGCGGGGGGTGCCCAGCACGCACTCCGTGGAACCGCCGCCCACGTCCACCACGAGCACCCGGTCCGCGGGGTCCAGGCCCGGGGCCGCGTTGAGTGCGCCCCGGAAGGACAGGGCGGCCTCCTCGTCGCCGCTGACGACCTCAGGAACCACGCCCAGCCGGGAGCGGATGCCCGCCACGAACACGTCCCGGTTGCCGGCGTCCCGGGTGGCGGAGGTGGCCACGAAACGCACCCTGTCCGCACCGTGCTCGGTGATCAGGGCGGCGTACTCGTCCACGGCGGCGAACGTGCGCTCGAGAGCGGCCTCGGCGAGCCACCCCGTGGCGTCCACACCCTGACCCAGGCGCACGATGCGCATCTCGCGCACCACGTCCTTCAGGGCGGGGTGGTGCTCGCGGGTCACCACGTCGGCGATGAGCAGTCGGATGGAGTTGGTACCGCAGTCGATGGCAGCAACGCGCATGGCAGCAGAGATCCTCGTGTCGAAGGGGGCAGGGGTCCGGCGCGTCAGGCTGCGTCGCGCCACGCGGGGTCGCACGCGCAGCGCTGCGGCGTCCACGTCCCGGAGATGGTCTCGAGGGTCTCGTCCCCGAGCGGGTTCACACCGGGGCCCGCGGCCAGGCTGTGGCCCACGAGCACGTGCAGGCACTTCACCCGGGTGGGCATCCCACCGGCCGAGATCCCCTCGATCTCCGGGACGTCACCGGTGCCCGCGAGCTCGCCCACACGACGCCGCTGGGCAAGGTAGTCCTCGTGCGCAGCGCGGTGCTGCTCGGCGAGCTCCGGGTCCTGGGCCACGCGGTCGGACATCGCGTACATGGCGCCCTCCGCCTCGAGCCGGGACACGGCGGCGGTGACCACCGGGTGGGTCAGGTAGAAGACCGTGGGGAACGGGGTGCCGTTGCTCAGCCGCGGGGCCGTGGCCACCACGAGGGGGTTGCCGCACACGCAGCGCGCCGCGATCTCCACGACGTCCCGGGCCGGCCTCCCGAGCTGGGCTCCCACCACGGTGAGGTCCTGTGGCGTGACGGTCGGGTCGTGCGGTGCGGTCACTTCTCACTGCTTTCGTCCGGTTGCGGTTCCAGGGTGATGTCCTCCTGGGGGTAGGCGGAGTCGAGCACCGACTGCCAGAGCCCGTCAGCCCACGCGGGCTTGCCGGCCTCGACCTGCTCGGCCGAGGACTCCGGGGCCTGGTGCAGCTCCTGCTGCCCGCCGAGCACCACGTAGGCGCTCTCACCGGGCTTCACGTAGGACATCCGCTCCCGGGCCTGCTGCTCCACGTAGGCGTCGTCCCCCCAGAGCTGCTCCTCGCGCTTGAGCTCCTGCTGGCGCTGTTCCTCGTGGGCGATGCTCGCCTGCAGCTCGGAGATCTGCGCCCGCTGGTCCAGGAAGATCTTGGCGGTGGGCGCGGCCAGGAACACGATCAGCGTGGCCACGACGACCAGGGCCACCAGGCGCCCGTTGAACGAGTGCGCGGGCGTGGGCGCCGCCAGCGTGGACGAGCCTCCCGCGGAGCGCTCGGGACGCGGTGCGGCGTCGCGGCGCGGGTCCGGTCGCTCGGCCCGAGGGGCCTGCTGCGCGGGGCGCGGTGTGCGTCGGGGGATCCGGGGG
>NZ_RCOM01000052.1 GCF_003667225.1 Kocuria rhizophila
AAGAGAGGAGAGGGGATGTGTGCTAGTCTCGTGGGCTCGGAGATGTGTATAAGAGCCAGCCCGAAGTCTATCGAGGGCGGGGCGCCCGGCAGGAGCGGTGCCCCGCCTGCCGGGGCGCCTGCCGCAGGGCGGGTAATCTCGCTGTCATGGCTGACGTGAATTCCCGTGACTTCCTGGCGACCCGACCCTGGACGGCGAGCTACGACCCCGGGGTCCCTCGGGACCTGGACCTGCCCGAGACCTCCCTGGTGCACATGCTCGAGAAGTCCGTGGCGCGGCACGGGGCCAAGACCGCGGTCGAGTTCTTCGGCGCGGGAACCACCTACGCGCAGCTCGGGGAGCAGGTGCAGAGCGTGGCCGAGGGGCTGCGGGTGCTGGGCGTGCAGGCCGGGGACCGGGTGGCGATCGTGCTGCCCAACTGCCCCCAGCACATCGTGGCGTTCTACGCCGTGCTGCGGCTCGGTGCGATCGTGGTGGAGCACAACCCCCTCTACACGACCCCCGAGCTGCGCCACCAGTTCGAGGACCACGGTGCCCGCGTGGTGATCGCGTGGGACAAGGTGGCGTCGCGGATCACCAGCATGCCCAAGGACCTGGCCGTGGAGCACGTGGTGTCCGTGGACATCACCGCCGCCATGCCCGCGGCCATGCGCCTGGGCCTGCGGCTGCCCCTCAAGAAGCTCGCGGAGCAGCGGCGCGAGCTCACGGCCGCCGCTCCGGGCACGATCGCCTGGAAGTCCCTCCTGGACTCCGCGCCCCTGCGCTCGGACCACCCCCGCCCGAGTGCCACGGACATCGCCCTGCTGCAGTACACCTCCGGCACCACGGGCCAGCCCAAGGGCGCGATGCTGAGCCACCGGAACCTGGAGTCCAACGCGCTGATGGGGCAGCACTGGCTGGACAGCTCCTCGGACGAGGTCGTCTACGGCGTGCTTCCCCTGTTCCACGCCTTCGGGCTCACACTGGGTCTCACGTTCGCCATGTCACTCGGGGCCAAGCTGGTGCTGTTCCCCACGGTGCGTGCGGATCTGATCCTGAAGGCCATGAAGAAGTCCATGCCCACCGTGCTGCCGGCGGTTCCCCCGGTGTACCAGAAGGTGCTCGACGCCGCGCGGGAGCAGGGCAAGGACATCTCGGGCATCCGTGTGGCGGTTTCCGGTGCCATGAGCCTGCCCGTGCCCCTGGTGGCCACATGGGAGCAGGCCACGGGCGGCATGCTGATCGAGGGGTACGGGCTGACCGAGTGCTCACCCCTGGTGGCGTGCAACCCCCTCAACGACCACCGCCGGGCGGGGTCGATCGGCATCCCGTTCCCCGGCACCGACATCCGCATGGTGGACCCGGAGACGGGTGAGGACGTTCCGCTGGATGGCGAGGGCGAGCTGCTGGTCAAGGGCCCGCAGACCACCCAGGGCTACTGGAAGCGCCCGGAGGAGACCGCCAAGCTCTTCACCGAGGACGGCTGGCTGCGCTCCGGGGACATCGTCACCGTGGACCAGGACGGCTTCCTGCGGGTGGTGGACCGCATCAAGGAGGTCATCATCACCGGCGGGTTCAACGTGGCCCCCACCGAGGTGGAGACCGCCCTGAAGCTGCACGACAGCGTGGCCGACGCCGCCGTGGTGGGGATCCCCAACGACGACGGCAACGAGACCGTGGTGGCCGCCGTGGTGCTGGAACCCGGGGTGAGCCTCGACGAGGCTGCCCTGCGCCAGCACTGCTACGACAAGGTCACCCGGTACAAGGTCCCCCGCCGGATCATCGCCATGGACGATCTTCCCCGCACGATGCTCGGCAAGACCCTGCGACGGGCCGTCAAGGAGGAGATCCTGGAGAAGAAGCTCCTGGACTCCTGACCGCACCGCGCACCCGGTGCCACGGGCGGCAGCGGTGTGACGCATCCGGGGAACGGCCCGGGTGGGCTGGCTGGAGCACGTTCTCGGCGGCCCGCCGGGAGGCCGTGGCTCCGGACCCGAGGAGGTGGCCCGACATGGAGATCCGGCAGCTGACCTGCTTCGTCGCGGTGGCCGAGGAACGTCACTTCGGCCGGGCCGCCGAGCGGCTGCACATGGCGCAGCCGGCGCTGTCCCTGCTGATCCGTCAGCTGGAGGAGAACCTGGGTGCCAGACTCCTGGACCGCACCACGCGCAGGGTGGACCTCACCCCCGCGGGTCAGGAGCTGCTGGACCGGGGGAGGCGGGTCCTCCACGACCTCGAGCTGCTCGAGGCCGATGTCCGGCGGGAGGGCGACGCCTCGACGGGTGTGCTCCGGCTGGGGTTCGCCGGGGCCGCGGCGTACGACGTCGTCCCGGAGCTGGCGCGCGCGGTGCGGGCGGGGCTGCCCGGCGTCACCCTGAGCCTGCGGGGTGAGCTGCCGTCACCGGCGCTGGAGTCCGGGCTGCGGGACGGGAGCCTGGACGCGGCACTGCTGCACCCGCCCGTGGCCTCGCCGGGCATCCGCCACCGCGTCGTGGGGCGTGAGCCCCTCGTGGTGGCCCTGCCCGTCGACGCACCGCTGACCGCGCGGCCGTCGGTTGGCGTGGGCGCCCTGGAGGGTCTTCCGGTGGTTGCGCACCCGCCCGGGTCACCGCTGCACCGGGCCGCCCAGGAGCTGTTCCTCGCCGCGGGGCTCCCCCTGCGCATCGGGCAGGTGGCGCAGGACACGGCGAGCATGCTGTCACTCGTGGCGGCGGGAGGCGGGGTGGCGCTGGTTCCCGCGTCCGTGCGGGCCCTGCAGCTGCGGGGGGTCGTGTACGCGGAGCTCGAGGGGTCCCCGCAGATCGACCTCGCACTCGCCTGGCGTGACGAGGACCGCTCCGCCCGGCTGCGGGCTTTCCTGGATGTTGCACTGGGGTGGGTTGACTCCGCGGGAGCCACGGGCACGAGCCCTGCGGCGCGCTGACGGGTCCGGGCCGCGCGGTTGACTCCCGCCGGGCGGCAGCTGCGCGGGCCACCGCAGCGTGTCCGCGGGCCGGATGGGCTCATCCGGGCCGTCTCCGCTCCCGGCGGGGCGCCTCGGAGCACCCGGACCCTGTGGCTCACCCGGGGGACAGGGAACGGGGGAGAAGGACGAGGCGGTCGTTGCTCCGTGGCTCGACGGTGCGAGCGACGTTCCGCAACGGTGCAGGTCAGAGGCCGGTTGCAGCGCTGTTTTGCGGGTTTACTTGCGTCTGGATGGACTTGCCGCATAAAGTCGTGATGTCGGCCGAAGTGGCCCGGGTGCATCCCCCCAAATGCGCACCCGGATGATCCCCCGGCTGGCCGGCGTCCCGATCTCCCCCAGATTCGGGATGTCCGACGGGTCCTGCCGATCCCCCAAGTGGCAGGACCCGTCCCCTGTTAACGGGCCTTTCCGGCTCCTTCCCGAACGGACCGCACCGGGTGAGGCGCGGAGTCCTCCCGCCCGGTGCGGCGCCTCAGGCCAGTTTCAGATCCCCCAGACGGGGAACCACCTTGTGGGCGATGCTCAGCAGGGCCGTGCTCTCGTCCTCGGTCAGCTGGTCCACGAAGGCGGCCCGGACCATGGCGATGTGGGCGGGGGCCGCGCGGGTGATGGAGCTGCGCCCGTGCTCGGTAATCGCCACCACCAGGCCGCGGGCATCGGTGGGGCTGGGTGAGCGTCGGATCATGTCGCGGCGCTCCATGCGGGAGAGCATGTGGGACAGCCGCGAGCGCTCCCAGCCGAGCATGCGCAGCAGCTCGCGGGAGGGCAGCTCGCCGGTGGCCGACTCCGAGAGCGGGACCAGGACCTCGTACTCGGAGCCGGACAGCTCGCTGTCGCGCTGCAGCTGCCGGTCCACGGCGCGCTCCATGCTGCGGGACAGTTCCAGGAAGGCCCGCCACACCTCCTGCTCCCGGGCGTTCAGCCAGGGTGGGGTGCGGTTGCTCGATGTGCTGTCCATGCTCTGCTGCTTCCTCGGGGAGGCACCCCGTGCCGGGAGGGGGGGGTGTCTCAGGCGCGGGGGTCGCGTTTGATCCAGTCCGAATCGTAGTGGGTGCCGCCGGTGCCGCGCTCGCGCTCACGCAGCCGGTCGGCGTAGTCCGTGGGGCGCAGGGGCGAGTCGTCGTCGTCGGGGCGGGGGAAGCGGGCGGTCGCCACGAGCCCGAAACCCAGCCCGGCGCCCACGACCATGGTCATCCCTCCCACGATGAACGCGAGGACGTAGTCGTCCAGCAGGTCGGCGGGGACGGACGGGCCGAGCCACGAGGGCACCACGAACGCCATCCCCAGGCACGCGAAGCCGGGGACGAGCAGGACGGCGGGGATCAGCCAGAGCTTGGACCACGAGCGGCGCTCGGGCTCGCCGGGATCCTGGAAGACGGGCAGGGCGCGCGTCTGCACGAGCGCGTACCCCAGGACGCCGAGCACCACGAGGATCGCGCCCAGCACCCAGCCGAACCACAGGTCCATGGCCACGAGGGCCAGTCCTGCGAGCAGCCCCAGCATGATCACGGTGAAGGAGAGCCCTCGGCCCATCCTCCGGGCGGCGCGGGTCGCGGTGGTGCGGGCCTCGGAGCCGGCCGGGGCGGCGTCGTGCGCGGACCCGGTGGGCGACGCCGCCCGCGCACCGTGCGCGGGGCCGTGAGCTGCGGCGGTCCTGCTGGTGGGCGCCCCGCCCGGGTCCTGAGGCGGTGTCTGTGCGGGATCAACGCGGATGCCGTACTGCGGGCGGTCGGCGGCGCCGGGGCGGGTCACGGAGTCCTGCGGGGTGGTCGGACCGGAGGGAGCGTGGTCGGGTTTGCGTCCCGGGTCGCCATCTCGGGGGGTGCCGTGGTCCGCCCCCTCGGCGGCGGAGTTCCGGGCACGAGGGTTCTGGGCGTGCGGGTCCACGGCGCGGAGATCCGGCGAGTTGTGCTCGTCCCGGGGGCGCTGATCGGGGTTCATGGTGGCGATCCGAGGGTGTGGTCGGCGGTGCCGTGCGGACCGTGCCGCGAACGGGCTGGACACCGCCACTGTAGTCCGCTCGGCCCGGGACCGTCGCGGGCCAGGGGGGGGCGGAAAAAGCGTGACGTATCATCAAGTCACACCACCGGAGGAGGACGCCATGACGGATCCCACCACGAGCACCACCCACTCCACCGCGGGGCTCTACGTCCACGCGGGGGAGGAGTACACGCGGGACACCACGTACATCGAGGACCGGATCGTGACGGAGCCGGACAGCGCCGAGCTCGCCCCCGGCGCTCGCGCGTGGCCGGTCGAGGCAGGGCGGTACCGGCTGGTCGCGGCGCGGGCGTGCCCGTGGGCCAACCGCACGCTGATCGTGCGCCGGCTGCTGGGCCTGGAGGACGCGATCTCCGTGGGGATGCCCGGACCCACGCACGACGCCCGGTCCTGGCGCTTCGACCTGGACCCCGACGGCCGGGATCCGGTGCTCGGCACGCAGCGGCTGCAGCAGAACTACCTCGCGCGGTTCCCGGACTACCCGCGCGGCATCACGGTGCCCGCGATCGTGGACGTCCCCACGGGGCAGGTGGTCACCAACGACTTCCCACAGATCACCGAGGACTTCGCCACCCAGTGGACCGCGTTCCACCGCGAGGGTGCCCCGGACCTGTGGCCCGCCGAGCTGGTTCCCGAGATGCGACGGGTGATGAAGCGCGTCTACACCGAGATCAACAACGGCGTGTACCGCTGCGGCTTCGCCGGTTCCCAGCAGGCCTACGACGCCGCGTACGAGCGGCTGTGGACCGCCCTCGACTGGGTGGAGGACCGGCTGGGCACGCGGCGCTACCTCATGGGGGAGCACATCACCGAGGCGGACGTGCGGCTGTTCACCACCCTGGTGCGCTTCGACCCCGTCTACGTGAGCCACTTCAAGGCCTCCCGCAACAAGCTCACCGAAATGCCCAACCTGTGGGGCTACGCCCGGGACCTCTTCCAGACCCCCGGCTTCGGGGACACGGTGGACTTCCAGCAGATCAAGGAGCACTACTTCGTGGTGCACCGGGACATCAACCCCTCGGGCATCGTGCCGCTCGGCCCCGATCTCTCCCCCTGGACGACGCCGCACGGCCGGGAGGCGCTCGGCGGCTCGCCGTTCGCGCCCGGCGCCACGGCCCCCGGCCCGGTGCGCGCCGAGGAGCGGGTGGCCCCGGAGCACACCCCTCTGGCCTCCTGAGCAGCGCTGGGCTGAGCCGGTCCTGGCTGAGCGGGCGGGGGCTGAGCGGACGGTGGGTTGAGCGGGCAGGGCGTTGAGCTGTTGCTGGGCTGATCCGGCGCGGCGTGCGGTGGTGGGAACCGCACAAATCCCGGGCGGGGCCTTTTGTGCCCACCCCTCGGGACCGGCCCCGCGCGGGGCCACTAGGGTTGAGCGGGTGCTCCGCGCCTGATCCCCGCGGCACTTCCGCACACCACCACCCCTGAGGCGGCTTGTGCGCGCTGTGTCCCCGCCCGGGCCGGGCGGTCCCCGGCCGCGCAGAGCACCAACCACCCCGGCGCCGCCACCGGCGTCCACCGTTCACGCACCCGATCGAGGAGATCCATGGCCCCGTACCGCAACCAGCGCGCAGCAGCACTTCCCGCACGGCTCTCCCGCACGTGGCTGCTCACCTCAGCGGCGGACACCTCTCTGTTCGCCCCCGCCATGGCCTCGGAGGCGGACTCCGTGGTCCTGGACATCGAGGACGCCGTCCCGGAGGAGGACAAGGACCGCGCTCGCGGGGAGATGGTCGCCGCCATGCAGGACGGCGTGTCCGCGTGGGTGCGCATCAACGACATCACCACCCCGCACTGGGAGAAGGACCTGGCGGCGCTGACCGAGGTCCCCAACCTGCGGGGCATCGTGCTGGCCAAGACGGAGCACCCGGACCACATCACCAAGACCGCCATGATGAGCCGCGCGGGCACCCCCGTGGTCGCGCTCATCGAGTCCGCCGTGGGTCTCATGAACGCCTACGACATCGCCCGGGCTCCCGGGGTGTTCCGTCTGGCCTTCGGCGTGGGGGACTTCCGCAAGGACACCGGCGCCTCGGGGGATCCCATGGCCCTCGCGTTCGCGCGCTCTACCCTGGTCACGGCGTCCCGCGTGGGTGAGCTGCCGGGGCCCATCGACGGGCCGAGCAACGGTGTGTCCGGGGACGAGCTCGAGGCAGCGTGCAAGGTCACCCAGTCCATGGGCATGACCGGCAAGCTGTGCTTGGACCCGGCCCAGACCGACGCGATCAACCACGCGCTGGCGCCGAGCGACCAGGAGATCCGGTGGGCGCGGGAGATGATCGAGCAGGCGAACTCGGGACACGGGGGAGCGGACGGTTCCTACCTCCCCCGCCTGGCACGCGCCAAGAAGGTGTCGGAGCTCGCGGAGACCTACGGCCTCTGGAACAGCTGAGCACCGCGCGGGGCCCGGAGCCGGGGTGGCACCCCGAGGGTCCCGCGGTGCTCAGTCGGCCAGGCCCCAGGCGCGCAGCATCGGCTGCAGTGTGGGGTCCCCGAGGGACCCCACCAGGAAGTGCGTGGCCATCGGCTCGCTGTGCCCGAGCGGTGCCCCCAGAACCCACAGGCCCGCGGTCCGGGCCGCCGTGGCCCCGGCGGGGGAGTCCTCCACGGCCAGGCTGTCCGCGGCGTCGACTCCCAGGCGGCGCACCGCCTCCTCGTAGATGTCCGGTGCGGGCTTGCCGCGCGGGACGTCCTCGGCGCTGACCCAGGTCTGCAGGACGTCCGCGAGCCCCACCGCGTGCATCTTGCGGTCCAGGATCGCGCGCGTGGAGTTGCTGGCCACCGCCACCGGGACGTGGCGTGCCGCGGCGCGCACCGTCTCCACCGCTCCGGGCAGCGGGTCCATCGACGCCCCGACGACGTCCGCCTCGGTGCCCACGAGCCGGTCGTGGATCTCGTCCTCGCCGGGAGCGGACGCGCCGGCGGCCTCCCGGGCGCGCGCGGCGATGAAGGTGGCGATGTCACGCGCGGACAGGCCCATGAGGCCGGCCTCGGTGCGCTCGTCGATCGTCACGCCCACCTGCTCGGCCACCCGGTGCTGCACGCGCGCCCAGGCACGCTCGGTGTCCATGAGCACACCGTCGCAGTCGAAGACGACGGCGCGCGGACGCCATGACGGGTCGGGGCCGGGCAGGGTCGGTTGCATGACCCCAGTCAACCACGCCCCCCGGGGTGCCGCCGGCCGAGGGGGATGCGGGGCGGCGTCGTCGACCGGGCGGGTGGGCTCAGTCGGCTGACTAGAGTGGGAGCATGGCTGACGACGCAGGCAAATCAGGGGTGAGCACGGTGCAGCGACTGGCCGCCGAGTACGGTGTGGCCACCGAGTACCGGGGGTTCGAGGGGGACACCGTCACCGTTCCGGAGCAGACGCTGCGCAGCGTGCTCACCGCGCTGGGCGCGGACGTCACGGACGACGACGCCGCCGCGCGCACCCTGCGCGAGCGCGAGCTGGCACCGTGGCGCCGACTGCTGCCCCCCGTGGTGATCGCGGAGGAGGAGCAGGGCGCGCGCGTGGCCGTGACCACGGCCCAGGGCGATCCGGTGCGCGTGCGGGTGTGGCCCGAGGGCGAGCCGGAGCAGGTCCGGGAGCTGCACCCCGCTCCCGGGGTGGAGGCCGAGACACGCGAGGTGGACGGCCTCACGCGGCGGCGGACGCAGTACGAGCTGCCCCGGGAGCTGCCCCTCGGCTGGTACCGCCTGGAGGCCGTGACGGACTCGGGCGAGCAGAGTGCCGTGGACGTGGCGGTGACACCGCGCCGGGTGAGCACCACCGACCGGCTGCGCGGGCGCCGCCGCTGGGGGTACATGGCGCAGCTCTACTCGGTGATGTCCTCACGCTCGTGGGGCGTGGGGGACCTCTCGGACCTGGCCTCCCTCGCGGCCATCAGCGGTGTGCAGGGCGCGGACTACGTGCTCATCAACCCGCTGCACGCCGCGGAGCCGGAGCCGCCCGTGGAGCCTTCCCCGTACCTGCCCTCGAGCCGACGGTTCTTCAACCCCCTCTACCTGCGGGTGGCGGACGTGGCCGAGTTCCCGTACCTGCGCCCCGCGGACCGCGAGGTGGTGGACCGTCTGGCCGCCATCCAGCGCAAGGCCGTGCTGGACCCCTCCACGATCGACCGCGACGCCGCGTACGCGGCCAAGCTCAAGGCCCTGGAACTGCTCTACACCGTGCGGCGCTCGCCGTACCGCCAGCAGCAGCTCGAGGCGTTCGTGGCCCAGGCCGGGCAGCCGCTGCAGGACTTCGCCCTGTGGTGCGCCCTGCGCGAGGAGCTGGGGGAGGACTCCCCGCTGTGGCGGGACGAGGCGCGCTCCCCCGAGTCCCCCTACGCGCAGGAAGCTCGCACTCGGCTGCGTCACCGCATCAACTTCCACGTGTGGATGCAGTGGCTGCTGGACGAGCAGCTCGAGGCCGCCCAGCGTGCGGCCCACCGGGCGGGGATGGACATCGGTGTGGTGCACGACCTCGCGGTGGGCGTGCACAAGCACGGTGCGGACGCGTGGGCCCTTCAGGACGCCATGGCGCCCGGGGTGAGTGTGGGTGCCCCCGCGGACATGTACAACCAGCTGGGTCAGGACTGGAGCCAGCCCCCGTGGGATCCGGAGAAGCTCGCGGAGCTCGGCTACCGTCCCTGGCGGCAGATGATGCGCACCATCTTCCGGCACGCGGGAGGCGTGCGGATCGACCACGTGGCGGGCCTGTTCCGGCTGTGGTGGATCCCCGAGGGCAACAATGCCTCCGACGGCACATACGTCTACTACGACCACGAGGCCATGGTGGGGGTGCTGGCTCTGGAGGCCGAGCTCGCCGGCGTGGTGGTCGTGGGCGAGGACCTCGGCACCGTGGAGGACAGCGTGCGGGAGTACCTCGGGAGCAAGGGCGTGCTGGGCACGTCCATCCTGTGGTTCGAGATGGACGGGGACGTGCCGCTGGACCCGTCCCGCTACCGCGAGCTGTGCATGGCCTCGGTCAACACCCACGACCTGCCACCCACGCCGGGCTACCTGGAGGGGGTCCAGCTGCAGCTGCGGGAGGACCTCGGGCTGCTCGCACGGTCCCCGGAGGAGGAGCGGGAGGAGGCCCGCAAGCAGCTGGACACGTTCTTCGCCGCCGTCGCGGACGCGGGCTACCTCCCCGAGGGGAAGGAAGCGGAGGACCGGCGCAGGATCGAGGCGCTGTACCGCTACCTGTGCGATGCGCCCTCGCTGCTGCTCAACGTCTCCCTCGTGGATGCCGTGGGGGAGAAGCGGATCCAGAACCAGCCCGGCACGAGCGACGAGTACCCCAACTGGCGGGTGCCCCTCGCGGACGCCGAGGGACGGCCGGTGATGCTGGGCTCCCTGCCGCAGCTGGACCGGGTCAACTCCCTCGTGGACGTGGTCAATGCAGCACTCGGCACCCACCGGCGCACCGCGGACGTCAAGGCCCCCGTGCAGCCCGAGCGCCGGGACCAGGCGGACCCGTTCAGGGGCGCCTCCTGAGCCGGTGCGCCGCAGGGTTGCCTCCGGCGGGCAATTAGGCAACACTGGTCTTACCTAATCTCCTGGGTGAGGGGATGGGATCGCAGGAAACACGCGGGGCGGTGGGCCGGGTCATGGACGGTCCGCCGCCCCGCGTGCCTTTTCGCCGCCGAATTGGCCGAGGGCGGGGCACCGGCTAGGATCGAGGGGCGCTCAATCGCACCGTTCTGCGTTCCGCGTTTGCGAGAGAGCCCGCAGAAGCCTAGAATCTAAGGCTGTCGTGTGGTGGAGTCCATCTACCGGCGCCTTGATCTTCACCGTCTTCGTCGTAGCGAGTGCCCTGACCGGTACTGCCGCGGGGCAGAGACCCATCACGCCCGGCGCGCGAACGGTGGCATTTTCTTGAGGTGGCGGATCACTCGTGGCCACGGCCGCCGGCGGAGCACCGCTCGGCGGTCACCATGCGTGCCGTCATTTCGTCGACATTGGACATTGGAGGAGAACACTATGGCAGCGCACTGCCAGGTGACCGGGGCCCAGCCGGGCTTTGGCCACAGCATCTCGCACTCGCACCGCCGCACCAAGCGCCGGTGGAACCCGAACATCCAGAAGAAGCGCTACTGGGTGCCCTCGTTGCGTCGCAACGTCACGCTCAACCTGAGCGCCAAGGGCATCAAGGTCATCGACGCCCGCGGCATCGATGCCGTGGTCAACGAGCTCATCGCACGTGGGGAGAAGATCTGAGATGGCCAAGGACAAGGACGTACGTCCCATCATCAAGCTGAAGTCCACGGCCGGTACCGGGTTCACCTACGTCACCCGTAAGAACCGCCGCAACAACCCCGACCGCCTCGTCATGAAGAAGTACGACCCGGTGGTCCGCAAGCACGTCGATTTCCGCGAGGAGCGCTGAATCCATGGCCAAGAAGTCCAAGATCGCCAAGAACGAGCAGCGCAAGGTCATCGTCGAGCGCTATGCGGCCAAGCGCGCTGAGCTGAAGAAGACCCTCGTGGACGAGAACGCGTCCCCCGAGGCCCGCGAGGAGGCCCGCCTGGGTCTGCAGAAGCTCCCCCGTGACGCCTCCCCGATCCGCGTGCGCAACCGCGACCAGATCGACGGCCGCCCCCGCGGCACCTTCCAGCGCTTCGGGATCTCCCGCGTGCGCTTCCGCGACATGGCTCACCGCGGCGAGTTGCCCGGCATCTACAAGTCCAGCTGGTAATTTCTGCACCGGAAGCCGACCCTCCGGTCGCGCCTTCCCCAGAGAACGCCCACCAAGTCCAGGAGGACAAGCACATGGCTATGAACCGCAGCGAACTCGTCGCCGAGGTTGCCGAGAAGTCCGGCAACACCCAGGCCGCCGTCAACGGCGTGCTGGATGCCCTCTTCGAGGTCTTCGAGAGCTCCGTCTCCAAGGGCGAGAAGATCACCATCCCCGGGTGGATGGCCGTGGAGCGCACCGACCGTGCCGCTCGCCAGGGCCGCAACCCGCAGACCGGAGAGGCCATCCAGATCCCGGCCGGCCACGGTGTGAAGCTCACCGCGGGCTCCAAGCTCAAGGCTGCTGTCTCCTCCAAGTGAGGTAGCGCGGAAGCGGGTCGCAGCACCCGCAACCGTTCGAGGGACCGCTCACGCACTGCGCGTGAGCGGTCCCTCTGCGTGTCCCCGGGTGGTCGAACTCAGGCCCCCGGTGGCGCATAATGGGAGTTCCATCCACTGTGTCTGCCCCGGAGGTGTCGGTGTCCCGTCGTGCCCGCCGTCTTGCCCGGGGCTGGGTGGCCGCCGTCGTGGCCACCACGCTCGCCGCGGGTTCGCACGCGGCGGTGGACGGCACCTGGCCCTCCCTGATGATCGTGGCGCTGTCCACGTGTCTGGCCGCACCGCTGTGCATGCTCCTGGCCGGGCGCACGCTCTCCCGCTGGTGCGTGGCACTGAGCGTGGTGCTGTCACAGGCGCTGCTGCACACGCTCTTCGCCCAGTCCACCGGTGCCATGACGGCCGTGGACCACAACCACCACCACGTGGCCGCGGTGGCCGACGGCCCCGCCGTGGTGATCTCCGTGGCCCCCGTGGCCCACCACGGCGGCAGCATGCTCGCCGCCCACGTGGTCGCGGCGCTGGCCACCTACATCCTGCTCCGTCACGGTGAAGTGGCGGGCTTCCGGCTGCTGGGCTCGCTGTCCCTGCGCATCCAGCGCATTCTCGCACCCGTGCTGCGCCCTGTGGCCACGGTGCCGCGCCGCGTCTCCTGGACCTCGCCGCGGTCGCTGAGCGACCAGCTGCTGCTGCCTTCCGTGTGCGGCTACCGGGGGCCTCCGGTGATCGCCTAGGCATCGCCCGGGGTGCTGCACCCCGCGGATCCGGTGCCGCCGTCAGCGTTCATCGCATCCGCTTCGCCGCACCTCGCGGCACGAACGCGCCCACCGGCGCAGGAGAGCACCCCCATGACACACCACCCCATGTCCATGCCCACCCGAGCGTCGGGCGGCCCGGGCCGCGGAGCCGACGCCGCGGCGTCGCCCGCGTGGTCCACGGCCACCGACGGGGGGCTTCGCGCGGTCCTGCCGGCGCTGTGCACCGCGCTGCTCGCGCTGGCCCTCGTGCTGGCACCGGCCGCTCCCGCTGCGGCGCACGACGAGCTGCTGCGCAGCAACCCCGAGGCCGGGGCCACGCTGGAGAAGGCACCCACCACGCTCGAGCTGACGTTCTCCGGAGAGATCCAGGACATCGGCGGCGAGATCAGGGTCACCGACTCCCGGGGCACGGACGTCACCCGCGGCACGCTCGCCGTGCAGAACACCAAGGTGTCCCAGCCGCTGCGCGAGGGCGGGGACACGGACGAGACCTACACCGTCACGTGGCGCGTGGTCTCGCAGGACGGGCACCCCATCGAGGGCACGTACACCTACACGGTGGGTGAGGGCGCCGGGACCACCGCGTCCCCCGCGCCCGTGGCCTCGGGATCGCAGGACTCCGCCGCGGAGTCCGGCGAGGAGACCGTGACCGGAACGGGGATCCCCAGCTGGGTCCTCCCCGTGATCGGCGGGGTTCTGGCCCTGGTCCTGCTCCTCGTGATCCTGGTGTTCGCCACGCGCCCCAAGCAGCGCTGAGCCCGGTTCACCCTCCCGGTCCACACCGGGTCCACTTGTTCATACTCAGACCGGCATGTGACACGGGCGCGAAAGCGCCGGGACGCAGCCACGGGCTGCACTGGCCGCCGGAGTCAGCCACGAAGACCGCAGGCGTCCCTGCCGCGGTGGCAGCCGTGGCGACCGCCTCGGATCCGGTGCTCGCACCGCGACCACTGACGAGGCGCAGGGTCCACCGGACGGCAGGCGCAGAGCGTGCGGCGGGCGCCAACGATGCTCCCCGACGGTCCGCCCACGGCCCATGGGGCACCGCCTGCGGTTCCCACCGCACGGCGTGTCCGGCGGGACTCGACTCCGCGCCCCGTACGACGTCCGGTGGCATCGCCCCGGGGCGCCCCCGCAGACCCCGTGCACGGCCGGTCCACAGATTCACGCGAAGGACACACACCATGAACGACCACACCACGAACAACCACACCGCCGCAACGGCCCTCACGCCGGGGCTGTCCGGTCGTCCCGTCCACCGGGCCCTCGCCGCCGCGGCGGCGCTCGGCCTGGGGCTGGCGGCCCTGACGGGATGCTCCGCGCAGGGCGGTGACCAGGCGGCGTCGGACTCCGGGCGGAGCACGGCGAGCCAGAGCGCGGCCGCGGGCCCCCTCGAGCTCAGCGACGGCTGGGCCAAGGCCGCCCCGTCCGGGATGACGGCGGTGTTCGGCACCGTCACGAACACCTCGGACCAGAAGGTCACGCTCAAGGGCGCCTCCGCGCACGGGATCGCGGAGGACGTGGAGCTCCACGAGACCGCGATGGACGCCTCGAGCGGGTCCACGCAGATGAAGGAGAAGGACGGTGGCTTCACGATCGCCCCGGGGGAGAGCGTGAAGCTGGAGCCCGGCGCGAACCACATCATGCTCATGGGTCTCACGTGCTCGCTGCAGGCCGGCAGCGACCTCACCGTGCAGCTCGAGACCGACGGCGGCGCGCAGGACGTGACGGTGCCGGTGCGCGACTACTCGGGGGCCAAGGAGAACTACGCGCCCGGCGAGGACGCGAGCGGTTCCTCGGACGGGCACGGCTCCCACGAGAACGGCTCCGGTGAGCACGGCTCGGGCGAGGGCCACGCCTCCCACGGAGAGGGTATGACCTCCTCGCCCGCCACGGAGGACCACGCGGGCCACACCGGCGCGGCGTCGCCGTCCTCCTCTGCCCTCCCGGAATGCCATGCCCACTGATCGCAGCCCCTCCTCGGGGTGGAGCCGGCGGTCGCTCCTCACGGGAGCGGTCGCCGGCGCCGGCGCCACGGGTCTCGGTGCGGTCTCCGCAGCGGCCCTGGGCGCCGGGGACCCCCGGTTCTCCGCAGTGCAGGACGAACCCCGCCCCGGAGTGAAGACCGAACCGTTCCACGGGGCGCGCCAGGCGGGGGTGGCCACGCTGCCCCAGGCGTTCTGCGCCTTCGTGGCCCTGGACCTCGACGAGGGGGCCACGCGCGACTCCCTGCGGCGCATGCTGCGGGTGCTCACGGACGACGCCGCCGCGCTCACCCAGGGGCAGGCGCCCCTCAACGACCAGGAGCCCTGGCTCGCGGAGAACCCCTCGCGGCTCACCGTGACCGTGGGCTTCGGCCCCCGGACGGTGAAGCTGATCGACCCCGCGCGCGCACCGCGGTGGCTGCGGCCGCTGCCCGCGTTCAGTGTGGACAAGCTGCAGTCCCGGTGGAACCAGGGCGATCTGCTGCTGCAGCTGTGCTGCGACGACAAGCTCACCCTGGCCCACGCCCAGCGGGTGCTGCTCAAGGACTCGCGCTCCTTCGCGAGCGTGCGGTGGGTCCAGGACGGCTTCCGCAACACTGTGGGGGCCACCCCGGACGGCCAGACCATGCGCAACCTGTTCGGCCAGGTGGACGGCACCGCAAACCCCTACCCCGGGGAGAGCGACCACGAGAAGGTGGTCTACGGCCAGGGCGGCTTCACGCCCTGGATCCAGGACGGCACCTCCGTGGTGATCCGGCGCATCCACATGAACCTGGACACGTGGGACGAGGCGGACACGCCCGCCCGGGAGGACGCGGTGGGCCGCAGGCTCTCGGACGGCGCGCCCCTCACGGGCAGCCAGGAGCACGACGAACCGGACTTCGAGGCCAAGGGGCCCCTGGGGTTCCCGGTCATCTCCTCCTACAGCCACGTGCGCCGCTCCCGCAGCGAGAACCCGGACGAGAAGATCTTCCGCAGGGTCTACAACTATGATCTGGCGGTGAGCGACGCCTCGGGACAGAGCCGCTCCGGTGACGTGTCCGGCGGGGTGTCCAGCACGGGACTGATCTTCGCGTCCTACCAGTCGGACCCCGACCGGCAGTTCGTGCCCATCCAGAAGCGGCTGGACGAGCTGGACATGCTGAACACGTGGACCGTTCCCATCGGGTCCGCGGTGTTCGCGATCCCGCCGGGCTGCCAGCCGGGCGGGTTCATCGGGGACGCGCTGTTCACGTGAGCCGCACAGCACCGAGCACGAGCCCGGGAGCACCACGCCCCGGGAGCACCGCAGCGATCGGCCGGAAGGCCTGAGGAGCACCAGGATGAGCACCACCGCACGGAGCCGGGGCGCGGCCCCGGCCCGGAAGAGCACGCCGGCACCCCCGCAGAACCGGGGTGTCAGCGTGAGCCCGTGGACCATCTCGGTGGTCCTGGTGGCCGCGATGATCGGGATGTCGGCCGCGCTGGTGTTCGGCGGCGCGGCCGCACCCCGGCAGGTCGCGGACCCCGGGGCGCTCGTGCGGTGGGGCCTGCCCGTGGTGGAGACCGTGCACAACATCGCGATGTCCGTGGTCATGGGCGGGCTGCTGCTCGCCATCGGAGTGGTGCCGCGCTTCGCGGACACCTCGCGCAAGCGGCCCCCGCGCAACAGTAGGGACCAGGCGGGGGAGCCGGAGCACCCGGTCTACCGGGAGGTGCTGCGGCTCGTGGAGGCCGCCTCCGTGGTGTGGACGGTGTCCGCTGTGGCGGTGCTCGTGTTCACGTACGCGGACGTCTCCGGCTCGGGCTTCGGGCGCGGTGAGAGCTACACCCAGGAGCTGCTGCACTACATCACCGGGCTGGCCACGGGCCAGTCCCAGGCCGTGATCGTGATGGTTGCCGCGGTGGTCACCACCCTGGTGTTCGGGGTGCGCTCGCTGCTGGGGCTGCTCTGCACCCTCGCGCTGTCCTTCGTGGCCCTCGTGGCCCTGGCGCTCACCGGCCACGCGGCCGGGGGCGCGGACCACATGGGTGCGGTCAACTCCCTCGGTCTGCACCTGCTGGGCGTGTGCCTGTGGGTGGGCGGGCTCATCGTGCTGATCTGGGTGGGCCCGCTGCTCTCCCGGGAGACCAGCGTGGTGAGCCGCCGCGGTGACAGCACCCACCGCGAGCCGCTGCTCGCGGTGGTGCTGCGCCGGTACTCCGCCGTGGCGCTGGGCTGCTACGTGCTCGTGCTGCTCTCGGGGATCGTCAACGCCGCGGTGCGGATCGGCTCCTGGGATCAGCTGACGTCGTCCTACGGGGTGATCGCGCTGAGCAAGCTGGGCCTCACCGTGCTGCTGGCCGCGGCCGGGTTCGCGCACCGGCAGTGGCTGATCCCCGGTGTAGCGGACGGTTCCCGGTCCCGCACGGCCACCCTGTGGCGCGTGATCGTGGTGGAGGTGGTGCTCATGGGTCTGCTCATGGGCATCGCGACCGCCCTGAGCCGCACGGCCCCTCCCGTTCCGGAGGAACTGGAGCCGGACGCGTCACCCGCTCGCATCCTCACGTGGTACGAGCTTCCCCCGGAGCCCACCCTGGGCAACTGGTTCACGCTGTGGCGCTGGGACTGGTTCTGGGTGGCCGTGGTGGCGTTCTTCGCGGTGGTCTACCTGTGGGCGGCCGTGAAGGTGTGGCGCCGCGGTGACACATGGTCCCCGCTGCGCACCGCGTCCTGGTTCGTGGGCCTCGCGGCACTGCTCTACGCCACGTGCGGCGGCGTGTCCATCTACGCCCGCGTGCTGTTCTCCGCCCACATGGTGGAGCACATGACGCTGACCATGATCGTGCCGCTGTTCCTGGTCTCCGGTGCGCCCGTCACGGTGGTGCTCAAGGCGCTCGAGCCGCGCCGGGACGGCACCCGCGGACCCCGCGAGTGGATCCTGCGGCTCGTGCACTCCACGTGGGGGAAGATCGTGACCCACCCGATCTTCGCGGCCGCCAACTTCGCGTTCTCGATCGTGCTGTTCTACTTCACGGACCTGTTCAGCTTCACGCTGCGCTACCACGTGGGCCACGAGTTCATGATGGTGCACTTCCTGTTCACGGGGTACATGTTCGCCCTGGTGCTGATCGGCATCGACCCCATCCCGCGCCGCCCCACGTACCCCATGCGCCTGGTGCTGCTGCTGGCCACCATGGCCGCGCACGCGTTCATCGGCATCAGCATCATGAGCCTGACCACGGTGCTGCAGGCCTCGTGGTTCGGCAACATGGGCCGCCCGTGGGGCCCCAGCGCGCTGGAGGACCAGCAGCTGGGCGGCATGCTGATGTGGGGGATCGGCGAGTTCCCCACCTTTCTGCTGGCCGTCATCATGGCCGTGCTGTGGGCCATGGAGGGCAGCAAGGAGAACCGTCGCGTGGACCGCCAGGCGGACCGCACGGACGACGCCGAGCTGCGGGCGTACAACGAGATGATGGCCGAGCTCGCCGAGCGGGACCAGCCCCGCCGCTGAGCCGGGGCGGGGGCCCGACGACGCCGCCCCGGCACCGGGCTCCCGCGGCGGCGCGGCCTGCCGCCGGCCCGACGACGCCGCACGGCCACCGGGCCGCGGAGGGGACGGGCG
>NZ_RCOM01000053.1 GCF_003667225.1 Kocuria rhizophila
CGCCGGGACCGCGCCTGGCCGATCGAGGTGGCCCGGCGGCGTCGTCCCCGGGGCGTGGCGCGGGGCGGCCGCGCTCAGGCGGGGCGGGTGAAGGCCAACCACATGGTGGGGATGACCTGCTGGGCGCCGCGCCCCGTGCCGCCCATGGCCATGTGGTCCGTGAGCTGGCCGGAGTAGCTGGTGAGCAGCATGCGGGCCACGTCCCCCGGGGGCACGGTGAACTCGAGGTGCTGGGTGGCGGCCACCCGCACGAGCGCCTGCTCGATGGCCCGGTACACCCGCTCCCGGATGGGGGCCATGCGCTCGCGCACCTCCGGCGAGCGGAACGCCGCGATGGACAGCTCCACCCGCAGGGCCTGCTGGTTCACGTTCGCCACCTGGTCCGTGACGCCCTCGATGATGCGGGTCACCACCTGGTCCACGTCCAGGCCCGAGCCCAGCCAGTGGTCCAGCTGCGACCCCAGGGTCTCCTCCAGCTGGGCTGCGAGGTCGTCGAACGCGAGGATTGCGAGCTCCCGCTTGGACTCGAAGTTGGAGTAGAAGGCCCCGCGCGTGAACCCGGCGGCCGCGCACAGGTCGTTCACGGAGGCGCCGTCGATGCCCTGCTGGGCGAACACGGCCGGGGCGGAGCGGATCAGTTTGAGCCGCGTAGCACTGCGGGAACGTCTGTCCGGCGCGGCCTCGGGTGTGGCAGTGTCACTCCCGAGGGGCTGCCCGCCCCTCCCGAGACCGGCAGTGGGTGCGGCGGGTTCTTCTGTCTGGTTGCTCACGTGTCCCTCGGTTCGTCTTCCCTTCTCGATACATCAGTGTATCGTGTTCACGAATCCCAATACATTCGTGTATCCCCCTGTGCCAGGAGAAACCGGTGACACCCAAACACGCACCCGCCCACTCGTTCCGGGCCCGACTCGGCCGGCCGTTCGGCCAGTTCGGGTTCTGGCTGCTGCCCATGCTCGCCATCATCGCGGTGGGGGTGATCGGCACCGCCCTGTACCTGGGCGGGCTGTCCAGCCCCGACAAGAACTTCAAGGAGTTCCCCATTGCCGTGATCAACCAGGACAAGGGCGCTGAGGTGCCCCAGGCCAACGGCAAGACCACCCAGGAGAACCTGGGCACGGACCTCGTGAGCGAGTTCGTGGACAAGGCCGCGGAGGACGACAAGATCGACCTGCGCGAGCTGAGCATGGACGAGGCCAAGGAGCAGCTGGACCGCGGTGAGCTCTACGCGGCCGTGGTGGTCCCCGAGAGCTTCTCCGAGGACACCGTGAGCCTGATCGAGGGCTCCCTCACCGAGGGCAACGCCGCCCGCCCCGAGGTCACGGTCTACACCGATCCGCAGGCCGGCTCCCTGGGCACTCGACTGGCCACGGGCGCCGTCGAGCCCGGGGTGCAGGAGGCCAGCAAGGCGCTCGGCGAGCAGCTCACGGAGTCCGTGGCTCCCGCCGAGGACGCGGCCTACAACATGGTGCTGCAGCAGCTGCAGCAGAGCCAGAAGCAGCAGTCCGAGCAGCTCTCCCGCCAGGCCGCCCAGGGTGGCCCCGAGGTGCAGCAGTTCGCGCAGCAGGTGCAGAAGTCCCAGGAGGGCTCCGCCGAGCAGATCGCCAAGGAACTCGCCCCCACCGTCAGCTCGGTGGCCAAGGACACCCTCAAGGACCCCGTGAACATGGTGTCCAAGGCCTACAACGACCTCCCGGACGGCACCGCCCTGGGCATGAGCGCGTTCTACTACTCCATCCTGCTCCTGGTGGTGGGCTTCTCCGGCTCCGTGGCGCTGAACCTGCTCATGGACGGCCGGATGGGCATGGCGCCCTTCGAGATGGGCCCCTTCTTCAAGGACTACCCCCGCGCGGTGCTGCCCCGTCCGGTGGGCTTCCTCATGAAGTGGCTGACCTTCGTGGTGGCCGCCCTGCCCGCGTCCGCGCTGATGATGTGGGTGGCCTCCGCCGTGGGCATGCCCGTGCCCCACGGCTTCCTGGTGTTCCTGCTCGGGTGGCTCGCGATGTCCACGGTCTCCGCGATCGTGCTGGCACTGATCTCCGTGGGCGGCAGCGTGGGCATGCTCCTGTGCCTCGTGTACCTGGTGTTCATGGGCCTGCCCTCCGCGGGCGCCGTGGTGCCGCTCGAGGCCGTGCCGGGCTTCTTCCGGGCCATCGCCCCGTTCGAGCCGCTGCACCACATCTTCACGTCCGTGCGCTCCGCGCTGTTCTTCGACGCGATCCCGGAGGCGGGCCTGACCACGGGCGTGATCGGGCTGTCCATCATGCTGGTGGTCGCCCTCCTGGTGGGTCTGCTCGGCGGCTGGGCGTACGACAAGCGGGTGGGGCTGCGCGGTGCCGACGGCCCGGCCAAGCACAGTGCCGACGCCGCGGTGGCCCCCTCGGAGAAACCCCTCCCCAAGAGTGCGGATAACCCCTCCGTCCCGATCGGTGCGTCAGAATAGGCTGGGAGCACACACAGGACGTCGGCCACGCAGGCCCTTGCAACGACACCGATGGAGACCAGATGAGCAACGAACCGCAGCAGCCGCGCCCCGACTACCGTTCCGGAGCCACCGGTGGCGAGCATGCTTCGGCCCCGCGTGAGCCGGGTTCGGCCGACGCCCGCGGCGCCGGCGAGCAGGGTTGGACGCAGCACCAGGGCCAGCAGGGGTACATTCCGAACCAGGGTGCCCCGCGCTACTCGCAGCCGCAGGGCGGACAGCCGCAGGGCGAGCCCCGCTACGCGCAGAACCCCGGCGGCCAGGGGCGGCCCCAGGGTGATCCCCGCTACGCGCAGAACGCCGGGGGCGCTCCGTACGCACCGCACCAGGGGTACGCGCAGAACCCCGGTGGCTACCAGGGCGACCCCCGCTACGCCCAGCAGCCGGGCGGGTACCCCGCGGGCGCCCGCGGCCCTCAGGACGACGAGAAGACCGTGGCGGTGCTGACCCACCTGTCCAGCCCGATCGCCGCGATCATCTCCGTGGGCTGGCTGAGCTTCCTGGGTCCGCTGATCGTCTGGTTCATCTACAAGGACAAGAGCCCGTTCCTGCGCCAGGCCGCGGCGGGGGCGTTCAACTTCAACGTGTCCCTGTGGCTGCTCAACCTGATCGGCTGGATCTGCGTGTTCACGGTGGTGCTGTCCCCGCTCGGCTTCCTGCTGATCGCGGCGTACTGGATCATGCTGTTCGTGTTCCACATCATCGCGGCGGTCAAGGCCGGGGGCGGCAAGGCCTACCGGTACCCCATGCAGCTGCCCATCCTGCGCTGATCCCACCGCGCCGCCCGCTCCGAGCGCCCGCGGCCCGTTCCCCTCGAACCGCCCGGGGAAGCCTCATGGCTTCCCCGGGCGGTTCGTGCGTGTGGTGGGTCTGGCACTGGGCAGATTGTTGAACAACCTGTAGTGTGCAGTGGTCAGCCGCCGTGTGGCTCTGCTCACACCGACCCAGGGATGGATCCATGGCCTCTGCCTCACCACAGCCGCACGACCCCGTGCCGCACGACTCCGCGCCCCACCGCGACTCCGTGTCGCACCCCGACCTCGAGACGACGGCCCCGGGTGCCATGGCCGCGCAGGGTGCCCCCAAGAACTCCGGTCACCGCAGCGCCCTGCTGGGTGCCATGTTCCTCATGGCCACCAGCGCGATCGGCCCGGGATTCATCACCCAGACCACGGTGTTCACGGTGCAGCTGGGCGCCGCGTTCGCCTTTGCGATCCTGGTGTCCATCCTGGTGGACATCGCCGTGCAGCTGAACGTGTGGCGGGTCATCGGCGTCTCGGGCATGCGGGCCCAGGAGCTGGCCAACCAGGTGCTCCCCGGAGCCGGGTACGTCCTGGCCGCGCTCGTTTTCCTCGGTGGTGCGGTGTTCAACATCGGCAACATCGCGGGAACCGGGCTGGGACTCAATGCCATGCTGGGCATGGATCCCAAGCTCGGCGGGGCCATCTCGGCCGTGATCGCCATCCTGGTCTTCCTGTCCAAGCGCGCGGGCCTCGCCCTGGACCGGATCGTGGTGGCGCTGGGCGCCGTCATGATCCTCATGATGCTGTACGTGGCCATCGTGGCGGCACCCCCGGTGGGTGAGGCGCTCAAGAACACCGTGATGCCGGGGGAAGTGGACTTCCTGGTCATCACCACGCTCATCGGCGGCACCGTGGGCGGGTACATCACGTACTCCGGCGCCCACCGCATGATCGACTCCGGCGTCACCGGAGTGGACAGCGTCCGTGAGATCACCCGCACGTCCGTGCTGGGCATCCTGGTCACGTGCGTCATGCGCGTTCTGCTGTTCCTGGCGATCTTCGGGGTGGTCGCGAGCGGCGTGGCGCTGGCCGGGGACAACATGGCCGCGGACGCCTTCCGGGCCGCCGCCGGGGAAATCGGCGTGCGGATCTTCGGAGTGGTGCTCTGGGCCGCCGCCCTGACCTCCGTGATCGGCGCCGCGTTCACCTCCATCTCCTTCGTCACCTCCTCCACGGGCAGCCCCCGCACGCGCAACCTGCTCACGGTGGGCTTCATCCTGGCGTGCGGAGTGATCTACCTGGTGCTGGGCCAGGCCCCGCAGACGCTGCTGGTCTTCGCGGGCGCGTTCAACGGCCTCATCCTCCCGTTCGGCTTCGCGATCCTGCTGTGGGTGGGCTGGCGCCGCCGGGACCTGCTGCAGGGCTACCGCTATCCCGGGTGGCTGCTGGTCGTGGGTCTGATCGCGTGGGTGCTCTCCGTGTTCCTCGCCGTCAACTCCCTGGCCGGGCTCTCCAAGCTCTGGGCCTGAGACCCCCGGACAGGACAGGGCGCGCACTGATGGAGACCACGCTGACCCCCGCCCAGGCTCGGGAGCGCTTCCGAGCGGGACTCGTGCGCCCCACCGCGGGCATGGCCCCGGGCCACGCCCAGGCGAACCTCGTGATCGTGCCGCGGGAGCTGGCGTTCGACGTGCTGCTCTTCGCGCAGCGCAACCCCAAGCCGTGCCCCGTGCTGGGTGTCCTGGACGCGGGGGAGACCACGGGTCCGTTGCTGGCCGGCGGGGACATTCGCACGGACGTGCCGCAGTACGTGGTCTACGAGAACGGCGTGGAGGTGGACCGCCCCACGGACATCACCCCGTACTGGCGGGAGGACCTGGTCACGCTCATGCTGGGCTGCTCGTTCACGTTCGAGGACGCGCTGCAGGCGCACGGCATCCGCCTGGCCCACATCGACCAGGGTGCCAACGTCCCGATGTACCGCACCTCGCGGCGTTGCGAGCCGGCGGGGCGGCTGTCCGGGCCGCTCGTGGTGTCCATGCGGCCGGTCCCGGCGGCACAGGTGGCGGACGCCGTGCGGATCACCTCCCGCTACCCGGCCGTCCACGGCGCGCCCGTGCAGGTGGGGAACCCCGGGGCGCTGGGGATCGCGGACCTGGGGTCACCGGACTTCGGCGACGCCGTGCGGATCGCCCCCGGCGAGCTCCCCGTGTTCTGGGCGTGCGGGGTCACTCCGCAGGCTGCGGTGATGGAGTCGGCTCCGCCGTTCGCGATCACCCACGCCCCGGGTCACATGCTCGTTACCGACGCCCGGGACGCCGACTACCAGGTGCCCTGACGGGGCGCGGAGGCGAGGGGACCGTGCCCTGGCTCACCCCCGGGGTGGTCCACTCTGCGGGGCACATCTCTGCGGGGCACACCGACAGCAGCCCCGACCGGCGGTGTCGCGGGGTTCTCCGGTGACGCCCGCGGCGGGTCGTCGGAGGACCTGGCCGGCCGACCTCACCCGAGCCGGGTGAGGATCTCGTCCCGCGCCGCGCCCAGGGAGTCCCGCAGCAGCTCTGCCGCGTGGCTCCGGTGGCCGGACTCCAGCGCGGCGAGCACCTCGGCGTTGCGCACGGCGTAGCGCGCGTGGAACTCCCGGTCCTCGAGCATCGCGTGGAACACCAGGCGCATTCTGGCCAGGGCACGGTCCATGTCCCGGAGCAGCGCGGGCGACCCCGCGGCTTCCACGAGGCACCGGTGGAACCGCTGGTTCGCGTCCGCCATGCCGGCCACGTCCGCGCCGTCCCGCGCCGTCAGGGCCGCGGCGACGATCGAGCGGAGGCGCGTCAGCAGCCCCGCGTCCACGGTTCCCCACAGCACCGCCCCGGACTCGGGGATGCTCCGAGCGGCATAGAGGTCGCGGACGTCGTCCGCGGTGGGCCGCGCCACGAAAACGCCCCGGTGGGGGATCCGCAGCACGAGCCCCTCCGCCGCGAGCATCGCGAAGCACTCCCGCAGGGTGTTGCGGGAGATCCCGAGCTCGGCGGCCACGGCGTGCTCGGACAGCTTCGCGCCCGGGGGCAGCGCGCCGTCGGCGATCCGCGTCCGCAGCAGGGCGGCGGCATGGGCGCCGGCCTGGGCCTCTTCCCCTGGCTCGGACGCTCCGGGGTGCGAGGCGGACGGGCCGCTCACGCGATCTCCCCGAGCGTCTGTCCCGCGCGCACGGCGTCGCCCTCGGACACGTCCCCGCGGCGCAGGGTTCCGGAGCGGTGGGCCTTCACGGGGGTTTCCATCTTCATGGCCTCGACCACCAGCACCGGCTGGCCCTCCGTGACGTCCTCGCCGTCCTGTGCGAGCCAGGTGACCACCGTGCCGTTCATGGGGGCGGTGAGCGCGGTCCCGTCCTCCGCGTCCGACGACGCCGCCGCGCCGCCCTGTCCCGTCTCTCCCGGAGTCCCGCCTCCGCCGTGGAGCAGGGCCTGTGCGAGGTGCGCGGGCAGGCCCACCCGCACTGCACGCCCGTCCACCTCGAGCGTGAACGTGGTGCGCCGGGCGGCCTCGGGGTCGAGGTGGGGTGAGGTCTCGAGGTCCTGCGCGAACTCGTCCTCGATCCAGGTGGTGTAGACGCCCAGCTGGTCGGTGGAGGTGAACGCGGGCTCCTCCAGCACGGCGCGGTGGAACGGCACCACGGTGGGCAGTCCGCGGATCGACAGCTCGCGCAGCGCCGCGCGGGAGCGCACCACGGCCTGGGCCCGGTCCTCGCCCCACACGATGAGCTTGGCGAGCAGCGAGTCGTACTCGGCGGGGACCACGGATCCGGTGCGCACGCCGGTGTCCACGCGCACACCCGCGCCCGTGGGGGCCTCGAACGCCTCCACCGTGCCCGGGGTGGGGAGGAACCCCAGTGCGGGGTCCTCCGCGTTGAGCCGGAACTCGATCGCGTGGCCGCGCGGGGCGGGATCCTCGGTGGTGCTCAGCGGCAGGCCCTCGGCCACGCGGAACTGCTCGCGCACCAGGTCCACTCCGGCGGTCGCCTCGGTCACGGGGTGCTCCACCTGCAGGCGCGTGTTGACCTCCAGGAAAGAGATCAGCCCGTCCGGTGCCACGAGGTACTCCACCGTGCCCGCACCGGTGTACCCGGCCTCGCGGCAGATGGCCCGCGCGGACTCGTGCAGCGTGGTGCGCTGCTCGTCCGTGAGGAACGGCGCCGGGGCCTCCTCCACGAGCTTCTGGTGGCGGCGCTGCAGCGAGCAGTCGCGCGTGCCCATGACCACCACGTTGCCGTGGGTGTCCGCCACCACCTGGGCCTCCACATGGCGCGGGCGGTCCAGGAACCGCTCCACGAAGCACTCCCCGCGCCCGAAGGCGGCGGTGGCCTCGCGCACGGCGGCGTCGAACGCCGATTCCACCTCGGAGAGCTCCCGGGCGATGCGCATCCCGCGTCCGCCACCGCCGAAGGCCGCCTTGATGGCGATCGGCAGCCCGTGCTCCTCCGCGAACGCGCGGGCCTCGGCGGCGTCGGCCACCGGGCCGTCGGTTCCGGGGACGAGCGGCGCCCCGGCGCGTACGGCGATCTCCCGCGCGGTGACCTTGTTACCGAGCGCCTCGATGACGTCCGCGCTCGGGCCGATCCACGTGAGACCGGCGGTCACGACGGCGCGCGCGAAGTCGGCGTTCTCCGACAGGAACCCGTAGCCCGGGTGCACAGCGTCGGCCCCGCAGCGTTCCGCCACGGCCAGCACGGCGGGGATGCTGAGGTAGGTGTCGGCGGAGGAGGAGCCGGGGAGGGCATATGCTTCATCGGCCATGTGGACGTGCATCGCTTCCGCGTCCGGCTCGGAGTACACGGCCACCGAGCTGAGCCCGGCGTCCGCGCACGCGCGGGCCACGCGCACAGCGATCTCCCCGCGGTTGGCGATCAGAACCTTCTTCATGGGGTGTCTCCTGACGTGGGTTGCTCCGCGGGGGTCGTCGCGGTGGGTGTGGTGGGGGCCGTCGTGGGCTCCTGGGCGCTGAGCTCGTCCTCGGGGGATGCCGGCCCGGGACGATCGTCCGGCACCACTGCATGGTTCGGCGCACTGTTCGGCGCAGTGGGGAGCGCAGGGTCGGCGGGCGGGTGCGGAACCGGGTGGAACCGCACCTCGGAGCCGGGCAGCAGCTGCGCGGCGAGGGGGAGGTCCTCCGGGACCACCACCCCGATCACGGGGTACCCGCCCGTGACGGGGTGGTCCGCGAGGAACAGCACGGGCACCCCGGAGTGGGGAACCTGCAGGGAACCGGTGACCACGCCCTCGCTCGCGAGCTCGCCGTCGCGGCCTCGTTCGAGACCGCCGTCCTGCGGGGTCTCGAAGCGCACGCCCACGCGGTTGGACTCGCTGCTCACGCGCCACGTCCGCTCCGCCAGGGCGGCGCGGGACGCGGGGGTGAACCAGTCCTCGCGCGGGCCCGGAACCACGCGGAGCACCGTGGTCTCGTCCGCCGCGGGGAGGCGCACCGCGGGCTCCTCGGCGTGGCCCACGGCTCGGCCGGCTGCCGCCGGACGCACCGGCAGCACGTCGCCGGCGGTCAGCGGCGCGGGGCCGATCCCGGACATCACGTCCGTGGCACGGCTGCCGAGCACCGGGGTCGTGTCGAGACCTCCGGAGACCGCGAGGTAGCTGCGGAGCCCCGCGCTCGGGGTGCCCAGGGTGAGGCGCTCGCCGTCGTACAGGGCGAACGGTGTGCAGAACGGGGCGGCGCGCTCGGTCTCCCCGCCGGTGATCCGGGCGTCCACGGGCGCCCCGGTCAGGGCGAGCACGTGGTGGTTGCGGGCCGTGAGTCGCAGCCCGCCCATCGTGACCTCGAGGACTGCCTCGGAGGTCGCACTGCCCACGATCCGGTTGGCCTGCATGACGGAGGCGCGGTCTGCCGCACCGGACGCCACCACGCCCAGGTCCCCCAGCCCGGGACGGCCCAGGTCCTGGACCAGGGTCTGCATCCCGGGGTCCTCGACCACCAGGGCGTGCCCACCGTGGTCAGCGAGGGAGCCATCCGCCGCGCTGATGGGGTCCAGACCGTCGGCGTGCTCACGGCCGGACGTGTCGCAGCCCTGGCCCGCGGTGTCCTGGCCCGGGCCGTCCCCCGATTGAACGACGGGAGCCGAGTCCCCGGGGAGCTGCGGGTCGCCGCGCAGGTCCGGGGCGGCGTCGTCGGCCAGAGTCACGAGCTCGCGCACGGCGCGGTAGCGCACGGTGTCCCCGGGGCGGATCAGCGCGGGGGAGTCCCGGTGGGTGTCCCACAGGACCGCGTCCGTGCGCCCGATCAGCTGCCACCCGCCCGGTGAGCGCTGGGGGTAGATCGCGGAGAAGACGCCCGCGAGCGCCACGGCCCCCGCGGGCACGGCGGTGCGGGGGGTGTCCCGGCGGGGGACGTCCAGGGGGTTGCCCGGTGCGCTGAGGTACGCGAAGCCGGGGGCGAAGCCGCCGAACGCGGCGGTCCACTCCGCGCCGGTGTGGGTGTCCACCACGCCCTGCTCGCTGAGCCCGGTGAGCCGGGCGACCTCGGCGAGGTCGGCGCCGTCGTAGGCCACGGGGATCTCCACGGTCTTGCCCCCGGCCTCCCGCTTCTCGCGGGGTTGGGCGGTGGCGACGCCGCTCGCGGCCTTCCGCGCCGACCGTGCGTCCGTGAAGGTCACCAGCACGGTGCGGGCGGCGGCAATCACGTCCGTCTGCCCGGCGAACGGGTGCGCGGTGAGGTGGGCGTGCCAGCGCACGACGTCGGCGAGTTCGCCGCAGTCGAGCAGGAACGCGTGGGTTCCGGCCCAGCGCAGCTCCGGGGCCGGGCGGACCTCGGCGGACGAGGAGGGAACCGTTCCCGTTGTGCCAGGGCGGGCCATCTGCCGGACGCCCGCTCCCTGCGCGGGGCGGGGTGCCTGTTCGGGGTGCGGTGCGCTCATGCGAAGGACCGGACGGTGATCCCGGCGCGGTCGAGGCCCGCGCGGACCTCGGCGGCCATGGCGGCGGCGCCGGGGGTGTCCCCGTGCACGCAGATGCTCTCCGCGTGGATCCGCACGGTGGAGCCGTCCACCGCGGTGAGCGTGCCGTCCTCGGCCAGGCGCACCATGCGCTCGGTGACCTGGGCGGCGTCGTGCAGCACCGCACCCGGGTCCCGCCGGGAGACCAGCGTGCCCTCGGGGGTGTAGCCGCGGTCCGCGAACGCCTCCGGCACGGCGCGCAGCCCGGCCTTTTCCGCCGCGCGCAGGGCCACGGAGCCGGGCAGCAGGAGCAGGGGGAGGTCCCCGCCGAAGGCCTTCACGGCGTCCACCACGGCCTGGGCGTGGGCCTCTTGGTGCACGATCGTGTTGTAGAGGGCGCCGTGGGGTTTGACGTAGCGCACGGTGGTGCCCGCGGCGCGGGCCACGGCCTCGAGCGCGCCCAGCTGGTACAGGACGTCGTCCGCGAGCTCGGTGGGGGAGCAGTCCAGGAAACGGCGGCCGAAGCCCGCGAGGTCCCGGTAGGCCACGTGCGCTCCCACCGTGACCCCGGCGGCCACGGCGTCCCGGCAGGTCTGCGCCATCACGGAGGGGTCCCCCGCGTGGAAGCCGCAGGCCACGTTGGCGCTGGAGACGGAGCGGAAGATGGCGGCGTCGTCCCCCATGCCCCAGGCGCCGAACGACTCGCCCACGTCGCTGTTCAGATCCATGACCGTCATGCGTGACCTCCGTCTCATCGGGTGTGACCCCCCAGCATGCCCGATGCGCCGCGGATTGTTCAACAATCCACCCCGGAATATTTCTCCGGGGCGCCGCATTACAGAGGTAGTTCAAATTTGAAGCACCAGGGCGGGCGACGGTCCCGTCGCGAAGGAGGCAGGCACCATGCAACTCGGAGTCTTCACCATCGGGGACGTCACCCAGGACCCCACCACGGGCCGCACGCCCACTGAGAACGAGCGCATCAAGGCCACGGTGGCAATCGCCCGCAAGGCGGAGGAGCTGGACATGGACGTGTTCGCCACCGGCCAGCACCACAACCCGCCGTTCGTGGCCCCCGCGAACCCGCCCGTGCTCATGGCGGCGGTCGCGGCGCAGACCGAGCGGATCCAGCTGTCCACGGCCACCACGCTGATCACCACCACGGACCCCGTGCGGATCGCGGAGGACTACGCGTACGTCCAGCACCTCGCGGACGGTCGCGTGGACCTGACCATGGGCCGCGGCAACACCGGCCCGGTCTACCCGTGGTTCGGCAAGGACATCCGCCAGGGTATCCCGCTGGCCGTGGAGAACTACCAGCTGCTGCACCGGCTGTGGCGCGAGGAGGACGTGAACTTCTCCGGGCGCTTCCGCACGCCGCTGCAGGGCTTCACATCCACCCCGCGACCCCTGGACGACGTCCCGCCGTTCGTGTGGCACGGCTCCATCCGCTCCCCGGAGATCCCGGAGCAGGCCGCGTTCTACGGGGACGGGTTCTTCCACAACAACATCTTCTGGAACAAGGAGCACACCGAGCGCATGGTGGCGTTCTACCGGCAGCGCTACGAGTACTACGGCCACGGCTCCGCGGACCAGGCGATCGTGGGCCTGGGCGGGCAGGTGTTCATGGCCAGGAACTCGCAGGACGCGGTGCGCCGGTTCCGGCCGTTCTTCGACAACGCGCCGGTGTACGGCCACGGGCCCTCGCTGGAGTCCTTCATGGAGCAGACGCCGCTGACCGTGGGCTCGCCCCAGCAGGTCATCGAGCGCACCCTCTCCTTCCGGGAGTACGCGGGCGACTACCAGCGCCAGCTGTTCCTGGTGGACCACGCGGGCCTGCCGTTCAAGGACGTCCTGGAGCAGATGGACTTCCTGGGAGAGGAGGTCTTCCCGGTGCTGCGCAAAGAGTTCGACGCCGCCCGGCCGGCCCACGTGCCGGAGGCCCCCACCCACGCGTCCCTCGTGGCGCGCCACGCGGCGGGGGAGGATCCCATCCCCGGCGGCGGACCGGACTCGCAGGCCGCGAAGGACCGCGCCGCCAAGGACCGCGCCGCCGCGGACGAGGCGGCGTCCCGCCAGGGCGCCGGTGGCACGCAGGGCCCCACCGCGTAGAGCGGCCCACCGGGGCAGACCTCGAGGAGGGCCCGCCCTGCGGAGGGCGGGCCCCGGGCGGCGAGGACGTGCAGCACAGAGAAGACAGGAGAGACATCATGACCGAACACTTGAAGATCACCGTGGTGACCGCGGGCCTGTCCGAGGACGCGTCCACCACGCGTCTGGCACGGGCGATCGCGCAGGTTGCGAGCGGCGTCGTCGCCCGGGGTGGTGAGGAATCCGAGGTGCGCGTGGTGGCCCTGCGGGAGATCGCCCACGGGATCACGGACGCCATGCTGACCGGGACGGCTCCCGCCGCGGTGCAGGACGCGCTGGACGCCGTGCTCACCGCGGACGGGCTGATCGCGGCCACGCCCACCTACAAGGCGAGCTACTCGGGGCTGTTCAAGGCGTTCTTCGACCTCTTCGACGAGGGCGCCCTGGAGAACCTGCCCACCGTGGTGGCCGCGACCGGCGGCTCCCCGCGCCACTCCCTCGTCCTGGACACCGCCCTGCGCCCGCTGTTCAGCTACCTCAAGGCGCTCACCCTGCCCATCGGGGTGTACGCCGCCACGGAGGACTGGGCGGACGCGTCCCTGCAGGCGCGCATCGAGCGGGCCGGGGCGGCGCTCGCCGGCATGCTCGGGGCCGGGGCGACGGGGCACGACGCCGCCGGGCCGGGTCCCGCGGACGGCACCGGTTCCGGGGCCACGGGGGACGGCGGCTCCGCCACAGTCGATGCCTCCACGGAGTCCGTGGGGGCCCGGCGGAACGCGCCGTCGCGCCCGGATCGTTCCGCGCGGGACGAGTTCGCCGCGGTGCCGAACTTCGAGGACCTGCTGGCGGCGGTGCGAGGATGAGCTCCATGCCCTCAGAAGCACGCCGTCCCGAGGACCGCTCCGAGCCGACCGCCGCGGGGTCGACCACCGGCGCGGAAGGGGCCGATCGCTGGGACACGTGGCGGCTCTACTTCGAGACCACGGCGCGGCTGACGTCCCGGGTGGAGGAGCGTCTCAAGGCCCAGGGCTGCTCGCTCATGGAGTACCAGCTGCTCCTGCTGCTCCACGAGGCTCCCGGGCGCTGCCTGCGCATGGGGGAGCTGGCCCGCCGCCTGGTGTTCTCGCCGTCGCGGCTGAACTACCAGGTCAAGGTGCTGGGCGAGCGGGGCTGGGTGCAGCGGCGTCGTGCGCAGGGCGACGGCCGCGGCTGGGAGGCCGCGCTGACCGCCGAGGGCGCGCAGGCGTTCCGGCGACTGCGCCCGGACCACGCGCGGGACGTGGAGGAGCTCTTCTTCGCCGCGCTCACGCAGGACGACGTCGCCCGGCTGGGAGACATCATGGCTCGCCTGGCGCGGGGGCTGGGGGAGGGGCGGAGCGCCCCGGAACGCCAGTAGTGCGGGAGCCGCGCGCCACCGCGGGCGGTGAGACCGCCGTGGAGGGGTGCCGATGCGGCGGCGGTCAGCCGATCCAGTAGCGGCGGGTCGGGCGGCCGTCCCCGTCCGGGACCACGTTCTCCAGCACCCCGCCGCAGGCCTCGATGGTTGCGGCGGAGGCCGCGTTGTCGTCGGCGCACGTGACCAGTACCCGCTCCACACCGGCCGCGTTCAGGCGCCCCACCGACTGCCGCAGGATCTCCGTGGCGTACCCGCGCCGTCGGAACGCGGGGCCCACGCCGTAGCCCACGTGCCCGCCCACGCGGAGGAGGTGCTCCGTGAGGTCGTACCTGATGGAGGTCCTGCCCACCACCTGCCCGTCCACCTCGGCCAGGAGGTAGTCCGCGCGGACCCGTCCGGGCGGCAGGTTCGTGCCCCGGGACTGTCGTGCCGTGGCCTCCAGGACCTCGTCCCAGCTGCCTCTCTCGAGAAGGAAGTCGAAGTCGTCCCGGCGCAGCTGCTCGTGCAGGGCACGGACCACGGGTTCGTCCTCGGAGGTGAGGTGCCGCAGTGTCAGTGCCATGACGTCATGGTGCCACGGATGCCGTGTGGTGCACCCTCCGTACCGGCTGCGCGGTCAAGGCCCCGGCTGATGGGATGTTCACTCGCTGGAACCGTAGGTGCGGCGGCCCGCGCGCTCGGCGAACTCGTCCAGCGCGGTGAGGACCGCTGGAACCACCCAGACTTTCTGCCCCTTCACCTTGACCGACCGCTCGTGGCGGATCAGTCCCACCGTGGTGAGCTCGTCCACGGTGCGGTAGGCAGTGGCCTTGGGCACTCCACCGATGCTCTCCAGCATCCCCGCGGTGAAAGCGGGTTCGGAGCAGCAGAACCGCGCGACCGCGCGCAAGGACGCCGTCACTCGTCGGCGAGAGTCAAGAACCCTGTCGTGGAACGCTTCGACGTCCGCCATCAGGATCGAGGCGTTGGCCAGCGAGGCCATGGCGGCATCGGAGAAGCACTCGACAATGGCCGTGGGGCGCCCAGCTCGATAGGCGGTGAGAGCTGCGATGTACCCGTCGATGTCGTGCAGCAGTCCCGAAGAGATGGGGACCGTCACGTTGTCGACCACGCCGCGGGCCCGGAGCAGGGAGGACACGATGGCGCGACCGGTGCGCCCGTTTCCGTCCGTGAACGGGTGGATGGTCTCGAACTGCGCGTGCGCGATGGCCGCCTGCACCGTGGGGTCCAGGTCCCGCCGCTGCAGGAACAGCACCAGGTCCTCCACCGCCGCCGGCACGGCTTCGTGTCGTGGTGCCACATAGCTGGCTGTGACCGGGGAGCGGCCTCCGATCCACACCCACTGGTCCCGGAACTCGCCGGCGTCGTCCTGAACCCCGACGGTGAGTTCGCGGTGCATGCGGCGCACGGCGTCGGCATTCAGGTCGGAAGCGGCATCAATGGCCGCCTGCATGGCGAAGACGTTTCGAGCGACCAGTTCGGCGTTGCCGCCCACGTGCGCACCCACCGCCGCGAGGGAGAGCTTCCTGGCATGCACCGTGAGGTTTTCGATCTGCGAGCTGGTGGCGGATTCGCCACGAAGGAGGACTGCGGAGAACGGCAGGGCAGCCATGCGGTCGGACGTCACCCCGAAGGCTGTCATGGCACGCGTCGCCTCCTGTGCTCTCGCGGCCGCAGCTCCGGCGAGAGCGGGGGTTAGGCGGGCGATCTCCGGCACCACTGCGGCGGTGAAATCTCCTCTGTTCTCCAAAAGTGTGCGGCGCGATGCCATGGGGTCACGGTGGAGCCAGCGGTGGGTTTCCCCTCCGACGGCGGGCCAGCTCGAGGACGTCATGACGGTCCTTTCTCAGAAGAAATCCGCAGATCGTCTCATTAAGCAGCTTAATGAGACGATCCGTGCCCATCTTCCCACTAAGCGCCACTGTTGTGGGACCAACCGTTGCGGACCATGGGACGGGACGTCACGGCCTCCGGGCCAGATGTGCAGTGCAAAACCTCGTGGGACGACCAGGGAGCGTCTGGCCCCCACCCCGTCCCCGTGGCACACTGCCGGTGATGAGGGCGAGCCTCATCCATGACCACGGCAGGGAGAGCACCGTGAGCGACACCCCGCAGACGACGACGCCCGCGCCCGGCAGCGCGCCCGGCGCCGCGGCGTCGTCCCCCGCACAGGCGGCCGACCTCCCCGGCGGCGTGGTCCACGAGCTGCCCGCGGACCTCGCCGAGGCCCTGCTGGCGGAGCCGGAGACCGCCGAGCTGTGGCGCGGGCTGACGCCCCTGGGCCGCAACGAGTTCGTGTGCTGGGTGGAGGACGCCAAGAAGCCCGAGACCCGCGCCCGCCGCATCCGCCGCACGGGCGAGGAGATGCACGAGGGCAAGCGCCGCCCGTGCTGCTGGCCCGGCTGCAAGCACCGGGAGCGCACCGGGCGCTGACACCGGGGCGTCCGTTCCGGCGGCCCCCGTTGCGGTTCAGGCGCCAGAGGCCGCCGGGTCCGAGTGGGTCCTGCGTCGCACACTCTGCCCGCTGACCAGCGGTGATGCCGTTCCAGGCGGGCGCGCGGTCGGCGTCGTCCCCGCCTGGGCGGCACCTCCGAGGGGCTGACGAATGGCGCGAAATGGTGAGCCGCACGACACGATCGGGCGGCGCAGCGCTTAGGCTTCCTCTGTGCACCTCGCGGGTCCTGTGCGGAGTGCGTCATCCTTGCAACCGAGAAAAGGTGTACATCCATGGCCTCGCACCCTTCCGACACCCAGCCTTCCGGCGGGCCGGAGACGCGCGCCCAGTTCGTGGCCGAGCAGGAGGGGTACAGCAAGGGGCTCACCACGCGGCAGATCAACATGATCGCAATCGGCAGCTCGATCGGCACGGGTCTGTTCCTGGGTGCCGGTGGCGGGCTGGCCTCGGCCGGTCCAGCCCTGTTCATCCTGTACGCGGTAGCCGGGTTCTTCGGCTACCTGATCCTGCGGCAGCTGGGCGAGCTGGTGATGCACCGGCCGTCCTCCGGCTCCTTCGTGTCCTACACCCGTGAGTTCTACGGGGAGAAGAGCGCGTACTTCGTGGGGTGGATGTACTGGCTCTCCTGGGCCTCCACCACGGTGGTGGACGCCACCGCCATGGCCATCTACGTCAAGTGGTTCGGGCAGTACAGCCAGTTCATCGCAGACCTGCCGCAGTGGCTGATCGCCGCCGTGGTGCTGGTGGTGGTCATGGCCACCAACCTGATCTCCGTGAAGCTCTTCGGGGAGATGGAGTTCTGGTTCGCGGTGGTGAAGGTCTCCGCGCTGGTGGTGTTCCTGATCGTGGGCATCTGCTTCGTGCTCTTCGGGACCCCCACGGGCGCACCCACCGGGTTCTCTCTGATCAGCGAGAACGGGGGCTTCCTCCCCAACGGTCTGCTGCCCGCGCTCGTGGTCTCGCAGGGTGTGGTCTTCGCGTACTCGGGCATCGAGCTCGTGGGCATCACCGCGGGTGAGACCAAGGATCCGCGCAGCACCATTCCCAAGGCCATCAACACGGTCATCCTGCGCATCGCGCTGTTCTACGTGGGGTCCGTCCTGCTGCTCACGCTGCTGCTGCCCTACACGGCGTACTCCGCGGACGAGTCCCCGTTCGTCACGTTCTTCGACTCCATCGGGATCCAGGGCATCGCGCCCATCATGCAGCTCGTGGTCATCACCGCGGCGCTGTCCTCCCTCAACGCGGGGCTGTACTCCACGGGGCGCATCGTGCATTCCATGGCCATGGCGGGTTCCGCACCCAAGTTCACCGGCAAGATGACCCGCTCGGGTGTTCCGGCGGGCGGCATCCTGCTCACGGTGGGCGTGGGGGCGCTCGGCGTGATCCTCAACTACTACGTCCCGGAGGACGCCTTCAGCATCGTGCTGAACATCTCCGCAATCGGCATCCTGGTGGGCTGGGCGGCCATCACGCTGCCGCACCAGAAGTTCGTGCGCCTCGCCCGGCAGGGCCACTACGAGCGCC
>NZ_RCOM01000054.1 GCF_003667225.1 Kocuria rhizophila
GCCCGGGATCGAGAACGAGCGGCTCGCACAGCAGTGCGTGGGCCGCTCGTTCTCGATCCCGGGCCGCCCACCTCCAGGGCCGCCCGCGCTGCGTCACCCACCAGGACACCCGAGCTGCAGGCCTTGGACTCCCGCCCGAGGGTGCCGGGACGATCGGGCGCGGGCGCACGGAGCAGGAGCGAGGCGGGCGACGGTCACGATTGCATCACAGGTGTTGCTATTGCAAACACCACGTCGCAGGGTGGAGGTGTTGGCAATCGCAGGTGATCCATCCGCAAGGTGAGAACCATGAACAGCCATAAGCTCAAGATCGTGACCGCAGCCGCCGTGGCCGTCCCGCTCCTCGTGGGGTGCGGGCAGGGCGGGGAGTCCGCCGAGGCGAGCAGCCCGGCCGCGTCGCAGACCCAGGCCGCAACGGCGTCGTCCGCACCGGCCAGTCCCGCCGCCACGACCGGCGGGGGCGACGCCGCCGGCTCGCCCGCAGCCAGCGCCGCGCCCTCCACGAGCGGAGCACCCGGCTCCGGTTCCGCTCTGCCGGCCGTGAAGGATCCGTGCGCCGGTGTCTGCGAGGAGACCGCCCGCGTGAAGGTCCAGCACCCCACGTTCGGTCCCATGGAGATCGTGTCCTACACGCTGACCACCGTGCCGGACACCGCCCCGCAGGGGAAGCGGCCCAGCTACGCCGTCTACCAGAACGGGCAGTCCGTGGGATACGCCTCCTCCCCGGAGAAGACCACCGCCGTCTCGTTCGGCGCCGAACCCATGATCGGCGACCAGCTGTGGGAGGTGGACCCCCAAGAGTCCCGTGGACAAGTACGGCAACGTCTACTTCTCGGACAGCATGGGTGTCACCGTGATCAGCCCCACGGAGAAGGGCTACGACTCCCACGGCACGCTGCCCGGGTCGGAGAAGTCTCAGTACCCGTTCGAGCAGGCTGGCGTGACGATCGACGCCGCCGGGGAACCCACCGTGACTCAGAAGGTCGTGGGCTCGGACGGCGTTCTCACCGGGGAGACCGTGCAGTGGACGTGGAACGGGTCCGCGTTCGTGGCCCAGAAGTAGCGCCCACACCCCTGGCAGGCAACGCCTGACCAGCGACAGGAGAGGAGCGGTCCCGCTGCGGCGGGTCCGCTCCTCTCGTCTGCCGGATCCCCGGTGGGCCGCCCCCTGCCCCGCGTCGGCTCGGGCGTCAGCGTTCCACGAGGATCCCGTCCTCGTCCGCCCACAGGGTCTTGCCGGGCCGGAAGGTCACGCCGCCGAAGTTGAGGATCACGTCCGTCTCTCCGAAGTCGTTGGGCGAGGACTTGCGGGGGTTGGTGCCCAGCGCCTTGACGCCGATCTCCAGGGTGCCGAGCTCCACACGGTCCCGCACGGGGGCGTTGATCACCAGTCCGGCCCAGCCGTTCTCCATGGCGGTGCGTGCCACGTTGTCCCCCAGCAGCGCGCAGTTCATGGAGCCCTGCCCGTCCACCACGAGCACCGCGCCCTCACCCGGGGTGGCCACCAGCTCCTTGACGTCCACGTTGGACTCGAAGCACCGCACCGTGCGGATGGGGCCGGTGAACTGGTGCACACCGCCCACCGAGATGAACTGGGTGGTCACGGACTGCAGCTCGTCACCGCGCTCGTCGTAGAGGTCGCACGTGGAGATGGTCATGGGACTGGCCTTTCGTCGCGGACGGGGCCGCGCGGCGTCGTCGCCCCCGGAGTGGCCCGGGTGCGATGGACCCGACGGCGCCCCGGAACGGAACACGCACGGGCCCGCGGACGGCAGGCTACGCGGCAGTAGGAATGTGATGGAGGTTACGCGAGGTCTTCGTCCAGTTCAACGGCGGGCGCGTGGCGCTGCAGGAACCGAAAGACCTCCGTCTCGTCCACTCCGGGGAACGCTCCGGCGGGCATGGCCGCGAGCATGTGGGTGGCCGGACGCGCCGAGGGCCAGGCCTGCCCCTCCCACTGGTCCGCGAGCGCCGGGGAGGGCTGCTGGCAGCACGCGGGGTCCGGGCACGTGGAGGTGCGCCGGTAGGAGGTGGCGCGGCCGCGGAACCACTTGACGTGCTCGTAGGGCACCCCGAAGGAGATGGAGAACTCGCCGTGCTCGGAGCCCTCCACGCGCGCCGAGCACCAGTACGTGCCGTGCGGGGTGTCCGTGTACTGGAAGTGGGACAGCAACCTGTTGGTGCCCGAGAACGCCTGGCGGGCGGAGAAGAACCGGCACGCGCGCTGACCCTCAACGGCTCCGCTGTGGTCCGTGGGGAACTGCAGGCCGTCGTTCTGCCACGCCTTGTGGATGATCCCGGAGGAGTGCACCTTCTCGAAGTGCGTGGGGATGTCGAAGTGGTGGGTCATCAGGTTGGTCATCCGGTGCGCGGCGGTCTCGTGGGACACCGCGAACGCGTCCCGGAGGTCGTCCACGGACAGCTCCCGCTGGGACTTGGCGCGGGCCAGCAGGTCCACCGCCGAGGCCTCAGGAATCATCAGCGCCGCGGCAAAGTAGTTGGTCTCAACGCGCTGCTCCAGGAACTCGCCGTAGTCCGCGGGCCGGCGGTGCTCCAGCAGGTGGTGCCCCACAGCCTGCAGCAGCACGGACCACGGAGAGCCCGCCCCCGCGGAGGTGGGCAGGTAGAACCGCCGGTTGCGCAGGTCCGTCACGGAGCGCGTGGAGTGCGGCAGGTCCGGGACCTGGTGGATCTCGAAGCCCACGTGCTCCACGAGCCGGGAGATGTGGTGCTCGGACAGCGGCCCGCCCGTGTGCTTGATCGCGGCCAGCAGCTCCGCGGCCATGGTCTCGATGCGCTCGAAGTAGTTGTTCACGCCCTGCATCCGCGCGCGCAGCTGGGTGTTGGCGCGCCGGGCCTCCTCCGGGGTGGCGGCCTGCTCCTCCAGGCGCTGGCCGAGCTGCTGCTGCAGGGCCGCGAGCGCCTCGAGGGTCTCGGTACTCATCCCCGGACCCACGCGCACGGTGGGCAGCCCGAGGGCCGCGTACATGGGCCCGCGCTGCACCCGCTCCACCTGGATCTCCAGCTCCATGCGGCGGGACGGCGCCTTGGACCCGAGCAGCTGCTCCACACCCATGTCCAGCGCACCGGCCAGGGCCGAGAGGGTGCTGAGCTTGGGCTCGCGCTTGCCGTTCTCGATCAGGGACAGCGCACTGGGTGCCATTCCCACGGTGCGCGCGAGCTCCTCCAGGGTGATCCGCAGCCGCTTGCGGCGGTACCGGATCCGGCGCCCCAGCACGATCGGGTCCGTGGGGTCCCCCGCCTCCTCCGGCGGCACCGGGGACGGCGTCCGGGCGCCCGCACCGGTTCCCGCTCCGGTGCGTGAGCCCCGCAGGGCGTCGCGGCCCCCGGAGGACGACGCCGCCGCGCCGGGTACCGCGCGTCCGGCACCGCTGCCGTCACGGCCGGCAGCGGCCGCCGAGGGGGTCCGCGACCCCGCGGTGCCGCGCGCGGCGGGGGTCGTCCCCCCGGCGGTGTCCGCGGGGGTGCGACCGGTGGCGGAGGGGGAGGGAGCGGCGTCGACGGTGCGGCGCCGCCTGCGGGGGCCTGTGGTCGGGGTCATACCCCGAGTTTAGAACCAATTTTCTCAGGCGTGAAGAAATGCGGTTCTTCACTCGGAAAACCCCTTTTCAGGGGTGCAGATCGCGGCAAAAGTAGAACTCATCAAGTTACCCGGGCGAAACTTCCCCGTACCGCCCGGACGACCGATCGAAGGAGACCGAGATGAGCACCGAGAACAGCAACCTCCGCAGCGCCGCCGAGCTGGCCCGCGACTGGGAGGAGAACCCCCGCTGGGCGGGCGTGACCCGTGACTACGCCCCCGAGGAGGTCCTGCGTCTGCAGGGCTCCTTTCGAGAAGAGCACACCAACGCCCGGCGCGGCGCGGAGCGACTCTGGAACCTGCTCAACTCGGAGGATTACATCAATGCTCTGGGCGCTCTGACCGGCAACCAGGCGGTCCAGCAGGTCAAGGCCGGGCTCAAGGCCATCTATCTCTCCGGCTGGCAGGTGGCCGGTGACGCCAACCTGGCGGGCCAGACCTACCCGGACCAGTCCCTCTACCCCGCGAACTCCGTTCCGCAGGTGGTGCGCCGGATCAACAACGCGCTCAAGCGCGCGGACCAGATCGAGCACGCCGAGGACGTCCACACCGTGGAGAACTGGATGGCGCCGATCGTCGCGGACGCGGAGGCCGGCTTCGGCGGACCGCTCAACGCGTTCGAGCTCATGAAGTCCATGATCGATGCGGGCGCGGCCGGCGTGCACTGGGAGGACCAGCTGGCCTCCGAGAAGAAGTGCGGCCACCTGGGCGGCAAGGTGCTGATCCCCACCCAGCAGCATGTGCGCACCCTCAACGCGGCACGCCTGGCGGCGGACGTGGAGGACGTCCCCAGCATCATCATCGCCCGCACGGACGCCGAGGCCGCCACGCTGATCACCTCGGACGTGGACGAGCAGGACGCCGAGTTCATCACCGGCGAGCGCACCGCGGAGGGCTTCTACAAGGTCCGCAACGGCATCGAGCCCTGCATCGCCCGCGCCAAGGCGTACGCCCCGTACTCGGACCTCATCTGGATGGAGACCGGCACGCCCGACCTCGAGCTCGCCAAGCAGTTCGCGGAGGCCGTCCACGAGGAGTTCCCGGACCAGATGCTGGCGTACAACTGCTCGCCGTCCTTCAACTGGAAGAAGCACCTGGACGACGACACCATCGCCAAGTTCCAGCGCGAGCTCGCCGCCATGGGCTACCGCTTCCAGTTCATCACCCTGGCGGGCTTCCACGCCCTGAACTACTCCATGTTCGACCTGGCCCACGGCTACGCCCGCAACCAGATGAGCGCCTACGTGGACCTGCAGGAGCGCGAGTTCGCCGCCGAGGAGCGCGGCTACACCGCCACCAAGCACCAGCGCGAGGTGGGCACCGGCTACTTCGACCTGGTGTCCCAGGTGGTCAACCCGAACTCCTCGACCATCGCTCTCAAGGGCTCCACCGAGAGCGCCCAGTTCTGAGCCGCCCAGCGGCCACGGACTGAACCGGACCCGCGGGGGTCGCAGCAGGTCATTGGGGCCTTTGACTTCGCACCCCGACCCCCGCGTTCACCCCGTCCGCACCGAGGGGCTCCTCAGCCCTCCCGCGGACGACGAACCGCCCCGGCACCGCAACCCTGCGGCGCCGGGGCGGCTCTGTGCGTGCAGGCGCGCCGCCCCGGGCCGGCGGCGACGACCGGCTGCGGCCGGGAACTGCCCACGGTGACCCGCCGGCCGCCCCAGGTCCCGCGCGCACTCTGAGCCACAGCTCAGGAGCTCGGCGCGTCCTTGAGGAAGTTGGTGATCCGCACCGTGCACAGCCGGCGGCCGGTGTCGATGTGCGTGATGACCACCTCGTGGCTGGTCATGGTGCGGCCCAGGCGAATGGCCGTGGCCACCCCGCGCACACGGCCGCTCGTGGCGGAGGCGTGGTGGGTGGCGTTGATGTCCACACCCACGGCCACCTTGCCCATGGTGGAGCCGTGGATCACCGCGGCCCACGAGCCCAGCATCTCCCCGAGCGCCACGGACGCACCGCCGTGCAGCAGCCCCAGCGACTGCCGGTTGCCCTCCACGGGCATGGTGGCCACGATCCGCTCGGCGGACTGCTCCTCCACCTCCACGCCCATCTTCCGGTCCAGCTCGCCCAGCTCGATGCTCCAGGGGTCGAACGCCCTGCCCTTCTGCCCGTCCGACGACGCCGCGCGCCGCTCGTTCTCCACGCGTGCGTCCGCGGGGGTGGGGTCCTCGTGCATGTCTGCTCCTCGTGTCGTGGGGGCACGACGCCGTCCGGGTGCGCTCGCTGCGCACGGCGGCCGAGCGGCGTCGTGGGCCGGGCGGGCCCGTGCTGCCGCGGGCGGCGGCCCAGTGCGGTCCTGAACCGGCGGTCCCGTGGTGCCGTGAGGCGTGGGCCCGGGTGACGGCCATGGTGTGCCTGTGTGACCTAGGTTATCCTGGGGGCAATACTGACCGATCGTTCGGCTAACGGCCGCGACAGTCCGGAGGACCCCGCGTGAGCACCCAGAACCAGGCAACCGACACCTCGCAGCCGCAGATCCTGCCCAGCTTCGTCAAGGGTGAGTGGTGGCGCCCGGAGGACCCGCAGAAGGTCGCGGACGTGCGCAACGCCGCCACCGGCGAGCTCGTGGCGCGCGTGAGCACGGACGGGATCGACACCGCCGGTGCCGTGGAGTACGCCCGCACCGTGGGCCAGGCCTCCCTGGGGACCCTGCGGATCCACGACCGCGCGCTGATCCTCAAGCAGCTGGCCCAGTACCTCGGGGAGCACAAGGAGGAGCTGTACGAGATCTCCTACGCCACGGGTGCCACGGCCAAGGACCACCTGATCGACATCGACGGCGGCATCGGCACCCTGTTCACCTTCTCCTCCAAGGGCCGCCGCGAGCTGCCCAATGCGAACGTGATCGTGGACGGTGCCGTGGAGCAGCTCTCCCGGGACGGCTCGTTCCTGGGCGAGCACGTGTACACGCGGCTGCCCGGTGTGGCCGTGCAGATCAACGCGTTCAACTTCCCCGTGTGGGGCATGCTCGAGAAGTTCGCGCCCGCGTTCATCGCGGGAGTGCCCACCATCGTGAAGCCCGCGACCCCCACGGGGTACGTGACCGAGGCGTGCGTGCGGCTCATGCTGGACTCCGGGCTGCTGCCCGAGGGCTCCCTGCAGCTGGTCTCCGGCTCCGCCCGGGACCTGCTGGACCACCTGGACGCCCGCGACCACGTGGCGTTCACCGGATCCGCCGCCACCGCGCAGTCCCTGCGGGCGCACAGCCACGTGCAGGAGAAGGGCGTGCGCTTCACCGCGGAGACGGACTCCCTCAACGCCGCCATCATGGCGCCGGACGTCACTGAGGGCTCCCCCGAGTTCGGGGCGTTCGTGAAGTCCGTGGTCCTGGAGATCACCGCCAAGGCCGGGCAGAAGTGCACGGCCGTCCGCCGCGTGATCGTGCCCCAGGCCATCAAGCCCGCCGTGGTTGCCGCGTTGAAAGAGCGCGCCGCGCAGCGCGCCGTCGTGGGCGATCCCCGGAATCCCGCGACCACCGTGGGACCGCTCGCGTCCGAGGACCAGGCGTCCGAGGTGCTGCGCTCCGTGCGCACCCTGATCGACGCCGGCGCCACGGTGGAGCTGGGTGGACCCGAGGAGCTGTCCTCGGTGCCCCAGGACGGCGCGTTCTTCCCCGTCACCCTGCTCTCGTTCGACGACGCCCGCACCCCCGCCGTGCACGAGGTCGAGGCGTTCGGCCCGGTCACCTCCGTGCTCGGCTACTCGGGTGACGTGGCGGACGCCGTGGAGATCGCCGCCCTGGGCGGCGGTTCCCTGGTGGCCACCGTGTGCACCCACTCCCCCGAGCTCGCCGCGCAGTTCGCGTCCAGAATCGGTGCGCACCACGGGCGCGTGCTGTTCCTGGACCGCGACGACGCCAGGACCTCCACCGGGCACGGCTCGCCCGTGCCCCACCTGGTGCACGGCGGACCCGGCCGTGCCGGCGGTGGCGAGGAGCTGGGCGGCGTGCGCGCCGTGAAGCACTACATGCAGCGCACCGCCGTGCAGGGCTCCCCGGACCTGCTCACCGGGATCACCGGTCAGTGGCACTGGGGCGCCACCGCGAACACCGTGACCCGCGAGGACGTGGAGAACGGCACGGGCGAGCACCCCTTCCGCAAGTCCCTTGAGACCCTGCGGATCGGGGACCAGTTCGTCTCGGACCTGCGCACCGTGAAGCTCGAGGACATCCTGGAGTTCGCGGAGAAGACCGGTGACACCTTCTACGCGCACACGGACGAGGAGGCCGCCACGGCCAACCCGTTCTTCCCGCGCCGCGTGGCCCACGGCTACCTGCTGGTCTCCTGGGCCGCCGGACTGTTCGTGGAGCCCGCCCCGGGGCCCGTGCTCGCCAACTACGGGCTGGAGAACCTGCGCTTCATCACCCCGGTGACCTACGACGACGCCATCCGTGTGACCCTGACCGCCAAGAAGATCACCCCGCGTGTGACGGACGAGTACGGCGAAGTGGCGTGGGATGCCCGGCTGACCAACCAGAAGGACGAGATCGTGGCCACCTACGACGTCCTGACCCTGGTGGCCAAGCAGTGGCCCGTGCCGGAGGCCTGAGCCCCGGCGCAGGTTCCGCCGACACCCCGGACCGCACCTGAACGTTGAGGCCCCGCGACGACGCGTCGCGGGGCCTCGGTGTGTGCCGACGGCCGTCGCGCGTGCACTGCCGGGCAGCGTTCCTGGCGGGCTGGCCCGCTCAGCGCATGATCGCGAGCGTGGTGCAGCCCAGGTCCGCGGTGGGGCGGAAGCCCAGGGAGCGGTAGAGCTTCACCACGTGACGGTTCCAGAGGGGATCGTCCGTGGTGATGTAGACCTGGCGGATGTGCGCTGTCTCGGCCAGCACCTCGGTGAGCAGCGCGCGTCCGATGCCCTGGCGCTGGTGCGCCGGGTGCACCAGAAGGTCCTGGATGTAGGCAACCGTCACACCGTCGCCCACGACCCGGACCAGGCCCACCAGCTCCCCCGCGTCCCATGCGGAGATGACCAGCCACGCGTTGCGGATCATGGGCCCGAAGTCCTCGGGGCGCCGCGTGTAGGAGCTCCACCCCACGGCGTCGTACAGACCGATCAGCTCGGCGGGGTCGAAATCTCGGGAACGGGAGATGTCCATGAGCTCACCCTAGGCGGGTGCGGGCACCTGCCCTCGGTGGGAGCGCCGGCTACGCCCGCAGGCCCGCGAAGACCATGGTCACCACGGTCGCGGCCAGCTGGTCCACCGTCCCGGAGCGCCCGGGCTGGTACCAGTCCACGATCGAGTTGACCATCCCCAGCATGAGGCGCGGCGCGGACTTCCCGGAGATGTCCGAGCGCAGCTCGCCCAGCTCCTGGGCCTCACGCACCAGGTCCTCCAGGTTGCGGGTCAGGGTACGACGCCGCTGCAGCGCCGCCTCCTCGACCTCCGAGTTCCCGCGCAGCCGCAGCAGCAGCGTCACGTAGGGCATCTGCGCCACGAGCACCCGCACGGAGCCGTCGAGGATCCGCTCGAGCTTGACCACGGGACCGCTGTCGCTCGCGAGCACCTCCGCGAACACCGCCTCGAGGGCGTCCAGGGCGCGGTCCAGGGCCTGCCCCAGGATCTCCTCCTTGGACTCCACGTGGTGGTAGATCGCGGACTTGGAGATCCCCAGGTGCTTGGACAGCATCCCCATGGACGTGGCGTCGTAGCCGTAGCGGTTGAACACGTCCACGCACACGGCCAGCAGGGTCTCGCGGTCGTAGCCGGGACGGCCGCGCCGGGGTGCGGCAGCGGCGTCGTCGGCGGTGGTGCGTTCGGGGGACATGGGCGTGGGCCTCGATCTTCCGGGGGACGGGATGTTCAGGTTACCGGTTCGTCACCTGGCTCCCGCCCCCACGGAGGACCGGCGGCAGGGCGGAGAACTACTTGTCGCGACGGTCGTACACGCGGCGCAGCTTGCCCGAGGAGCGCTCCAGGGTACCGGGCTCCGCGATGTCGATGGCCGCGCTGGAGCCGATTTTGGTCTTGATCTCGTGCTGCAGCACGCGCCCGGCCTCCTGGGCCTCCTCCACCGTGGCGTCCTCGCGGCGCTCGATGTGGATGGTCATCTGGTCCATGCGGTGAGGCCGGGTGATCTCCAGCGTGAAGTGCGGGGACAGCGCCGGGATCTTCAGCGCGAGCTCCTCGATCTGGGACGGGAACAGGTTCACGCCGCGCAGGATGATCATGTCGTCCGAGCGCCCCGTGATGCGGCCCATGCGGCGGTGCCCGGGGCGCGCGGTGCCCGGGAGCAGGCGGGTGAGGTCGTGGGTGCGGTAGCGGATGATCGGCAGCGCCTGCTTGGTCAGCGCTGTGAACACCAGCTCACCGGGGCGGCCCGTGGGCAGCACGGTGTCGTCGAACGGGTCGATGATCTCCGGGCGGAAGTGGTCCTCCCAGATGTGCGAGCCGTCCTTGGTCTCGAAGGACTCGCCGGCCACGCCGGGGCCCATGACCTCGGACAGCCCGTAGATGTCGCACGCGGTGATGTCGAAGGTCTTCTCGATCTCGTGGCGCATCTCCTCGGTCCACGGCTCCGCGCCCAGCACGGCGTGCTTGAGGGACGTCTCCCGCGGGTCGAAGCCCAGCTTGCGGAACCCGTCCGCGATCGTGAGCAGGTAGGTGGGCGTGGAGAGGATGGCCTCGGGCTCGAAGTCCCGGATCAGCTGCACCTGCTTCTCGGTCTGCCCGCCGGACATCGGGATCACCGCGCACCCCAGGCGCTCGGCGCCGTAGTGGGCGCCCAGGCCGCCGGTGAACAGGCCGTAGCCGTACGCGTTGTGCACCTTGTCCCCGGGCTTGATCCCGGACATCCGGAAGCAGCGGGCCACCAGGGAGCCCCACGTGAGGAGGTCCTCCTCGGTGTAGGCCACCACGGTGGGCTGACCGGTGGTGCCCGAGGACGCGTGGATCCGGCGGATCTCGGACATGGGCGTGGCGAAAGACTTGAACGGGTAGGCCTTCCGCAGGAACTCCTTGTCCGTGTACGGGAACTTGGCCAGGTCCTCCAGATCGCGGAAGTCGTCCGGGTGCACACCGTGCTCGTCGAAGAGCTCCTTGTACGCCGGGACGTTCTCGTACGCGTAGTGCAGGGTCCAGTTCAGCCGCTCGGTCTGCAGGGCCTCGATCTGGTCCCGGCTCATCAGCTCCTCGGGATCCGGCTGGGACGGATCCTGCGAGGCCTCGGGCCGGTACGGGTTGGGGACGGAGCACGACGTCATGGAATTCACGCTTTCTGGCGAAGGGGCACGGTGCGGCTGCGGCCGCGGAACTGGGCGATCACGTCCCCGTCCTGGGTGGTGACGGTGATGTCGCACAGGCCGCTGCGTCCGGTGGTGGCGATCTGGCGGCCCTCCGCCACCAGGGTCTGCCCGGGCTGTGCGGAGCTGAGGAAGTTGATGTCCACGCCCTGCGCCACCGTCATGGAGGTGCCGCCAGGGTCGGGGTCGTTGCAGGTCATGGCGAAGCAGGAGTCGGCCAGGGCGAAGATCATGCCGCCGTGGGCGATCCCGAAGCCGTTGAGCATCTCGTCACGCACGAGCATGGAGATCACGCAGTGGCCAGGATCCGCACGCTGCACGGTGATGCCCAGCCACTCGGAGGCCCGATCCCCCGTGAGCACCGGATGATGTGGCACCGGGGAGCTCCTTTCGATTTTCAGAACGATCGGTCAGTAGACAACCGCGAATTGTGACGTGTGTCAACAAGTCTGCGCTCCGTTGCAGCGCCGCCACCGTTGACGCACCCCCTGACCGAGGGCGAAAAATGTGTTGACGGCCACACCGGGGGTCTATATTCTGAACGAGCGGTCAGTTATTATCGTCGGCAGCGTACAGAGTTCATCCTCCGCTCCCATCTCACCCGTGAACCGAGGACACACCATGACTGAGCAGACCACCACTGCGGACCAGGCGGCCACCACCGCCGAGCAGCAGCACTTCGACCACCTCATCAGCGAGGACTCCCGCGTGGAGCCCCGCGACTGGATGCCCGAGGCCTACCGGAAGAGCCTGACCCGCCAGGTCTCCCAGCACGCGCACTCCGAGATCATCGGCATGCAGCCGGAGGCCAACTGGATCACCCGCGCCCCGAGCCTCAAGCGCAAGGCCGTGCTGATGGCCAAGGTCCAGGACGAGGCCGGCCACGGGCTGTACCTCTACTCCGCCGCGGAGACCCTGGGCACCCCGCGCTCCGTGCTCAATGAGCAGCTGCTCAGCGGCAAGGCCAAGTACTCCTCGATCTTCAACTACCCGGCCCGCACGTGGGCCGACATGGGTGCGATCGGCTGGCTCGTGGACGGCGCCGCCATCTGCAACCAGGTCCCGCTGTGTCGCGCCTCCTACGGCCCCTACGGCCGCGCGATGGTGCGCATCTGCAAGGAGGAGTCCTTCCACCAGCGCCAGGGCTGGGAGATCCTCTATGAGCTCTCCCACGGCACCGAGGCCCAGAAGCAGATGGCGCAGGACGCCGTGAACCGCTTCTACGGCCCTGCCCTGCAGATGTTTGGCCCCCCGGACGCCGACTCCCCCAACTCCCAGCAGTCCATGGAGTGGAACATCAAGCGCTTCTCCAACGACGAGCTGCGCCAGCGCTTCGTGGACATGATCGTCCCGCAGGCCGAGGCCCTGGGCCTGACCCTGCCGGACCCGGACCTGAAGTGGAACGAGGAGCGCGGGCACTACGACTACGGCCAGCTGGACTGGAACGAGTTCATGTCCGTGATCAAGGGCTCCGGGCCCTGCAACGTCCAGCGCATGAAGCGCCGCCGCGAGGCGCACGCCAACGGCGCGTGGGTGCGCGAGGCCGCCGAGGCCTACGCCCAGCGGCAGGCGCGCGAGGCCGCGGAGGCTGCGGCAGCGGCGTCGTCGGCCGAGGCGAACGAGGACTTCACCGTCATGGCGGGGCGCGGCTCCGCCGAGCTGATCGGAGCGTGAGCATGAGCGAGAACCAGAACGGCAACTGGCCCCTGTGGGAGGTCTTCGTGCGCTCCTCGCGCGGGCTGTCCCACGTGCACGCGGGCTCGCTGCACGCCCCGGACGCCACCATGGCCGTGCGCAACGCGCGTGACCTCTACACGCGGCGCAACGAGGGCACGAGCGTGTGGGTGGTCCCCGCGGACGCGATCACCGCCTCGGACCCGGACTCCAAGGGCGGCTACTTCGAGTCCGCGCAGGGCAAGAGCTACCGCCACGCCACGTACTACACCAAGAGCGAAGGGGTGAAGCACCTGTGAGCGCCTTCGCCTCCCACGACTCCGCCACCAAGCAGTCCGCGGGCGTCGCCATCACCGCCGAGGACATTGCGGAGACCGGCGGCAGGGCTCCCGAGGCCGTGGCCCAGTACGCGCTGCGGCTCGGCGACGACGCCCTGATGCTCTCCCAGCGTCTGGGCTGGTGGATCTCGCGGGCACCCGAGCTCGAGGAGGACATCGCGCTGGGCAACATCGCGCTGGACCTCATCGGCCACGCGCGCTTCCTGCTGACCTACGCGGGTTCCGCGTGGGGAAAGACCGAGGACGAGCTCGCATACTTCCGCGACGAGGAGGAGTTCCGCTCCGTGCGCCTCGTGGAGCAGGAGAACGGGGACTTCGGGCAGACCATCGCGCGTCAGCTGCTGTTCTCCTTCTACCAGTACGAGCTCTACTCCGCGCTGCAGTCCTCCACGGACCAGACCCTGGCCGCCATCGCGGACAAGGCCCTCAAGGAGGTGGAGTACCACCAGGACCACGCGGCCCAGTGGATCCTGCGCCTGGGCCTCGGCACCGAGGAGTCCAAGCGGCGCATCCAGGACGGGCTCTACTACATGTGGCCCTACCTGGACGAGCTGTTCGCGGACGAGCCGCTGCACGACGAGCTGGAGGGCGTGGCCGTGCGCCCCTCCACGCTGCGCGAGCGGACCATGGACCGCGTGACCGCGCTGCTGGCCGAGGCCGAGCTCGAGGTCCCCAACGTGGCCCAGGCCCGGCTGTCCGCGGAGCCCCGCGACGGCGCCTACTCCGAGTACCGCGGGTACATCCTCGCCGAGATGCAGTGGCTCGCCCGCCAGCATCCCGGCGCCACGTGGTGAGTTCCGTGTTCTCCCGCGTTCCGCCCCGTTCCCTGCCGCCCACCGGTGGCGTGGCGCCCCGTGAAGTCCCCCTGGGGCCCTCGCGGCGCCCGGACGACCCGGCCGACGCCGCCCTGTGGGACGTCGCGGCCACCGTGTGCGACCCCGAGATCCCCGTGCTCACGCTCGAGGACCTCGGGGTGCTGCGGGACGCCGTGGCCGGGGAGGACGAGACGGTGGTGGTCATCACCCCCACCTACTCCGGGTGCCCCGCCATGGACACCATGGCCGCGGACCTCGAGGCGGCCGTGACCGCCGCCGGCTACGAGAACGTGCGCGTGGTGCAGGTGCTGCGCCCGGCGTGGACCACGGACTGGATGTCCGCCGAGGGCCGCGCCAAGCTCAACGAGTACGGCATCGCACCGCCCACCGGGCGCACTGCCGCCGGTCACAACTCCGGGCCCGTGCGGTTGAGCCTGGCCGTGAAGTGCCCGCGCTGCGAGTCCCTGCGCACCCACGAGATGACCCGCTTCGGGTCCACGTCCTGCAAGGCCCTGTGGGTCTGCGACGACTGCAAAGAACCCTTCGACTACTTCAAGGTGCACTGATCATGAGCGAAACCGCGGACACCTCCACGCTGGAGGACGCCACCGAAGCCAGCGCGGGCGGCGGCAAGCGCCGTGCCGTGTTCAACACCCTCACGGTCTCCGAGGTGCGCAAGCTGACCTCCGACTCCGTGGAGGTCACGTTCGACGTGCCCGAGGACCTCGTGGCGGACTACGACTACCTCCCGGGTCAGTACGTGGCCATCCGCGCGCAGATCAACGGCCACGAGGTGCGCCGGTCCTACTCCATCTGCGCCGACCCCACCCCCGGTGAGATCCGCGTGGCCATCAAGAAGGACATGGGCGGCGTGTTCTCCACGTGGGCCAACGAGCAGCTGGCCGCCGGTGACACCCTGGACGTGATGAACCCGCAGGGCGCGTTCACCTCCAAGGTCAACATCACCTCCATGAACGATCCCGAGAAACTGGCCGAGAAGGAGGTGGCCAAGAAGCGCAACGTGCACCTGGTGGCCTTCGCCGCCGGTTCCGGGATCACCCCCATCATGGCGATCGCCCGCGCCCTGCTGCGCGCCTCGGACACCGCCCAGATGGACGTGATCTACGCGAACCGCTCCTCCATGGACGTGATGTTCGCCGAAGAGCTGGGTGACCTCAAGGACAAGTACCCCGCGCGCCTGGCCGTGCACCACGTGCTGTCCCGCGAGCAGCGGATCTCGCCGCTGATGTCCGGGCGGATCGACCACGACAAGCTCGAGGAGCTGCTGGACCGCGTGATCCAGGTGGACTCCGCGGACGAGTGGTTCCTGTGCGGCCCGTTCGAGCTCGTGCAGCTGTGCCGGGACGTCCTCAAGGAGCGAGGCGTGGACGAGTCCCGCGTCCGCTTCGAGCTGTTCACCACGGGCAAGCCCACCGCTCCCCAGGGCCAGCAGGGCCGCCCGGTCGTGGCGGACCCCAAGGGCGAGAACTACACAATCGTCTTCAACCTGGACGGCACCTCCGCCCAGGTGGAATCCCCCAAGTCCGCCGCGGAGACCGTGCTCAACGCCGCTCTGCGCGTGCGCCCGGACGTCCCCTTCGCGTGCGCGGGTGGGGTGTGCGGCACCTGCCGCGCCAAGGTCACCAAGGGCGAGTTCGAGATGGACGAGAACTTCGCGCTCGAGAAGGACGAGGTGGACGCCGGCTACGTGCTCACGTGCCAGACCCGCCCCACCTCGGACGAGCTGCGCGTGGACTTCGACGCCTGACCCACTCCCCTGACGACGACGCCGCGCTGGGCCCCAGGCGGCGTCGTCGCCGTACCTGCCGGCTCGCGTGGGGCGCGCACCGTGCGGACGCGGCGCGCATGCGGCGGCGCGGTGCCGGTGCGTGGGCCCTCTGAGTCGGAACGACGCCGCCCTGTCAGCCAGCGCCCACCGCACCCCGCCGAGACCCCAACCCCGAGGAGAACACCGTGATCGACCTGGCCATCGAGGACGAGATCGCCCACGTGGTGCTCAACGCACCCGAGAAGATGAACTCGCTGGACGAGTCCGCGCTGCACGAGCTGACGGATGCCTACACCGAGGCGGAGGCGGCCGGTGTCCGGGCGCTGCTGCTCACGGGTGAGGGCAGGGGTTTCTGCGCGGGCCGGGACATCTCCGGGGTGGATCCTGCCACGGACGACACCGAGGGCTACCTCACCGGGACCCTCCAGCCGTTGCTGCAGCGGATGTCCGCGTTCCCCGCGCCCACGTTCGCGGCGGTGCAGGGCGCGTGCCTGGGCGTGGGGCTGGGCCTGGCGATCGCCACGGACGTGGTCTACGTGGCGGAGAACGCCAAGATCGGCTCACCCTTCGCGAACCTGGGCGCCACGCTGGACTCCGGCGGGCACGCGCTGTTCACCGAGCGGCTCGGCGCCCACCGCACGCTGGACCTCATCTACACCGCGGAGCTCATGAGCGGCGCGGAGGCCGTGGCGTCCGGGCTGTTCTCCCGCGCGGTGCCCGTGGAGGAGCTCATGGACTTCACGCTCACGCGGGTGCGCCGTGCCGCCGGCGGGGCCACGCAGGCGTTCGTGGCGTCCAAGGAGCTCGTGGCGCAGATCCGGGACCAGCGGATCGGGCTGTGGGAGTCCATGGCCGCGGAGAACGCCGCGCAGACCGCGCTGTGCGCCACCGCCGACTACCGCGAAGGCTTCAAGGCGTTCCAGGAGAAGCGGAAGCCCGAGTTCACCGGCAAGGGCTGAGTGCGGGCCACCCCCGAAACGCCCCCGGAGCAGGCCCGGGCACCCCTGGACGCCCGGTGCATGTGCTCCGTTAGTGCATACATTGAGCGCCCATTCTGCATCTACTCCGCTGATGCACGCCGTGTGCGGTGGCGCGGGCGCGCGCACCGGGGTCTTCCCCGTGCCCTACGCTGAACCCCATGGCCGCCACCCGAGACAGTGAGACCGCACGGCGTTCCTCGGGGCGCACGGACCAGCCCCTCGAGGACGAGCTGGTCGAGGAGTTCAAGAACACCGTCCAGGAGGGCACGGACCGGTTGCACCGCACGTGGCGGGCGCTGATCGTCACGGGGCTGTTCGGCGGGATCGACGTGGGGCTCGGGATCATGGCCATGCTCGCCGTCATGGACGCCACCGGCTCCAAGCTGCTGGCCGGAACGGCGTTCGGCATCGGTCTGCTGGCCCTGCGCCTGGCCCACTCGGAGCTGTTCACGGAGGACTTCCTGCTGCCCATCAACGCGGTGGTGGCCGGCCACGGCTCGTGGTGGGCGCTGCTGCGGCTGTGGGTCGTGACCCTGGTGACCAACCTGGTGGGCGGGTGGGCGTTCATGTGGGTGGTGGTTGCCGCGTTCCCCGATTTCTCCACCACGCTCGTGGAGGTGGCCACCGGGTACGTCTCGGACGGGTTCGGCACGGAGACCGTGTGCCTCGCCCTGCTGGCCGGTTCCACCATCACCCTGATGACGCGAATGCAGCAGGGCACCAACAGCGACATGATGACCGCCGTGATCTCCCTGATCGGCGGTTTCCTGGTGGTGGGCCTCGGCATGCTCCATGGTGCCCTGAACTCGATCGTGATCTTCGGAGCCATGCACGCCGGCTGGGACTACTCCTACCTGGACTGGCTCGGGTGGTTCGCGTGGGTCATCCCGTTCAACATGCTGGGCGGACTCGTGATCATCTCGCTGCCCCGCCTGGTCCGCACGTGGGAGCTGCTCATGGCCGAACGCCGCGGAGAGAAGATCTCGGATGCGGAGCCCGCGGACGCCTGACGCGGCCACGGCTCGTGACCTCCGCGGTCGGACCACCCCCGGCAGCGCCGACCCGATCCCAGCACCCGGCACCCGGCACCCAGGTTAAGTGCAGCTTTTGCCACATTTCGCGCTCTGTGTGGCAAAAGCTGCACTTAATCCCGTTCGGCTG
>NZ_RCOM01000055.1 GCF_003667225.1 Kocuria rhizophila
CGCCGGCGGCGGCACTGGCGGCCGAGACGTAATGTCCCCTGACTCCGCGCCCTCCCGCCTCATCCGCGACAATGGGGGCATGTCTGACGAACCCGCTCGCCCCACGGCCGCCGCGTCCCCGCCCCGTGCCGGCCTCCCGTACCCGCTGCCCCTCGTGGGGGTGGGCGTGGACGTGCACGCGTTCGGGCCGGAGGGCACCCCGCTGTGGATCGGGGGTCTGCACTGGCCGGGCGAGCGTGGACTGAGCGGGCACTCGGACGGGGACGTGGTGGCCCACGCCGCCGCGGACGCCGTGTTCTCGGCCGCGGGGGTGGGCGATCTCGGGGCGCACTTCGGCACGGACCGCCCGGAGTTCGCCGGGGCCTCCGGCTGCCGGATCCTCGCGGAGGCCGTGCGGATCGTGGGGGCCGCCGGGTTCACGGTGGGCAACATCTCGGTGCAGCTGGTGGGCAACCGCCCCAAATTCTCACCCCGCCGCGAGGAGGCGGCCGGGGTGCTGTCCGAGGCCGCGGGAGCACCCGTGCACCTGAGCGCCACCACCACGGACGCCCTCGGGCTCACCGGCCGCGGGGAGGGCATCGCCGCGATCGCCACGGCCCTGGTGGTGCGCACCTCCTGAGCCCCGGGCGCCGCAGTCCGAGTGGTGGTGACGGCCGCCGGGAGTCGCCCGGGCGCCGTCGTGCGCGTTGGGTGCCCCGCTAGACTGGTCCGGTGACTCTGCGCTTCTACGACACCGCGTCCGCGACCATCAAGGACTTCGCCCCCGTGCACCCCGGGGAGGCCCGCCTGTACTACTGCGGGGCCACGGTGCAGGGGGCGCCGCACATCGGCCACGTGCGCTCCGCCCTGGTGTTCGACGTGCTCGCGCGCTGGCTGCGCTTCCGCGGCCTGGAGGTCACCACGGTCCGCAACGTCACGGACATCGACGACAAGATCCTGGTGAACTCCCGCGCGTCCTACGAGCAGGACTACCGCGGCGAGCACGCGCGGGAGCCGTGGTGGGCGCTGGCCTACCGCTTCGAGGGTGTGTTCGGGCAGGCGTACGCGGCCCTGGGCATCGACCGCCCCACGTACGAGCCGCGTGCCACGGGCCACGTGCCCGAGATGCACGCCCTGATCCAGGAGCTGATCGACGCCGGGCACGCCTACCCGGCCACGGACGGCTCCGGGGACGTGTACTTCGACGTCCGCTCGTGGCCGCGCTACGGGGAGCTGACCCGGCAGCGGGTCGAGGACATGCAGGACGCCCCGGACGCCGATCCCCGCGGCAAGCGGGATCCCCGGGACTTCGCCCTGTGGAAGGGCCACAAGGAGGGTGAGCCGCTCACGGCCTCCTGGGACTCCCCGTGGGGCCGCGGCCGCCCGGGCTGGCACCTGGAGTGCTCCGCGATGGCAGACAAGTACCTCGGTGCCCACTTCGACATCCACGGCGGCGGGCTGGACCTGCGCTTCCCGCACCATGAGAACGAGCTCGCCCAGTCCGCGGCCGCCGGCCGGGAGTTCGCCAACTTCTGGCTGCACAACGGCCTGGTCACGTACCAGGGCGAGAAGATGTCCAAGTCGATCGGCAACACGGTCTCCCCGCAGGACATGCTGCGCGAGGCGCGTCCGCTCGCGGTGCGCTACTACCTGGGCCAGGCCCACTACCGCTCCGTGCTGGACTACCGGCCCACCTCACTGCAGGAGGCCACCGCCGCGGTGGAGCGCGTGGAGTCCGTGCTGCGCTCGGCCCGCGCCGCAGGGCTCGGCCTGGACTGGGACGCGCAGGACGTGCCCGAGGAGTTCGTGGCCGTGATGGACGACGACCTCAACGTCCCGCGCGCGCTCGCCGTGCTGCACGAGACGGTGCGCGCGGCCAACTCGGCACTCGCCGCGGGAGAGCACCGCGCGGCGCAGCCGCTCGTCGCGGCGGTCGCCGGGATGTCGGACGTCCTCGGGCTGCTGCCGCTCATGGCGCTCGACGCCGCCGGGGACGCGAGCGGCGCGGAGCACCGTGCGCTGGACGCCCTCGTGCAGGACCTGCTGGCGCGCCGGGCCGCGGCACGCGAAGCCCGGGACTGGGCCCTCGCGGACACCATCCGGGACCAGCTGGCGGCCGCGGGCGTCGTCGTCAAGGACGGTGCCCAGGGGTCCGCGTGGTCCGTGGAATCCTGACGCTGACCTAAACTGGACCCAGATCGCCGACCACCCCGGGGCGGCCCTCTGGCCGTGACCCGTGACAGACACGGAAGTGAAGACCATGGCCCAGAACAGCCGCCCCGGAGCAGTCCGCAAGAAGAAGAAGGGCCCGGTCGTGGGAAGCGGCGGGCAGCGCCGCAAGGGCCTCGAGGGCCGTGGGCCCACGCCCAAGGCGGAGGACCGGGTCTACCACAAGGCCTACAAGGCCAAGCAGGCCGCGGCCCGCAAGCAGCAGAACCAGCCGCGCCGTCCGCAGCGCTCGGGCACGGGTCCCATCAAGGAGGACCTCGTCACGGGCCGCAACTCGGTGCTCGAGGCGCTGCGCGGGGGTGTCCCCGCCAAGACGCTGTTCATCGCGTCCAAGATCGAGGTGGACGACCGCGTCAAGGACATCCTGCAGCTGTGCGCCGAGCGCCAGGTGCCCACCCTGGAGGCCTCCCGCGGGGAGCTGGACCGGCTCTCGGCGGACGCCATCCACCAGGGCGTGGTGCTGCAGGTGCCGCCGTACGAGTACCAGGACGCGGACGAGCTCGCGGCCTCCCTCATGCGGGGCGCGGACCAGGGGCCCCCGCCCCTGCTGGTCGCGGCGGACGGCATCACCGACCCCCGCAACCTGGGCGCAATCATCCGCAGCGTCTCCGCGTTCGCCGGGGACGGTGTGATCCTGCCCGAGCGCCGCTCCGCCGGGGTCACCGCCACCGCGTGGAAGACCAGCTCGGGTGCCGCCGCGCGCGTGCCCGTGGCCAAGGCCACCAACCTCACGCGGACCCTGGAGAACTGCAAGAAGCAGGGATACTTCGTGGTGGGCCTGGACGGCGGCGGGGACATGTCCCTGCCGCAGCTCGAGCTGGCCACCGAGCCTCTCGTGGTGGTCGTGGGCTCGGAGGGCAAGGGGCTCTCCCGCCTGGTGACCGAGCACTGCGACGCGATCGTGTCCATCCCCATCGAGTCCGCCATGGAGTCGCTCAACGCCTCCATGGCCGTGGGGATCACGCTGTACGAGATCGCGCGCCGGCGTGCAGGCGCGTAGCCACCCGCTGGGGGTCCACCCCTCGCGGTCCGGGGACGGCACGGCCAACGTGGCCGTCCACGCGCCCGGACTGGACGCGGTGGACCTCGTGTTCCAACGCCCGGGGGAGACCTGGCAGCGGCTGCGGCTGGAGGGCGAGAACCACGGCACCCACTACGCCACTGTGCCCCGGCCGCGCAACGTCCCCGCTCAGGAGATGACGCCCGAGGAGATCGCCCGGGACGTGTGTCCCGCCATGCCCGAGGGCACCCGCTACGGGTTCGTCGCAGCGGCGCCGGCAGGGACCCCCGCGCCGGACCCTGCCGTGGAACCCGTGCTGCTGGACCCCTACGGGCGGGGACTCGAGCGCGTGGCTCCACCCAGCGGCGTCGTCAACCCCGGCCCGGACGCGTACGGCGGCATGTACGTGTCCGTGGTGACCGCCCAGAACCACACGTGGCAGGACGAGTCCCGACCCACCCCACCGTGGCGGGACACCGTGGTCTACGAGGCGCACGTCAAGGGCCTCACCATGCTCCACCCCGAGATCCCGCACGACCTCCGGGGAACCTACGCGGGTCTCGCGCACCCCGTGGTGCTGGAGCACCTGCGCGGCCTGGGAATCACCGCCGTGGAGCTCCTCCCCGTGCACGCGCACCTGGACGAGCAGCACCTCACCGCGAACGGGCTCACCAACTACTGGGGATACAACACCCTGAGCTTCTTCGCCCCGCACGCCGGCTACGCCACGGCGGCCGCGCAGGCCGCCGGGCCCACGGCGGTGCTCGACGAGTTCAAAGCCGCGGTGGACGCACTGCACGGGGCCGGGCTGCAGGTGTTCCTGGACGTGGTCTACAACCACACCGCCGAGGGCGGCCCGGACCAGCGGGCCTACTGCTGGCGGGGGCTGGGGGACCGCGCGTACTACCGGCACGACCAGCACGGCGCGTCCGTGGACGTCACGGGCTGCGGCAACTCCATGGACTTCTCCAACCCGCAGGTGGTGCGCATGGCGCTGGACTCCCTGCGCTACTGGGTCACCGAGTGCCACGTGGACGGCTTCCGCTTCGACCTGGCGCCCGAGCTCGGACGGGACGAGCACCACCACTTCACGCGCAGCCACCCGTTCTTCGTGGCGGTGGCCGCGGACCCCGTGCTGCAGGGCGTGCGGATGATCTCCGAGCCGTGGGACGTGGGCGCCGGCGGCTGGCAGACGGGGCGCTTCCCGGTGGGGTGGGCGGACTGGAACGACCACTACCGGGACACCGTGCGGGACTTCTGGCTCGCTGGCCAGCGCACCATGCGCCGCGGCGGAGGAGGGGGCACGGCGGCCCGCCTCGCTGGGGCGATGTCCGGTTCCGCGGAGCTGTTCGCCCCGCACGGGCGCAGCACCCTGGCGTCCGTCAACTTCGTCACGGCCCACGACGGGTTCACGCTCTACGACCTCACGGCGTACGACGCCAAGCACAACGAGGCCAACCTCGAGAACAACGCGGACGGCACCAACGACAACCACTCGTGGAACCACGACCACGAGGGGTTCGCCCCGGACGTCCGGGTCCGCGCCGCCCGGGCCGCCACGGCGCGGAACATGATGGCCACCCTGCTCTTCTCCCAGGGGATACCCATGATCACCGCGGGCGACGAGTTCCTGCGCACCCAGGACGGCAACAACAACGCGTACTGCCAGGACAACAGGCTCTCCTGGGTGGACTGGCGCCCCACACCCCTGGCGCGCTCGATGTTCCGCACCACCCAGCGGCTGATCCGCGCCCGGCGTGCGTTCCTCGCGGGTCAGCCCCGGCAGTTCCCCACGCGTCCCGAGGACGTGGTGCTGCTCTGGTACGCGAGCACCGGGGAGCACATGACGGCGGAGCGGTGGCAGACCGACGGGGAGCGGGCGCTGCAGGTGGTCATCGCCGCGCGCGGGGGAGACCTCGCGGGGCTCTTCGTGCTCAACGGCACGCAGGCACCGGTGAACGCCGTGCTGCCCCTGCTCGAGTCCCCGCACCACGACGACGCCGCCGCGCTGCCGCCGCGGGAGGCCACCTTCCGTCTCGTGCTCGCCACGGACCCCCAGCTGGACGAGCTCACGGGCAACCGCTGGCACACCGGGGACACGGTGGAGGTGCCCGCGCAGAGCGTCGCCATGTTCGCCGTCACCTGACGCGGCGGGTGCACGTGCGAGAACGCCCCCTCCCGCCCAACCGGTGCTCCGGTGCGGCAGGGGGCGTTCTGCGTGCTGCGGGAGCTCAGTCCGCGGCGTTGCTCACGAGCGCCAGCTCGGCCGGATCGGCCAGCTCGTCGTGCCGGGGCAGCACCCGCACCGTGTAGCCGAACGGCCCGGAGCGGTCGATCGTGATCGGGCCGCTGAACTGCACGCGGCCCGCCCCGAGGTCCTTGACCGGGGCCAGCACGGCGTAGGAGCGCTCGTGCAGGTGGTCGGACTCGCTCACCCGGCCGTAGCCCACCTGGACGGTGACGTCCTCGGGGGACAGAGGGCCGAGGTCCACGTACGCGCTGATGCCCAGTTCGTCCCCGATCTGCGGCTCCTGGTGCACACCCTGCGCGTCCACGTGCTCCACGCGGACCCGGGGCCACGCCTCCCGCACCCGTTCGATCCAGTGGGCCGTGGCGCGTGCGGCGGCGCCGTCGTCCGCGGCCGCCCGGCGCCCGGACACGCTGGCCGGGACGTAGAGCTGCTCCACGTAGTCGGTGAGCATGCGTCGGGAGGACACCCGAGGACCGAGGGTCGCCAGCGTGTGCCGCACCATGGCGAGCCACTGGTGCGGGACGGCGGCGGAGGGGCTCTGCGCGGTGTCGGCCTCCGGCGTGGCGGTCGCGGTCCCGGACGTCTCGCCGTAGAAGCGCGGCGCCACGTGGCTCTCGATCAGCTCGTAGAGGGCCGCGGCCTCCACGTCGTCGCGCTCGTCCGTGCTGGCCTTGCCGTCCGCGGTGGGGATCGCCCAGCCGTTCTGGCCGTCGTACATCTCGTCCCACCAGCCGTCCAGCACGGAGAGGTTCAGCCCGCCGTTGATCGCGGCCTTCATGCCGGACGTGCCGCACGCCTCGAGGGGGCGCAGCGGGTTGTTGAGCCACACGTCGCACCCCGGGAAGAGCACCCGGGCCATGGCGATGTCGTAGTTGGGCAGGAAGACGATCCGGTGGCGCACCTCGGGATCGTCCGTGAAGCGCACGAGGTCCTGGATCATCCGCTTGCCCATCTCGTCCGCGGGGTGGGACTTGCCGGCCACCACCAGCTGCACCGGGCGCTGGGGGTCCAGCAGGATGCGCTTGAGCCGTTCGGGGTCCCGCAGCATGAGCGTGAGCCGCTTGTACGTGGGGACCCGGCGGGCGAAGCCGATGGTGAGCACGTCCGGGTCCAGCACGCTCTCCGTCCAGCCCAGCTCGGCGTCCGTGGCACCGCGCTTCTTCCAGGACGCGCGGAGCCGCTCGCGGACGTCTTGCACGAGGCGCTCGCGCAGCACGCGGCGGGCGGCCCACAGCTCGGTGTCGGGGACGTCGTAGATCTTCCGCCAGCGGGCCGCGGGATCCTGGTCGTTCTCCCCGGGCTCGAGGGTCAGCGCCGCCACCTCGGGGTCGATCCACGAGGGCACGTGCACCCCGTTGGTCACGGAGGAGATCGGCACCTCGTCGGCGTCGAAGCCCTGCCACAGTCCCTGGAACATGGACCGGGACACCGCGCCGTGCAGCTTGGCCACACCGTTGGCGCGCTGGGCGAGGCGCAGGCCCATGACGGCCATGTTGAACTTGCCCGGGTCACCGCCGGGGTAGGTCTCCGCGCCGAGGTCCAGCACGTGGTCCACGGGGACGTCCGGAGCCAGGCCCGCGGCGAAGAAGTGCTCCACCTGGGCGCGCTCGAAGCGGTCGATGCCCGCGGGCACCGGGGTGTGGGTCGTGAACACGGTGCTCGCGCGCACCTGGGCGAGGGCCTCGTCCCACGTCATGGGTGCGGCTCCGGCGCCGGGGTTCATGAGCTCCTGGACCCGCTCGATGCCCAGGAAGCCGGCGTGGCCCTCGTTGCAGTGGTACACCTCGGGCGCGGGTGCTCCGGTCAGGCGGCTGTGCAGACGCAGCGCGCGCACCCCACCCATGCCCAGCAGCAGCTCCTGCTGCAGGCGGTGGTCGCTGCCGCCGCCGTACAGCCGGTCGGTGACGTTGCGGGCGGCGTCGTCGTTGTCGGGGATGTTCGAGTCGAGCAGGAGCAGGGGGACCCTGCCCACGTCCGCGCGCCAGATCTGTGCGGACAGCGAGCGCCCGTCGGGCAGGGGAAGCGTCACGCGCGCGGGTGAGCCGTCGGCCTCGCGCAGCAGGGACAGGGGGAGCTCGTCGGGGTCCAGGACGGGATAGGTCTCCTCCTGCCAGCCGTCGCGGGACAGGGACTGCTTGAAGTAGCCCGCCTGGTAGAGCAGCCCCACCCCGACCACGGGTATCCCCATGTCGGAGGCGGTCTTGAGGTGGTCGCCGGCCAGGATGCCCAGCCCTCCCGAGTACTGCGGGAGAGCGGAGGTGATGCCGTACTCGGCGGAGAAGTACGCGATCGCCGCGGGTGCGTCGTCGCCCTGGGTGCGCTGGTACCAGTGCGGCTCGCTCAGATAGGTCTCCAGGTCGGCGTCGAGAGCCCGGATGCGCGCCACGAGATCGGGGTCCTGCGAGATCTGCTGGATCTCCTCGCGGGTCAGGGACCCCAGGAGCTTGACGGGGTCCCCGTGCACGGTCTCCCACGCGTGGGGACTGAGCTCGGCGAAGAGGTCTTCGGTGGGTTTGTGCCAGGACCAGCGGAGGTTCCTGGCCAGGCGCCCCAGCGGGGCGATGGACTCGGGGAGGACGGTGCGGACGGTGAACCTTCGGATGGCCTTCACCCTTGCGAGCTTATCGGCTGTGGCCCGCTGCCGCACGGGTGTCACCGGACGTCGCCGCGCCGTCGTGATGCTTCGCAGCCTTAAGAATCCCGGCGATAGTCGGTAACGTGGGCCACGTGTCGCAGCAGAACCAGCCCTCAGGCCGCCACCCGTTTCCCGAGACCACGCCGGACGCCCGCGCGGGGGGTGCGCTTCCTGATGTGGGATCGCGCCTGACGCCGCCCGTCCCCGCCTCCGGTGTTCCCGACGTCGCTCCCTCCGTCCACCGCGCCGGTCCCGCTCCGTCCGCCGAGCCGGAGGCGCACGAACCCTCCGCCGCGGCCGTCGCGGCCGATGTCGAGGAGGACGGCGCGGACTTCCCGTCCGAGGACCTCGTCTACGGCCGGATCCCCGTCTCCGACGTCAGCCCCGTGGTCGAGGGCGGGCGCTTCCCCGCGACCGCGATCCCCGGGGAGGACATCCGGGTGATGGCCACGGCGTTCCGCGAGGGGCACGACTCCCTGGGCGTGACCGCCGTCCTCTACGACCCGCAGGGGCGTGAGGCGCAGCGCCGGACCATGACGCTCGTGGAGACCGGCACGGACCGCTACCAGGCGTGGCTGCGGCCCGAGTACGAGGGCCGCTGGAGCTTCGCCGTGGAGGGCTGGTCCGACCTCTACGACACGTGGCACCACGCCGCAGAGATCAAGCTCGGGGTGGGGCAGGACGTGGAGCTCATGTTCCAGGAGGCCTCGCTGCTGTTCGACGCCGCGTCCAAGGAGTCCGACCGCGGCCAGGACGAGGTCCGTGCGTTCGAGGAGGCCGCCGAGGCCGTGCTGGACACCTCACTCAGCGTCGAGGAGCGCTGGCAGATCGCCACGTCCGACACGATCCGGGACCACGTGGCCGAGCGCCCCCTCCGCGACCTGCTGAGCAGCTCCGAGCACTACCCGATCGAGGTGGAGCGCGAGGCGGCCGGGCGCGGCTCCTGGTACGAGTTCTTCCCCCGTTCCGAGGGGGCCACCTTCGACCCCGAGACCGGCACCTGGAGCTCCGGCACGTTCCGCACGGCCACGGCGGCCCTGGACCGCGCCGCGCGCATGGGCTTCGACGTGGCGTACCTGCCCCCGATCCACCCGATCGGACGCAACCACCGCAAGGGCCCGAACAACACCCTCACCGCCGGCGAGCAGGATCCCGGTTCCCCGTGGGCGATCGGCGGCCCGGAGGGTGGGCACGACGCCATCCACCCGGACCTCGGCACGTTCGAGGACTTCGACGCGTTCGTGGCCCACGCCCACGAGCTGGGCCTCGAGGTGGCCCTGGACCTCGCACTGCAGGCCTCCCCGGACCACCCGTGGGTCACCGAGCACCCGCAGTGGTTCACCACCCGCGCGGACGGCAGCATCGCCTACGCCGAGAACCCGCCCAAGAAGTACCAGGACATCTACCCCCTGAACTTCGACAACGATCCCCAGGGGCTCGCCGCCGAGGTGCTGCGCGTCGTGGAGCTGTGGATCTCCCACGGCGTGGACATCTTCCGCGTGGACAACCCCCACACCAAGCCCCTGTGGTTCTGGGAGTGGCTGATCGCCCGAGTCCGCGAGGAGCACCCGGACACGGTGTTCCTGGCGGAGGCGTTCACACGACCGGCCATGATGCAGGGGCTGGCCAAGGCCGGTTTCCAGCAGTCCTACTCCTACTTCACGTGGCGCAACACCAAGGAGGAGATCGAGGAGTACCTCCAGGAGGTCTCCCACGAGACCTCCGGTTTCTACCGCCCCAACTTCTTCGTCAACACCCCGGACATCCTCACGGAGTACCTGCAGTTCGGCGGCCCCGCCGCGTTCAAGGTGCGCGCGGCGCTCGCGGCCACCGCGTCCCCGCTGTGGGGCGTGTACGCGGGGTACGAGCTGTTCGAGCACGTGGCCCGCCCCGGCGCGGAGGAGTACATCGACAACGAGAAGTTCCAGCTGCGCCCCCGCGACTTCGACGGCGCGGTGCAGCGCGGCGAGTCCCTCGCCCCGTACCTCACGCGGCTGAACCAGATCCGCCGGGACCACCCGGCGCTGGGAGACCTGCAGAACCTCACGCTGCAGAGCGCCTCGGACGACGCCATCGTGGCGTTCAGCAAGACCAAGACCGTGGACCGGGACGGTGCGCAGGTCAAGGACACCGTGGTCGTGGTGGTCAACACCGATCCCCACGCCACGCGCGAGGCCACCGTGTGGCTGGACCTGGACGCCCTGGACCTGCGGGACCAGGACTTCAACGAGGACGGCTCCTTCTGGGTGGACGACCTCATCACGGGTTCCAGCTGGAAGTGGGGCACCCACAACTACGTGCGGCTGGACCCGTACGTGGAGCCCGTGCACGTCCTGAGCATCCGCCGCGACGTGAAGTGAGTCCGCGCCGCCGCCGTGCGCACCCGCGCGGCGGCGGCCACCGAGCACCAGCCGTACGCCACAACGTCTCCTCGAGAGGGCAGCCCCGCCGACCATGAGCACCACTCCTTTCCACCTCAACGCTCCCGGGATCGCCCACGACCCCGACTGGTTCCGCAAGGCCGTGTTCTACGAAGTGCTCGTGCGGGCCTTCTCGGACGCGAACGGCGACGGCTCCGGGGACTTCACCGGTCTGATCGAGAAGCTCGACTACCTGCAGTGGCTGGGCATCGACTGCCTGTGGCTGCCGCCGTTCTACGAGTCCCCGCTGCGCGACGGCGGCTACGACATCTCGGACTACTACTCGGTCCTGGACGAGTTCGGCACCGTGAGCGACTTCAAGCGGCTCGTGGCGGAGGCCCACGCCCGCGGGCTGCGGGTCATCACGGACCTGCCCCTGAACCACACCTCGGACCAGCACCCGTGGTTCCAGGCGTCCCGCGAGGACCCGGAGGGCCCTTACGGGGACTTCTACGTGTGGTCGGACACGGACGAGAAGTACCAGGACGCCCGCATCATCTTCGTGGACACCGAGGTCTCCAACTGGACCTTCGACCCGGTGCGTCGGCAGTTCTTCTGGCACCGGTTCTTCTCGCACCAGCCGGACCTGAACTTCGAGAACCCCAAGGTCGTCGAGGCCGTGTTCGACGTGGTGAAGTTCTGGCTGGACATGGGCATCGACGGCTTCCGGGCGGACGCCATCCCGTACCTCATCGAGGAGGAGGGCACCAACTGCGAGAACCTCCCGGGCACCCACGACTTCCTGGTCAAGCTGCGCGAGATGGTGGACCGGGAGTACCCGGGCCGCGTGATCGTCGCGGAGGCCAACCAGATGCCCCACGAGGTCGTGGAGTACTTCGGCACGGAGGAGTCCCCGGAGTGCCACATGTGCTTCCACTTCCCGATCATGCCGCGGATCTACTACTCGCTGCGTGACCAGAAGGCCGCGCCGATCGTCTCCACCATGGCGAACACCCCGCAGATCCCGCGCGGCACGCAGTGGGGCACGTTCCTGCGCAACCACGACGAGCTCACGCTGGAGATGGTCACCAGCGAGGAGCGCCAGGCCATGCTCGGCTGGTACGCCCCGGACTCCCGGATGCGCGCGAACATCGGCATCCGGCGCCGCCTGGCCCCGCTGCTCGACAACTCCCGCGCGGAGCTCGAGCTCGCCCACGCCCTGCTGCTCTCCCTGCCGGGCTCCCCGTTCCTGTACTACGGGGACGAGATCGGCATGGGCGACAACATCTGGCTGGACGACCGGGACGCCTCCCGCACCCCCATGCAGTGGACCCCGGACCGCAACGCCGGGTTTTCCACGGCGGACCCGGGCAAGCTGTACCTGCCCGTGGTGCAGTCGCTGGTCTACAACTACACGCAGACCAACGTGGAGACCCAGCTGGCGTCGTCGTCATCGCTGCTGCACTGGATCCGCCAGATGCTCATGGTGCGCAAGGCCCACCCCGCGTTCGGGATGGGAGAGTACGTCAACGTGGACACGGACCACGAGTCGGTCCTGGCGTTCCTGCGCCGGCTGGCGCCCGAGGACGCCGAGGACGGCGTGGGGGAGACCGTGCTGTGCGTATTCAACCTCGCGCACACGCCCGCGAGCTGCTCCGTGCACCTCCCGGAGTACGCGGGGCGGGGCACGCGTGAGCTGTTCGGCGGCGAGCCGTTCGGGGAGTTCTCGGACACGGGTGACTACCGCGTGACCCTGGGCTCGCAGGACTTCTTCTGGCTGCGCCTGCGCCAGGCTCCGAGCACGGACGGCAACCACCCGGAGACGGTGGCCATGCCGATCATCAAGCCCGCGCGAGGCGAGTGAGCCCGCGCGGGTCCGCCCGCGCGAGCGCGACAGTGACTTCCAGACGAAAGCGGGGGATCCCCATGACGGATCAGCAGGTTCTCGACAGGTTGCGCGACTGGTTGCCGAGCCGGCGGTGGTTCCCGTTCACGGCCACCCCGGACCAGCTGCGGCTGAGCGTGGTGGGCCGTGCCGGGGTGGACGCCGGTGACAGGTGGGAGTCCCAGCCGGGGCGCGAGCGCATCGTGCTCCTGGTGGAGGTCACGGTGGGGGAGCGCAGCGAGCTGCTCAACATCCCCGTGCTCCTCTCGGAGGAGGCCGTGCCGGAGCTCGCGGACTTCGAGATCGGCTCCTACCGGACCGGCGGGGACGGTTCCGTTCCGGAGGGGACTGCCTCGGCCGCCGACGGAGCGTCGTCGTTCCTGCGCCGGGCCGTGTCCCAGGCGGGCGCGCTGCTGGACCGGCGCCGTTCGCAGGCCCGGGACACGCCCTCCGGGCAGCAGACGGGGGCCACCCGGGACGCCGCGCGGCCGGCGGACGGGAGCACGGTCCACGTCTACGACGCCGTGGGGGATCCGGTGTTCATGGACCGCGTGCTGCGGATGATGGACGCGCAGCTCACGGAGGGCGGCGTGCTGCGCCGCGGCATGGGCCTGCACGGTCGCCACACGGGCGCGCTGAACACCGACTACCGGATCGCCGGCGCGGAGCAGATCCACGTGATCACCTCCGAGCAGTCCAACACGTCCGTGATCCTGCGGCCCGCGGACCGCGGGGAGGACGAGTCGGCGCTGCGGGAGGACGCGGTGATCGTCAAGTTCTTCCGCGTGGTGGGCGAGGGGCGCAACCCGGACGTCGAGGTGGGCGTCAGGCTCACGGCGCACCGTTCTTCTGCGGTGCCCGCCACGGCGGGGTGGATCGACGCCCAGTGGCGTCAGGGCCTCGTGACCACCTCGGGGCAGCTGGCCGTGGCCGCGCAGTTCCTGGACCGTTCGCGCGACGCCTGGGAGATGACGGTGGCCGCGGCCACGGAGGGCCGCGACTTCACGGAGCTCGCCCGGGACCTCGGGGTCACCACCGCTCGCGTCCACGCGGACCTGCTGGCGGCCTTCGACCCCACGGAGGCGGACGACGACGCCCGGCGCCGCTTCCTGGAGGACCTCACCGGCCGCGTGAGGTGGGCCTGGGAGTCCTGCGGGGAGCGCTTCGAGCAGCTGCGCCCCGAGCTGGAACGTGTTCTGGAGGAGCTGGCGGAGATCCGCGAGATCCCCCCGCTGCAGCGGATCCACGGCGACTACCACCTGGGACAGGTGCTGCACAGCGACGCGCAGGGGTTCCGCATCCTGGACTTCGAGGGTGAGCCGCTGCGCCCCATCAAGGAGCGGGTCCGCCCGGACGTCGCCCTCCGGGACGTGGTGGGCATGCTGCGCTCGTTCGACTACGCGGGCGCCATGGCCGGCAGGGAGAACGGCCGGGACATGGGTGAGTGGACCAGGGCGGTGTCCGACGCCTTCCTGGAGGGCTACAGCTCGCGCAGCGGAGTCCCCGTGGACACGGACGGTGTCCTGTTCCGCGCCCTGTGGCTGGACAAGGCCCTGTACGAGGTCGTCTACGAGGAGCGCAACCGGCCCGACTGGGTCCGGGTGCCGGCGGACGCCGTGGTTCGTTCGCTTGAGCATGCCCGCTCCCGTACCGTGAACAGTGAGAACCACGAGAGCCCATCAACGCCGTCCAGAACCGAGGATTTCGTGACCACCGAGCACCCCCGTCCCTCAGATCCCCACGCCGCCTCCGACCGTGCGCCCGTGTCGCAGGACGCCGCCGACGCCGCCCGCCCGGCTGCGCGTCCGGACGGCGCCGTGCGCGCGGAGTCCACGCCCGTGGCCGACGGGAGTCCGGTGTCCGGCACCGCTGCCGCAGCGGGAACCGCCGGCGAGAGCACGGCCTCGGTCGACGCGGCGGACAGCGGTGCCGCGGCGAGGACCGGTGACGGTGCGGCGTCGACTCCCGGTGCCGGGAACGCAGCGCACACCACGGCCGGGGACGGCACGTCCTCAGGAACCGGGGCCGGGGCCGGCGATGCCGCCGACGCACGGGCCGGGGCGGTTCCTGCGGCTGCGCAGACCGGTGGGAACGGTGCGGCTTCGCGGGTCGGCCGGACGTCGTCGGGCACTGCGGCCGGTGGACCCGCGCCCGTGACCGAGGAGGTCCTCGCGGCCGTGGCCGAGGGGCGGCACCACGATCCGCACTCGGTGCTCGGAGCGCCCCCCAACCCGGACGGCTCGGTGACCATCCGCACCCTGAGGCGCTTCGCCACGTCCGTGGCGGTGCGCACGCCGGACGGCATCTTCCCCCTGGAGCACGAGTGGGGCGGGATCTTCACCGGTGTGGTCCCCGCCCACGAGAAGGGCCGCATCCCCGACTACCGGGTCGAGGTGAGCTACGCGGGCAAGGAGCCCGAGCTCGTCGACGACCCCTACCGCTTTGCACCCACCCTGGGCGAGCTGGACCTCCACCTGATCGGGGAGGGACGGCACGAGACCCTGTGGGAGGTGCTCGGCGCCCACGTGCGCCGGTACCCCTCGCCGCTGGGCGACGTCACCGGCGTGAGCTTCGCGGTGTGGGCTCCCAATGCCCAGTCCGTGCGCGTGATCGGCGACTTCAACGGCTGGGACGGTTCCGAGCACGCGATGCGTTCGCTGGGCTCCAGCGGCGTCTGGGAGCTGTTCGTGCCCGGCATGAAGTCCGGGGACACCTACAAGTACCGCATCCAGGGGGCGGACGGGGCGTGGCGGGACAAGGCCGACCCCATGGCCTTCGGCACGGAGATCCCGCCGTCCACCGCGTCCCGCGTGTTCGAGTCCGACTACGAGTTCCGCGATGCCGAGTGGATGGCCGCGCGGGCGGCGACCGACCCGCACAACGCGCCCATGAGCGTGTACGAGATGCACCTCGGGTCGTGGCGGATGGGTCTCGGCTACGTGGACCTCGCCCGGGAGCTCGTGGAGTACCTCACGTGGCAGGGGTTCACCCACGTGGAGTTCATGCCCGTCGCGGAGCACCCCTTCGGCGGGTCGTGGGGCTACCAGGTGACGGGCTACTACGCGCCGTCCTCGCGCTTCGGCTCCCCGGACGAGTTCCGCTACCTGGTGGACCAGCTGCACCAGGCCGGGATCGGCGTGCTCGTGGACTGGGTGCCCGGGCACTTCCCCAAGGACGAGTGGGCGCTGGCCAACTTCGACGGCCAGCCGCTCTACGAGCACCCGGACCCCCGCCGCGGCGAGCACAAGGACTGGGGCACGCTCATCTTCGACTACGGCCGGCGTGAGGTGCGCAACTTCCTGGTGGCCAACGCCAACTACTGGCTCGAGGAGTTCCACGTGGACGGGCTCCGCGTGGACGCGGTGGCCTCCATGCTGTACCTGGACTACTCCCGCAACGACGGCGAGTGGGAACCCAACCAGTACGGCGGCCGGGAGAACCTCGAGGCCATCGCCTTCCTGCAGGAGGCCAATGCCACGGCCTACCGGCGCAACCCGGGCATCGTGATGATCGCGGAGGAGTCCACCTCCTTCCCCGGCGTCACCAAGCCCACGAGCGCGGGCGGGCTGGGCTTCGGCATCAAGTGGAACATGGGCTGGATGCACGACAGCCTCGAGTACATGGCCGAGGACCCGATCAACCGGCACTACCACCACAACAAGGCCACGTTCTCCATGGTCTACGCGTTCTCGGAGAACTTCATCCTGCCGATCTCCCACGACGAGGTCGTGTACGGCAAGGGCTCCCTGCTCCGCAAGATGCCGGGTGACCGGTGGCAGCAGCTGGCCAACGTGCGCGCGTACCTCGCATACATGTGGGCGCACCCCGGCAAGCAGCTGATCTTCATGGGCACGGAGTACGCCCAGGAGTCGGAGTGGTCGCAGGAGCACGGTCTGGACTGGTGGCTCTCCGAGACCCCGCCGCACCACGGTGTCCAGGAACTGGTCAAGTCCCTGAACGAGGTCTACCGGAGCACCCCGGCGCTCTACTCGCGGGACAACGACCCCTCCGGTTTCGAGTGGATCGACGCGAACGACGCGCAGCGCAACACGCTGTCCTTCACCAGGTGGGACGACCAGGGCAACCCCCTGGTGTGCGTGGCCAACTTCGCGGGCAACACGCACGAGGGGTTCCGGCTGGGTCTGCCCTGGGCCGGCGAGTGGGAAGAGGTGCTCAACACGGACGCCGAGCAGTTCGGTGGTTCGGGCGTCGGCAACCTGGGACGCGTGACCGCCACCGAGGGGGCGTACAACGACAAGCCGGCCTCCGCAGAACTGACCGTGCCGCCACTCGCAGTGCTGTTCCTCAAGCCGGCCGGCAACTCGGCCACCGCCGGAACCCGCACCACCGAGCACGGGGACACCACTCCCTGACCTCACACCCCGGCAGGTCGCTGTGGCCTGTGCGGCAACAGGACGACGAACCCGCGGACGGCACCACGCCGACCGCGGGTTTGTCGTATCCCGGGGCCGCGTGTAATGTCTTCCGAGTTGCCGCGGCGACGGCCCAGCGGGCCGGAACGGGGCAACGGATCAGGGATCTCCCGCAGTGTCCGCTTCGACATGGTCGAATCGTGTGCTAGGATAAATCCCCGCAAGTCACCGAGACAACGGCGACATCGAACGGCAACCTATAGTTCACCTCGGGTTGCGGCAGATGGCGCCGGACGGTAACCTTGCAGATCGCAACCGACCGTGGTGGTCCTCGTGATGGGGAGCTGCGTTGTGGTGTGTTGTTTGTCAACTCAATAGTGTGTCTAGTTTGTTGATACCAGAAGTTTTATATTTTTGGTTGAGGCCCAGCATCTTTTCAGGTGTTTTCCCGTTTCCTGGGGGTGTTGGGTGTCAGCTGGGATCCCACCGTACCGCGTGTGTGTGGTGGGTGGTTTCTGTTGAATTTTTTGACGGAGAGTTTGATCCTGGCTCAGGACGAACGCT
>NZ_RCOM01000056.1 GCF_003667225.1 Kocuria rhizophila
CCCTCGGTCAGAAGGTCAGCACCGCCCCCGACGCCCTGGGCGGCCACGAGTCCGTGTCCCGGGACGCCGGCACCCTGGGGGACTCGGTGCGCGCCAAGGTGCCCGTGCGCCAGGGGGACCGTGTGGTGGGGGAGGTCAGCGTGGGGGTCCCCGTCGCGGCCGTCACGGGTCAGCTGCAGCGGGCGATCGCCTCCATCCTCGTGATCGCGGTGCTGGCCGTCGCGCTCGCCGCGGGGGCCGCCGCCCTGCTGGTGCGCTGGCTGCGGCGCACCACCCTGGGGCTGGAGCCCGAGGAGATGGCGCAGCTCGTCCGGGACCAGGAGGCCGTGCTCTACGGGGTGGAGGATGGGGTGATCGGCATCGGCCCGGACGGGCGGATCAGCATCCGCAACAAGGCCGCCCGGGTGATGCTCGAGCTGCCGCGGCGCGCGGAGGCCGCGGACGTCGTCGGCCGTCCCTACACCGAGGCGGGGGTCGACGCCGCCCTGACGGACGCGATCACGCGGCAGCGCTCCGGGAGCGGGTCCGGTGAGGTGGTGGTGCGCCTGGACACCTCCCGTCGCACGATCCGGGCGCAGGTGCAGAGCGTGCACCGGGACGGGGTGGACCTGGGCCAGGTGGTCCTGCTGCGGGACCTCACGGCCATGGAGGACCTGCGCAGCCGGCTCACCGCCATGCAGGCGATGACCGACGCCCTGCGGGCGCAGCGCCACGAGTTCGCCAACCGGCTGCACACCATCTCCGGGCTGCTGGGCAACGGGGAGCACGAGTACGCGCGGGACTACATGGCCGAGATCATGGCCTCCGGGCCCGTGCGGGACCCGGTGGAGAACATCACCGCGGTGGAGGAACCGTTCCTGCGGGCGTTCATCGGCGCCAAGGGCGTGCAGGCCCACGAGCGCGGGGTGCAGCTGCGGGTGGGGCTCGAGACCGCCCTGGCGGGCCAGCTCGTGGAGGCCCAGGACGTCACCGCGATCCTCGGCAACCTCGTGGACAACGCCGTGGCCGCCGTGATCGACGCGGCACCGGCGGAGCCGGACGAGCGCTGGGTGGAGGTGGACCTGCTCAGCGAGGGCTCCACGCTGCACCTCGCGGTGGCCGACTCCGGGGCCGGGGTGGCGCCCGGTCTGGACATCTTCGCCTCCGGGGTCAGCACGCGCGCGGGCGCCGAGGCCGGGGTGCACGGCCACGGGGTGGGGCTCAGCCTGTCCCGGCGGCTCGCCCGCACCATGGGCGGGGACGTGTGGCTCGCGGATCCGGGTGGCGGGGCTGACGGGCTCGGCGCCGTGTTCGCCGCCAGGCTGCCCGGGGTGCTGGCCGGCACCCCACCCACCTTCCCGACCGCGGAGGAGAACCCGTGAGCGACCTCAGAGTCCTGATCATCGACGACGACTTCCACGTGGCGGCCCTGCACGTGGGCTACGTGAACTCCGTGCCGGGTTTCGAGGCGCTGCCCCCGGTGCACGACCTGCGGGCCGTGGCCGCGGCGGTCGAGCAGCACGCCCCGGACCTCGTCCTCGTGGACGTCTACTTTCCCCAGGGCTCCGGGCTGGACGTGCTGCGGGCCGTGGACGTGGACGCGTTCGTGCTCTCCGCGGCCTCCGAGCGGGCCACCGTGGCCACGGCGTTCCGCCGCGGCGCGCTCGCGTACCTGCTCAAGCCGTTCGAGCCGGAGGTGCTCATGGCCAAGCTGCGGGCCTACGCGCGGTACCGCCGCCAGCTCGACGCCCCCGGGCCCCTGTCCCAGTCCGCGATCGACCGCGCCCGGCGTGCCATGACCGGCGCCGACGACGCCCCGGCCGGCACCGCGGCGTCGGCCACCGAGTCCGCGGTCGCGGACGCCGTGGTCGATGGCGGGGAGGTCACCGTGATGGACGTGGCCCGCGCCGTGGGGATCTCGCGGGCCACCGCCCAGCGCTACCTGTCCCAGATGGTGCAGCGGGGCACGGTGCAGCTGGAGCTGCGCTACGGCAGCAGGGGCCGCCCGGAGCACCGGTACGTGGCGCGGGACTGAACCGGGCAGGGACTCACACGTCCACCTCGACGAGACCGGCCACCTCCCGGCACGGGACCTCCGGCAGGTTCTTGGCCGGGTCCGGGGGTGCGGTGCGGCCCATGTCCAGGACCAGTCGGGAGCCCTGGAACGCGCCCGCGAGGTCGAAGACCCAGTAGTGGTTGGGGCACTCCAGCGCATCGGCGCTCTGCTCCGCCGAGCGGCACACGATGGCGCCCTGGTGCGGGCACTCGTTCGACAGGGCCCGCAGGGTTCCGGCCGCGTCCCGTGTCAGGACCAGGGCGGCGTCCCCCACGCGCACCGGGACCGCGCTGGACGGTGCGGCGAGCGCGCGGGCGACCGCGGCGGCGTCGGGAACCTGCTGCCAGCTCACGCGGCGGCGGCCAGGATGCGGTCCGTGGCGGAGACCAGGCGGTGCCGCAGCTCCGTGCCGCGTGCGGCGAACGCGCGCTGCCGCCGCACGTACTCGGCCTTGCCCTCGGGGGTCTCGATCCGCACGGGCTCGTAGCCCCAGTCCGCGAGGTCGTAGGGGGAGGCCTCCATGTCCGTGACGCGCACGTCCCACGCGAGCTCGAAGCAGTCCGCAAGCAGCTCCGAGTCCACCGCGGGCAGCAGCTTGTACGCCCACTTGTAGAGGTCCATGCTCGCGTGCAGGCACCCCGGCTGCTCCATGGTGCGCTGGGCCTCGCGCGTGGGCTGCAGCTCGTTGCGCTCCACGGCCTGCGGCTGGAAGAAGCGGAACGCGTCGAAGTGCGAGCACCGGATCCGGTGGCCCTCCACCACGGCATCGGTGCCGCTCGCGCCCAGCCGGAGCCCCGCGTTCTCATGGCGCAAGCCGTTCTCCTCCGCGCGGTACGCCATGGCCCACTCGTGCAGCCCGAAGCAGTCGAACGTGCCGGACTTGGCCGCGGTGTTCGCCAGGATCTCGCGCGTGAACTTCACCGCGGTTTCCCGCTTGGCCAGGAAAGCGTCTGCATCCACGACGACGCCGCTCGCGGCCTCCCACGCGCCCGGCACCGCGAGCTCCGCCACGGTTGCCGGTCGGTAGAACTTCCAGTCCGCGCGCTCCGGGGCGTCCAGCAGGACGACGCCGGGGCCCGGGTGCCAGCGGGTGAACTGCGCGGGGGACAGCGTGTAGTAGGTGAAGAGGAAGTCCTCCACGGGGTGCTTCTCCCCGCGGGAACGGCGCTCCAGGAACGGCTCCGTCCAGCGGGAGACCCGGTCCTGGTGGGCCCGTTCCCTCCGGGTCCACTCCTCCCGGCTGAGGACCTCACGCACGGGTGCCGTCCTCCTCGTTCTCCTGTGCGTTCTCCTGTGCGGTGGCGATCAGCAGGTGCATCTCCTCGTTGAGCCGCTGCACCTGTTCCGCGGTGACCCGCAGCCGGCGCATCATCTCCTCCGGGACCTGCACGGCCCGTTCCCGCAGCGCAGCACCCTCGGGTGTGACGGTCACGGCGAGCGCGCGCTCGTTGCCCGGATCCCGCTCCCGGGTGATGAGCCCGCGGGCCTCCAGGCGCTTGAGCAGCGGTGACAGCGTGGCCGAGTCCTGCATGAGGTTCTCGCCCAGGTCCTTGACCGTGCGCGGGTGGCGGTCCCACAGGGCCAGCATCACCAGGTACTGCGGGTGGGTCAGTCCCAGCGGTTCCAGGACCGGGCGGTAGCTGTGCACCACCATGCGCGAGGCCACGGACAGGGAGAAGCACAGCTGGCTGGACAGGGCCAGCGGGTCCTCGGCAGGCGTGGGGCGTGTGGTCATGGCAGGTGCGCCGGGGTCAGCGCCCCGTGCCCCCGTAGACGGTGGCCTCTTCGCTCGAGTCCAGGCCGAAGGCGGTGTGGACGGCGCGCACGGCCTCGTCGAGCTTGTCGACGGCGGTGACGATGGAGATGCGGACCTCGGACGTGGAGATCATGTCTACGTTGATGTTCGCGTCCGCGAGCGCCTGGAAGAACTGGAAGGCCACGCCCGTGTTCGTCTTCATGCCCGCACCCACCAGCGACAGTTTGCCCACCTCGCTGTTGTAGTCCAGGCGGGTGTAGCCGATCTTCTCCTCGGCGGCGCGCAGCAGGTTCATGGCCAGCGTGCCCTGGGACTCGTCCAGGGTGAAGGACACGTCCGTGAGGGGGTGCTCGCCCGTGGAGACGTTCTGCACGATCATGTCCACGTACACCTCGGAGTCCGCGAGCAGGCGGAAGATCCGTGAGGCGATGCCCGGATGGTCCGGCGCGCCCACGATCGTGATCTTGGCCTGGCTGCGATCATGAGCGATACCGGCGATCAGCGGCTGTTCCAAGGGGATCTCCTTCTGGGGAGTGAGGATCTCGTCGGGGCTGGGCAGGACCCAGGTGCCCTCGTTGTGGGTGAAGGACGAGCGGACGTGCAGCGGGACGTTGAAGCGGCGGGCGTACTCCACGCAGCGCAGGTGCAGGATCTTGGCGCCGTTCGCCGCCAGTTCCAGCATCTCCTCCGAGGAGACCCGGTCCAGCTTCTGGGCCGAGGGCACGATGCGCGGATCCGCGGAGTACACGCCGTCCACGTCCGAGTAGATCTCGCACACGTCCGCCTTCAGGGCTGCGGCCAGCGCCACGGCGGTGGTGTCCGAGCCGCCACGGCCGAGCGTGGTGATGTCCTTCGAGGAGCGGTTCATGCCCTGGAAACCGGCGATGATCGCCACGTTGTCGTTGTTCAGCGCCTCCTGAACCCGCAGCGGGCTGACCTCCACGAGCTTGGCCGCACCGTGGGCGCCGTCCGTGATCATGCCCGCCTGGGAGCCCGTGAAGGACTGCGCCGGGACGCCGAGGTCCGAGATGGCCATGGCCAGCAGCGCCATGGAGATCCGCTCACCCGAGGTCAACAGCATGTCCAGCTCGCGGGCGGGTGGCTTGCGGGCCACCTCGTTGGCGAGGTCCAGGAGGTCGTCGGTGGTGTCGCCCATGGCGGAGACGACCACGACCACCTGGTTGCCGGCGTTGCGGGTCTCGGCCACTCGCCGGGCGACCCTGCGGACGCCGTCGGCATCGGCGACCGACGAGCCGCCGAACTTCTGGACAATGAGGCTCATGCATTCCTCTCGCGGACGGGCACCTGCCCTGTGCGGGCGGGCGGTCTCGGGGATTCTGCTCCATGCTACTGGTTCGGGGGACAGCCGATCACGGGATCACGGGGCGGTTCCGGGCAGGCAGGCGCACCGTCCGGCGGGCCAGCGCGTTGCCCTACGTGGCCTCCGAGACCACCGTGCGGCCCTCGAACGCGCGGCCCAGTGTGACCTCGTCCGCGTACTCCAGGTCACCGCCCACCGGCAGCCCGGAGGCCAGCCTGGTGACCCGGATGCCCAGGGTCTTCAGCAGCCGGGACAGGTACGTGGCCGTGGCCTCGCCCTCGAGGTTGGGATCCGTGGCCAGGACGATCTCCTGCACCGTCTCGTCCGACAGCCGGGTCATCAGCTCCCGGATGCGCAGCTGGTCCGGGCCCACTCCCTGCAGCGGGGAGATGGCGCCGCCCAGCACGTGGTAGAGCCCGCGGTAGCTGCGGGTGCGCTCAATGGCCATCACGTCCTTGGACTCCTCCACCACGCAGATCACACTGCGGTCCCGGCGGGCGTCCCGGCAGATGGCGCACTCCTCCTGCTCGGTCACGTTGCCGCAGATCACGCAGAAGGACACGGAGGTCTTCACCGTGGAGATGGCGTCCACGAGCTGCTGGACCTCGTCCTTGTCCGCGTCCAGCAGGTGGAACGCGATGCGCTGCGCGGACTTGGGGCCCACGCCGGGCAGGCGCCCCAGCTCGTCGATGAGGTCTTGGACCGGTCCTTCGTACACGGTGCTCCTTCGGGAAGATGGTGGTGGCCGGAGCCGCGGGCCGGCGGGTCACCGCACGGTGGTGCGGTGTCGCGGTGGGGCAGTGTCGCGGGAGGGCGGCTACGCGGCCCTGCGGCTCGGTGCGCGGCACGCTGTGGCGTCCTGTCGTGCCGGGCGGGCCGTCGCGGCGCGCCGGGTCACTGGCTCGCGTCGTGCGCCCGCTCGTCGATGAGCATCCCCCCCAGGATGCGTTCGATCGCGGCCTTCCCGTACAGGGACGAGTCCTCCAGGGATTCGTCGTCCGCGCCCGGGACGAAGTTCTCCTCGTCCACGCCGGGGCTGCGGGTGCTGGGCGGCGCGATGTTCGCGGATCCTCTGCTGGCCGCCGCGATGGCTGCCGCGTGGCGCTCGCGCCAGCCGCGACGCGGGGTTCCCGGGCCGCCCGTGCTGCCCAGGGAGCTCTCCGCGGCGTCGGAGGGCGCGGCAGGGGCAGAGGCCGGCGACGCCGACGGGCTCGGCTCGTCGTACATGTCCGCCGGGGGTTCGTCCTCCAGTGGAGGGGGCGGTTCTTCGGGGCTCCAGTACTCGGGACCGCGGTCGGCGGAGGGGCGGTGAGCCGGGGCGGTCGACGGGCCGTGGTCCTGCCGACCCCCACCGTGAGGGCTGGGACGCAGTGCGTCGTCGTCCTGGGGTCCCTCGGCGGAGCCGCCGTCCCGAGGGTCGGGGACGTGAGCGGACCCCACCGCGCCGATCTTGGAACCGGTTGCCTGCTCGCTTCTCTGGGTCCCGTCCATGGCCGCGGCGCCCGGTGCGCGGCGCCCACGACCGTCACGGGCGAGGGGCTCACCGGTGGGGGAGCCGGAGCCGTCCGGTGCCGGGTTTCCGGGCCGGGGATCGGGGCTTGTGGCGGTGCCGGGATCCTCGGCTGCTCCGGACGACGAGTCGACCGGCGGCGCCGAGGAAGACGCGGTGTCTGTGGGTTCGGCCTCCCGGGGTGCCTGGGTGCTCTGAGGTTCGGAGCTCGTTCGGCTCTCTCCGGACTCGGTGCCCGGCTGGGGGATTGCGGCCACGGACCACGAGGTGACCGGTTCGTCGTCCTCCGGTGGTGCGGTGTCGGAGCCGCGCGACCCGCGCGGCTGCGCCTCCTGTGGGGCTGGCTGCCCACCGGGCCCTTCCCGGGACGGTGGCGCGGACGATCCCTGCGGGAACCCGGGGCCCGCTTCATCGGAGGACGGTGCCTGCCGCCGTCGGTTGACTCCGAAGCCCTCCGGCTCCCGGAAGTAGTCCGGCTGCTCCTGGGAGGACGACGGGTCCGTGGCAGAAGGACCGCGAGGGGCGCGAGGTGCTGGACCTCGCCCGCCAGGGCCCTTCCCGGGGCCGGCGGACGGTCCGTCTGCGCCGCCGCCCTGGCCCCTCGTGTCCCCGGGACGCACAGCCTCGACCCCGCACTCCAGACCCACCACGTTCTGGATGGCAGCGCGGACGTCCGCCTCGAAGCGGGGGAAGTTCATGATGTCGCCGTCACCCTCGAAGGCGATGCGCAGCGTGGAGTTCTCGTAGGCGATGGGGGTGCCGCGCACCGTGATGGCCCAGGCCACACGCCGGATCTCCGCCAGCGCGGACACGATCTCCGGCCAGGAGGAGCGCAGCAGCTCCAGCTCGCCGCTCGTGACGTCACTGGCGGCGGCGTCGCCCCCGCCGGAGTCGCTCCCGCCGGAGTGCTCGGCGTGCTGAGAACCAGCAGCCTGCTGTCCCGGTGCTGCTGCGGTGTCTCGACCGGCGGGACGACCCGTGGCGGATCCACCGCGTTCGCGCTCGGAACGGGGCCGGTCGGACGCGTTGTTCTGTGCTGCGGCTTCGGGGTCGGACGTGGTCCCGTCTGCGGGCGGGTGACTTCCCTGGGGACCGCGAGCCTCTTCCGGGACCGGGTCACCGGCGGCGGGGTGCTCGCTGCCCTGCGGATCCTCCGCCTCGTCCTCGGGGATCGAGGGCTCGGCGATGTCCGGTGTGGTCATGGCGGAGCGGCCCGGTTCCGAGCCGTCCTGCCGGACGGGCCCGGACGGCGTCGGGTCCGAGGGCTCACGGGCGGGAGCCGTAGAAGAGTCGGGGTCCGACGACGCGTCGGGGGCCACGGGTGCGATCTCGGGAGCACCGGGTACGTGAGCTGCGGGCGCGTCGCTCTGTTCCACCGTTCCCGACGCAGCGGGCACCTCTTGGCCGCCCTGCCGGATCCCGGCGCCCCGCGGGATGCTGAGGCGCCGCTCCAGCCGGTCCACGCGGGAGGTGATGCCGCGGGTGGTGTCGTCCGCGGAGGGCAGCAGGATGCGGGCGCACAGCAGCTCCAGGTGCAGCTGCGGGGAGGTGGCCCCCGTCATCTCGTTGAGCGCCTCGTTGGTGATGTCCGCGGAGCGGGAGAGTTCTGCGGCGCCCAGCTGGGTGGCCTGGTTGCGCAGGCGGTTGATCTGGTCCGTGGGCATCCCGTGCAGGATGTTGGCGGCAGAATCCGGGACGGCGTTGACCACCACGAGGTCACGGAAACGTTCCAGCAGGTCCTCCACGAACCGGCGGGGGTCCTGCCCGGTCTGGATCACGCGGTCCACGGAGGAGAACACCGTGGCGGCGTCCCCGGCGGCGAAGGCGTCCACGACGTCGTCCAGCAGAGCCGCGTGGGTGTAGCCGAGCAGGGCGACCGCGAGGTCGTAGGTGAGCCCGCGCTCGTCCGAGCCCGCCATGAGCTGGTCCAGGACGGACAGCGAGTCGCGCACGGACCCGCCGCCGGCGCGCACCACCAGGGAGAGCACACCGGGTTCGGTGGTGACGCCCTCCTCCTGGCACAGCTGCTCGAGGTAGCGCATGAGGGGCTCGGGCGGCACCAGCCGGAAGGGGTAGTGGTGCGTGCGGGAGCGGATGGTGGTGAGCACCTTGGAGGGTTCCGTGGTGGCGAAGATGAACTTCACGTGCTCCGGCGGCTCCTCCACGATCTTCAGCAGCGCGTTGAAGCCCTCGCGCGTGACCATGTGGGCCTCGTCGATGATGAAGATCTTGTAGCGGTCCCGTACGGGTGCGAAGGTGGCGCGCTCCCGGAGGTCACGCGCGTGGTCCACGCCGCCGTGGGAGGCGGCGTCCATCTCGATGACGTCCAGCGAGCCGGCACCGTCCCGGGCCAGGTCCTGGCAGGACTCGCACCGTCCGCACGGGGTGGCCGTGGGCCCCTCGGCGCAGTTCAGGCAGCGGGCGAGGATGCGGGCGGACGTGGTCTTGCCACAGCCCCGGGGTCCGGAGAAGAGGTAGGCGTGGTTGACCCTGTTCTTGCGCAGCGCGGTCATCAGCGGCTCGGTCACATGCTCCTGACCGATGACATCCTCGAAGGTCTCCGGGCGGTAGCGGCGGTACAGGGCGGTAGTCACAGACAAGACTCTAGCGGGGGTCGCAGACGCCCTCAGGGGGCGCGCACGCATGGGGAGCCAGGAACGTGAAGACCCCCCGTGCACCCGTCAGAGCCCGTATACCCTTGCTGCCTTCCGGCCCTGGGGGAGTTTTACGAGATGGCGCCACACGAGGGGCTGGCCACTACTTTAGCCCAAGCGCGCGCCGAGTTCGAACCGGCCATCCTCCGCGTCCTCCACGCCCAGGCGGGTGCGGATTCGCGCGCTGGACGGGAGTTCGGCTATGCTGATTGCCGCACGTGCCCCGCGAGAGCGGAACACGTGCGTGCCTGGAGGATTCGCCTAGCGGCCTATGGCGCACGCCTGGAACGCGTGTTGGGTTAACGCCCTCGGGGGTTCAAATCCCCCATCCTCCGCAGCAGACATGAGCCGCGACAACGTTCACGTTGTCGCGGCTCATGTCATTCGGAGCCGCAGGTCCTGGTAGGACCTGCGGCCTTTTCATGCCGCCCCGGCGCCGACGTGGCGCACCCGAGGAATCGCTGTGCCGGTCCGGAAACCTCTCTGGCTGCGGCGGCCACGGGCCCCGCAGCCAGGACGGGAACTACTTGCGGCGAGGCGTGAACGAGGTGGAGCACTTCCACGTGGTCTTGCCGGAGACGGCGGTGACATCCACCCAGACCGTGCGGCCCGGGGTTGCCCCGGCGATCGGGTACTTCACTGCGGCGGTGCCGCGGGCGGAGGCCTTGGCCTGCTTGGTGTTGGTTGTGGTCTTGTACTTCGCGCGGGTGGTCACCTTGGCGTTGGCGCCCACGCGGGACACGTTCACCACCGTGGTGGTCCACTGGCGGGGGTTCTTGACGGAGACACTTGCGGTGCACGGCTTGGCGGAGCTCGCGGCTTCGGCGGGCGCGGCGTCGGCCACGGAGAGACCCGCGGCCAGGGCGAGTGCGAGGATGATGGCGGCGACGGAACGGCGCAGGGGCGCGGTGGTGACCATGGTGGGTCCTTTGCAGAGGGGGCGCACTGGGGATTCTGCAGTGCTCGGTGATCGACAGCCCGGCCGATCCGTTCCTGCGCCCGAGGGTGATCAGAACAGCAGGATCGTAGCCCCGCCCACGGCGGACCGTGGGTTCGCGAGTGAAAATTACGCATGATTGCTCATGGAAAAACCTCACGACCCGACCGTGCGGACTGCGGGGGCGTGACAGTGCCCCTGCGACCGCCAGGTGGCGGCCACAGGGGCACGTCGTCTGGGCGAGCTGCTACCGGCCCGCCCGGAACCCGGCGATGGCCGGGTCGTGGTCCGAGGAGGCGGCAGCGTCGGGGCGGTAGTAGTCCAGCGCGGTGGTGCGGTACTGGGCGTACTGCAACAGGGGCGACTGACCGGAGTTGACGTTCCACACGTCCGCGCCCGTGGTGCGCTGCTGCAGGCTTCGCGAGACCAGGAGGTGGTCCAGGGAGCCCACCTGCCCGCCGTACACGTAGGTGTGCTCGGCGGCCGCGGGTGCGGAGACGAAGCCGGCCGAGTAGAGGACCTGCATGGGGTCCTCCTGCGTGTAGGAGTTGAAGTCGCCCAGCAGGGCCACGTCCTCGGATCCGGCGCGGTCCGTGAGCTCCGGGATCCAGTCCACCAGCGCCTCGGCCTGGGCCACCCGGGCCGCGTTCCAGGCACCCTGCCCGTCCCCGGCGTCCGCGTTGGGGCCGTTCTTGGGTCCGGAGCCCTTGGACTTGAAGTGGTTGACCACCACGGTGATCGGGTCGTTGGAGCCGCGACCCTTGCCCTGCGTGGCGGTGAAGGACGCCGCCAGCGGGGTCCGGGCGTTCTCGAAGGCCCCGCCGGCGCCCGCCTCAGTGCCGAGCGCCTGGGCCTCACCCATCAGGCTCGCCTCGGCGGGCTGGTAGATGATCGCGTTGGTGATGAAGTCCTGGTCCGCCACCGGCTGCAGCTGGGAGGCGTCCACGGGGGCGATGGCCCACTTCTCGTAGCCGGCCGCACCGTTGAGCGCGCCCACCAGGGCGGCGAGCGCCTCGTTCGGTTCTTCACCCAGCTTGGCGGAGTTCTCGATCTCCATGAGACCCACCACGGAGGCGTCCAGCTGGTTGATCGCCGCCACGGTCTTGGCCTGCTGGCGCTGGAGGTCCGCCGCGTCGTAGGCGCCGCGGACGTCGCAGCCCTGGGCCACGTTGTAGGTGCCGTCGGTGGAGTAGTTGCCGCCCTTGCACTTCTTCTGCTGTCCCGTGGTGGTGAAGTAGTTCAGCACGTTGAACGAGGCCACGGAGATCTGACCTCCCACGCGCGGGGTCTTGTCGGAGGCGGTGGTGAAGCGGGCGGGCTCAGTGCCCCGGGTGATCTCGGACGTGGGCTGGAACCGCCAGGAGTCGTGCCGATAGTCCACGATCACGGGAGCAGTGATCTTCGCGCGGTCGCCCACTTCCACGGGGTTCTGGGGATCCAGGTACGGGACGGTGCGCGCCTCCTGCTGGGGGCTCGCGGCGAAGCCCCGGTTGGTGCCGTCGTCCAGGGTCACCGAGATGGCGTCGTTGCGCGCGGCCTGCGCCTCCGCTTCGGGGCTGCGGGGCAGGGCGACGTCGGTGGGCTGGGCTGGGAGCGCCGAGCCCGCCGAGAGGCCGAGCTCCCCGTAGCGACCCACACCGTAGGTGTCCGCCACCCGGAAGTTCTCCCGGGGCTGGTACACCATGGACTCCAGGTTCTCCCGGTAGGAGGTGGTGGAGGCCCAGTCGGTGGTGACCGGCTTGACGGGTGCCACCTTCTTGACGACCTTCTTGACGCTCACGTTTCCCGAGAGCTGCGTGAGGCCCTTGTACTCGCCGGCGGTTCCGGTGACCTGCACGGCATCGCCCTTCTGCACGGTCACGGGCGCCTGCCCGGTGTAGACGAACAGCCCGGTGGAGGCCGTGGTCCCGGTGATCGTCCCTCCGGAGCCCGGCGTCTGGATCACGAATCCGCCGAGGGACCCGGGTCCTGGCGGGTACACCGCGGTGACCACCGCGGGTTCCGTGGTGACGGTCTGGCCCGCCAGGGGAGTGCTCTCACCGGTCCCCTGGATGGCGGCAATGCTCGTGGTGCTCGGCGCGGCCAAGGCGGGGGCGGCACCGAGTCCCGTGGTGAGCAGCGCGGCGCTGAGCGAGATGGCCAGCGCGCCACGGCGCACGGCGCTGGCGGGGGTGGCGGAGTGGGGTGTCTGCACGGTGATCTCCTGGGCATGGGCTGTGGAAGTGGTGCCGACGGGGTGAACGATCGAGAGGGGGCGACCGGTTCTTTCGGTCCAGCACTGCTGCCAGCGAGCGTAGGAAGAGCAAGAGACCAGGTCATGACGGGAAAGTGAACTCTCCGTGAGGTGCATCACGCTGCTCCCTGGCTCCCTGGCTCCCTGGCTCCCTGGCTCCCTGGCTCCCTGGCTCCCTGGCTCCCTGGCTCCCTGGCTCCCTGGTTCCCTGGTTCCCAGGGACGGGCTGCCGCGCACGACCGGGGGCACTGGGGGAGCACCCGCTCGGCCCCTGACGCACGGGTATTCTTCGCGCATGGTGGATTCAGCTCTTCCCGTGGCCCGCGCGGCGGTGGTCAGCCTGCCCGGCAGCGGCCGCAGGCGGGGCTTCTTCGCGCAGCCGCTGGCCGGCGTGTTCGAGGTGGCGGAGGCGTTCCACGGCGCCACCCAGGACTGGACCCCGTACTTCGACGCGGCGCGGTTCGCCGAGCACTACGGGCGCGCCCCGGTTCCAGCGGAGATCGGCTGCGCCATCAGCCACGCCCGGGTGATCCGGGACTTCGCCGCCGAGGCTGGTGCGGACTCGGATGTCCTGCTCGTTGCGGAGGACGATGCCAGGTTCACCGAGGACTTCGCGCGTGTGGGGCGCACCCTTCTCCAGTCCCCCCTGGGGCACGACGTCGTGGTGCTCGGTGATGGGTGGACCCGGCACCGGCGCACCGTGGTGCGGCGTCGGATCACGGCCATGTCCCAGGTGTCCTGGCTCTCACGGGTGCTGCGCGGGAAACGGCGGCTCTACCGCGTCGGCCGGTATGCGGGCCACGGGGACTGCGCGGGGCTGTACGCGATCACGCGCCGGGCCGCGAGGGCCTTCGACGACTACGTAAGGTCCTTGCCGGGCGAGAAGCTGGAGCATGTGGCCGATGCCTGGCCCGCGTTCCAGGAGCTGTGCGGGTGGGACGTCGCTCTCACTCGTCCCAGCCTGGTCACCTGGTCCGGCGGCTCCACCATCCTCGCCCCGGAGGACCTGGAACGGGAAGCCGCCGAGCTGGCCGCTGCTCCGCCCCTCACCCTCCGGGACCGGCTGGCACTGCGGGTGGCCGCGCGCTCACGGATCCGCGGCGCACGTCTGGCGCTGAGGGCCACGGTGGACGATCTCGCGTTCCGGCGGACACGGCGCGCCAGCGTGAAAGCGCAGCGGGGGACGAGCCGCAGATCGCCGCGGGAGTGACCTGCGGCGTCGTCGTTCCGCGGGGTGGCCGATGCGCGGTTCTCCCGCAGGCCGGTACGGTCACCGGGCGGGAGCAATGAGCACGGGGCCGGTGGTCTAGGTGGCCGGATTGCGGGAAGCCCCCGCCCCGGCAGCCCGGCCACCAGCCGGAACAGGTCAGTGCTTGCCGGGGACCTTCACGTCTACCCACACGAGGTGGTGGTCGGTGGTCGCTGCGGGGTCGCTCGTGAGCTCCGAACCGGGTTCGCCGAGCTTCGGCCAGAACACCCCGCTCCGGCACGCCTGGAGGTTCTTGGAGGGCAGCACGTAGTCCGTCCGCAGGTTGCCCGGGGCGGGGGTGTCGGAGAAGTCCCCGGTGTCGTACGCGGGATCGGAGACGTGGGTGCGGTTGGCGCCACCCTGCAGAGCGGCCGCCTGCACAGCTCCGGCTGAGGTGGGGCGCGGATCGCGGACCCGGGAGCTGTCCAGGAGCTGGTCGATCGCACCGGGGTAGGAGTCGCCGTCGTTCGGGTCCGAGTTGTAGTCGCCCAGGACCACGAAGCGCTCGCCGGGTGTGAGGCCGCCGCGCGCCCCGGCGTCGTCGTAGATGTAGCGCGACCGGGACGGGGAGCCCACGTAGTCGGACCAGAAGCGAATCTCGTCGTTGTTGCGGCGGCCGTTGCGGTCCTCGGGGCCGTCGAAGCTCGGCGGGGTGGGGTGGGCCGCGAGCACGTGGACGGTCTGGTGCCCCACCCGCACGGGGACGTCCCAGTGGGACTTGGAGGACAGCCGCAGCTTCTGCTGCTGCTCCGGGGTGAAGTAGGACGTGGGCATCTCGTTGCCGGGCATGTCCTGCCAGCGGAAGTTCTGGAACGTGCGCACCTGGTCCCGGTCGATCGGGTACTTGGAGTAGACGACCATGCCGTACTGCCCGGGGAACTGGCCGAAGCCCCACGCGTCACCGGGCCCGCCCACGGAGCCGTTCTGGTCCAGGTCCATTCCGGAGGGCACCCCCGTGTTCACGGGGGCCGTGTAGTAGTACGGGTAGTCCTGGGGCGCCTTGCCGTTCTGGCTCACGGACAGGTAGTTGTCACGGAACGCCTCGGCGGCCCTTCCGTCCGACACGTAGTCGAACTCGTTGACCAGCACCACGTCCGGCGCGTTGATCTGGATGACCTCCGCGATGTTCTGGGCCTGCTCGTTGTCCGGCGTGCTGAGATCACGGAGCAGCTGCCCCTCCGCGCCGCGGTTCAGGGACGCGTTGTACGTGGCCACGCGCAGCGGCGAGTTCCCCTGCTGGGCCTTCTGCCCCTGCTGGCCGTTCGCGGACGACGCCGCCGCTGTCGCCGCCGCGGCCCCGGAGGTCGCCGCCCCGGAGGTCGCCGCCGTGGCGGACGCCGGCACGGCGGGGGAGGCGAGCGCGGGGGTGGCGCACGCGAGGGGGAGAACGAGGCAGGTGGCTGCCAGGGCGGTGAGTGAGTTCTTCATGACTGCTCCCTGTGTCGGAACTGGTGCGCACGAGAGTAGGAGCTGCATCGGTCCAGGTCATGACCGCAGTGTGAAGTTTCGGTGCGTGTCGAGCGTGAGGTGCCGGGCCCGCCACGAGGCGCAAGCACCTGCGTCGAAAGGTGGCGGCGGGGCGGTTCACCGGGCGCCAGAACGAGTCCCGGGAGGAGCGCCAACGGGAGAGGCCCCCGCACCGGTGTGGTGCGGGGGCCTCTCGTGGGGGCCAGGGATCAGGACACCGCGCTCAGCCGCGGGGGCTGCTGGGGCAGCCGCACGGGGTGCATCTGGGCGTCGAACTGGGCGCCCAGGCCGCGCTGGATGAAGCGGACCGTGGCCATCGTGCGCTCCTGCTGGGCTCGAGAGCTCTCCACGGAGGTGGTGCGGTCCGCGGTGGAGGTCAGGGAGCCGTGCACCAGCTGGGACAGCTCGTGGGTGTCCCCCTCGGGCAGGTAGCCCTCGTCCATGGCGCGCCGCAGGATTCCCGCGAGCACGCCCTGCAGTTTCTGCACGTGCTCGCCGAGCTTGGCGAAGTCCTCGGGGGAGAGCACGGTGCGCATGGCCTGGCCGGGGGGCAGGTGGCGGCGGCTGAGGTCCTCGATCTGGTGCTGGATGTAGACGCCCAGCTGGTCCACGGGGTTCTCGGTGGCCGAGAGATCCCGGTTGAGGTCCGCGACGAAGCGCTCGGTCTTGTCCAGGGCGTAGGCCACGAGCAGCTCACCCATGTCTGCGAAGTAGTTGTAGACCGCGGTGCGGCCCACACCGGCGGTCTTGGCCACGCGGGTCATCGTCAGGTCCGTGAGCCCGTTGCTGTACAGCAGCTCGCCGAACGCGTCGAGGATGGCGCGCTGGGTCCGCTTGCGCTGAGCGGCGTTGCTGGGAGCTGTGATGCGGGGCATGACGACACCTTACCTTGTTCTGTCAGCAAAATCGGGTCTCGCTGACCACTCGTGCGGGTTCGATGTCCATTCCACCCCATGAGATCGGGGAATGCCCCGCAGAACAGGGCATTCCCCGAAGGCTCCCAGGAACCTCGGTGGCGCTGTCCGGCTACGCCTCAGCGGCGTATCCGCCCTGCCACAGGGAGTCGAACGGCAGGTGCGATCCCAAGCGGTGCCGGATGCCAGCGGTGACGAAGCTCTTGGCGGTGCGGGCGGCGTCGAGCGGGGTGGCCCCCTTGGCGAGCTCCGCCGTGACGGCCGCCGCGAGCGAGCAGCCCGCGCCGGACACGGGCACCTCGCCCACCTTGGGCTCGGTGAGGACCTCGAGCGTGGAGCCGTCGTAGAACACGTCCACGGCCTCCGCCCCGGCCAGTCGCACGCCACCCTTGGCGAGCACGGCCGCGCCGGAGGAGTCGTGGATGCGCTTGGCGGCCTCCTTGAGGTCCTCCACCGAGTCGATGGACTCCATCCCGGACAGGGACAGGGACTCGAAGTGGTTGGGGGTCACGAACGTGGCCAGCGGCAGCACCTCCGCCTTCAGCGCCTGGTCCGTGTCCAGCGCGGCACCCGGCTCCTGGCCCTTGCAGATCAGCACGGGATCCAGCACCAGATGGCGGGGCTCGAGCTCCTTCATGGCCGTGGCCACGGTGCGGATGGTGTCCGGGTGGCCGAGCATCCCGATCTTCACGGCGTCCAGGTCGTAGGCCGCGGTGATGGTCTGCAGCTGGTTCGCCAGGGTCTGCTGGTCCACGGGGGTCACGCGGTGGCCCCACTCGTTCTCGGGGTCGAACGCGACGATGCACGTCAGCGCGAGGGAGCCGAAGACCCCCAGGGACGTGAAGGTCTTGATGTCGGCCAGGGCGCCAGCGCCGCCGGTGGCCTCGGAGCCCGCGACGGTCATGGCGACGGGCGGTTGGTTGCGTGTGGTTTCGCTCATGCTCCACATTGTGCTCCGAGCGGCACCGGACCCGCGAGTTTCGAACGCCGCACTACACTGGTGCGCGACGTCGGGTGGCAGGCGACGTCCCCTCACCGCACGCGACGACCCCAAGGACACCCGTGTCTTCCCACGCCACCCCGCCCCGCGGC
>NZ_RCOM01000057.1 GCF_003667225.1 Kocuria rhizophila
GATCCACTCCACGGCGTCGGCGGCGTCCAGCCAGAAGCGCTCGGGATCATCCACGCTCGCGCGGTAGACGGATTCGTAGGTGGGCTGCGACATGGCGTCCTCCGGACGTGGTGCTGGGGCGGGCATCGGCGTACCTTCATGCTAGTGCCCTGCATCACACCCGGCAAGAGTTGAGTATACACGAGGCCTGCAATAACCCAATGATTCCGCGGTTTGATTGGATCGCGCGCCCTGGGTGTATACAATGGGGTCACCACTACGCCAGGAGGAGCACATGCGAGCTGGAGAACGCGCGTACCGCGAGCTGCGCGCTGACATCGTGTCCTGGCGCCTGACCCCCGGGCAGGTGCTCGGGGAGGTGGACCTCTCCGAGCGGCTCGGGATCTCCCGCACCCCGGTGCGCGAGGCCCTGTCCCGGCTCACCGCGGACGGGCTGACCGAGCCGCACAACGGCCGCGGCGTCGTCGTCAGCGCGATCTCCTCCGAGGACGTCCGCGCGCTGTACGAGCTGCGGGACACCCTGGACTGCCGGGCCGCGGAGCTGGCCGCCGAGCGCGGCGACCGCGAGACCTTCCGGGAGCTCGCGGAGCAGCTCTCGCACATCGCGGAGACGCTCACCGGCGATCCGGACCACGTCGCGTACTACGAGCTCGTGGACCGCATGGACGCGGAGATCGACGCCGCCGCGCAGAACCCCTACCTGCAGCAGGCGCTGGCCAACGTGCGGCTGCACCTCGCGCGGGTCCGCCGGCTGTCCACGTCCAACCCGCGCCGTCTGGCCGTCGCCGCCGCGGAGCACGAGGCCATCGCCCGCGCGATCGCGGAGAGCGACGCCGCCCTGGCCGTGGCCACCACCCGCGTCCACCTCAAGAACGCGCTCGGCAACGCCCTGCGCACCCCCGAGCTCGCCGCCGTCCCGGTGGCCTCCTGAGCGGCCGCCCAGGGGCACCACGACCACGTCGAAAACCACGCACCACGCACCGAAAGGAACACCCGTGACCGTCACACACACCGTGCGCACGTACTCCTCCAAGGAAGAGCTGCCCCGCGAGGAGCAGCTGGCCCACAAGCTCGCCTCCGTGGCCACCGACCCCGTGGCCGTGGAGCCCGAGGTGGTGGACATGGTGATCAACCGGATCATCGACAACGCCTCCGTGGCCATCGCCTCCCTGAACCGCGGCCCGATCGTCTCCGCGCGCTCCCAGGCGCTGTGCCACAAGGTGGTGCCGAACGCCGGGTTCTCCGGCCAGGGCTCCCTGCTCTACGGCGCCCCGGAGGACGACGCCGCCGTGTCCCCCGAGTGGGCCGCGTGGGCCAACGGCGTGGCCGTGCGCGAGCTGGACTACCACGACACCTTCCTCTCCGCGGAATACTCCCACCCCGGTGACAACATCCCGCCGATCCTCGCCGTGGCGCAGCACGTGGGCAGCACCGGCGAGGACCTGATCCGCGGCATCGCCACGGGCTACGAGGTCCAGGTGGACCTCGTGAAGGGCATCTGCCTGCACGAGCACAAGATCGACCACATCGCGCACATCGGCCCGTCCGCCTCCGCGGGCATCGGCACCCTGCTGGGCCTGGACACCGAGACGATCTTCCAGGCCATCGGCCAGGCGCTGCACACCACCACGCAGACCCGCCAGTCCCGCAAGGGCGAGATCTCCACGTGGAAGGCCCACGCCCCCGCGTTCGCCGGGAAGATGGCCGTGGAGGCCGTGGACCGTGCGATGCGCGGACAGACCTCCCCCACCCCCATCTACGAGGGTGAGGACGGCGTGATCGCGTGGCTGCTGTCCGGCCCCAAGGCCAGCTACGAGGTGCCCCTGCCCGCCCCGGGCGAGGCCAAGCGCGCCATCCTGGACACGTACACCAAGGAGCACTCCGCGGAGTACCAGGCGCAGGCGTGGATCGACCTGGCCCGCAAGCTGCACCGCGAGCACCCCGAGGTCACCGACCCCGCCAATGTGGAGTCGGTGCTCATCAGGACCTCCCACCACACCCACTACGTGATCGGCTCCGGGGCCAACGACCCCCAGAAGTACGACCCCACGGCCTCGCGCGAGACCCTGGACCACTCCATCCCCTACATCTTCACGGTCGCCCTGCAGGACGGCGCGTGGCACCACGTGGACTCCTACGCACCGGAGCGCGCCGGCCGCCCGGACACTGTGGAGCTGTGGCACAAGGTCACCACGGAGGAGGATCCCGAGTGGACCCGCCGCTACCACTCCCTGGACATCTCGGAGAAGGCGTTCGGCGGCTCCGTGGAGATCACCATGAAGGACGGCTCCGTGGTCACGGACCAGATCGCCGTGGCGGACGCCCACCCGCTCGGTGCGCGGCCGTTCGCCCGCGAGCAGTACATCACCAAGTTCCGCACCCTGGCCGAGGGTCTCGTGGCCCCCGAGGAGATCGAGCGCTTCCTGGACACCGTCCAGCGCCTGCCCGAGCTCAAGGCCGGGGAGCTGGGGCAGCTCAACATCGCCGCCGCAGTGGAGCTGGAGAAGTCGCCGAAGGGAATCTTCTGATCATGCTGTACACCACCGTGACCCCCGCCCAGAAGCGTGAGCGCTTCCGCGAGCTGCTCGCCGCACCGGAGATCGCCCAGTTCCCGGGCGCCTTCACCCCGCTGTCCACCAAGCTCATCCAGGAGCAGGGCTTCGAGGGCGTCTACATCTCCGGCGGCGTGCTGGCCAACGAGCTCGGGCTGCCGGACATCGGGCTGACCACGCTCACCGAGGTCGCCACCCGCGCCGGTCAGATCGCCCGCGGCACGGACCTGCCGTGCCTCGTGGACGCCGACACCGGTTTCGGTGAGCCCATGAACGTGGCGCGCACCGTGCAGGAGCTCGAGGACGCTGGGCTGGCCGGGTGCCACATCGAGGACCAGTTCAACCCCAAGCGCTGCGGCCACCTGGACGGCAAGAACGTGGTGGACACCGCCACCGCCGTCAAGCGCATCCGCGCCGCCGTGGAGGCCCGCCGGGACCCGAACTTCGTGGTGATGGCACGCACCGACATTCGCGGCGTGGACGGTTTCGACGCCGCCGTGGAGCGTGCCCAGGCGCTCGCCGAGGCCGGCGCGGACGTGATCTTCCCCGAGGCCATGGCGGACCTCTCGGAGTTCGAGCGCATGGCCGAGGCGCTTGACGTCCCGATCCTCGCGAACATGACCGAGTTCGGGAAGTCCGAGCTGTTCACCAGGCAGCAGCTGCAGGACGCGGGGGTGTCGATGATCATCTACCCCGTGTCCCTGGAGCGCCAGGCCATGGGTGCCATCGAACGTCTGCTCACCACCATCCGAGAGGACGGCACCCAGCAGGCGCAGGTGGAGAACATGCTCACGCGCAAGCGGCTCTACGAGCTGGTGGACTACACCGGGTACAACCAGTTCGACTCCGGGGTCTTCAACTTCGAGGTGCCGGGCACCCCGAACTCCTGACTCCCCGTTCCCACCCCGCCTACTCTGGTGGGGTGGGAACCATCACACGTTCTTAGTCCACAGCTGTCGAAGGAGATCAACCGTGGCCGATACCGAAATCCGCAAGGGACTCGCCGGTGTGGTGGCGGACGCCACCGCCGTGTCCAAGGTCAACGCCGAGACCAACTCCCTGCTCTACCGGGGCTACCCCGTGCAGGAGCTCGCCGAGAAGTGCTCCGCGGAGGAGGTGGCCCTGCTGCTGTGGAACGGCGAGCTGCCGTCCGCGGAGGAGCTCGAGGCCTTCCGCACCCTCGAGCGCGAGAACCGCGCCCTGACCCCCGAGCTCAAGCGCGTGATCGACGAGCTGCCCACCACGTGCCACCCCATGGACGTGTGCCGCACCGCCGCGTCCGTGATCGGCGCCCAGCACCCCCTGGCGGAGGACAACTCCCCCGAGGCCGAGCTGCGCAAGGCCCAGGAGCTCTTCGCGGTCATGCCCGCCGTGGTCTGCTACGACCAGCGCCGCCGTCACGGCCAGGAGGTCGTGGAGCCCCGCGAGGACCTGGACTACGCGCAGAACTTCCTGTGGATGGCCTTCGGCGAGGAAGCTGCCCCCGAGGTGGTGGACGCGTTCCGCGTGTCGATCATCCTGTACGCGGAGCATTCCTTCAACGCGTCCACCTTCACGGCGCGCGTGATCACCTCCACGCTGTCGGACCTGCACTCCGCGGTCACCGGTGCGATCGGCGCCCTCAAGGGACCGCTGCACGGCGGCGCCAACGAGGCCGTGATGCACACCTTCGAGGAGCTCGGGATCCGCAAGGAGGAGACCGCCGAGGAGGCCGAGAAGCGCGCCAAGGAGTGGATGGACCAGGCGCTGGCCGAGAAGAAGAAGGTCATGGGCTTCGGGCACCGCGTGTACAAGCACGGTGACTCCCGCGTGCCCACCATGCAGGACGCCCTGTTCCGCATGCTGGAGCACTACGACCGCCAGGAGATCCTGGGGCTCTACAACGGCCTGGCCAAGTCCATGGACGAGGCCAAGTCCATCAAGCCCAACCTGGACTACCCCGCCGGCCCCACGTACTGGCTCATGGGCTTCGACATCCCCACGTTCACGCCCATCTTCGTGTGCGCGCGGATCGCGGGCTGGACGGCCCACATCATGGAGCAGCGCGCGAACAACTCCCTGATCCGCCCGCTCTCGGACTACAACGGCCCGGACGAGCGCCACCTCAGCTGAGCACGCCACCGGACCGGAACGCCCGCGGGGCCCCCGGTCCGGTGCACCGCCGCTCGTGAGCAGCACCACGCAGACGACCCGTGGCCCCTCTGATGGGCCACGGGTCGCCTTGTCTACAGTGCCGTCCTCCCCGGGCGCGGGCCCCGCACTCGCTCACCGCACATCGCGGGTTGACCGCACATCACTCGTTCACCACCCGTGGCTCGTCCACCGCTCGTCGCGTGTCCACCGCACGTGGCTCGTGCCCGGTGCGGTCCCGGGCCGCAGTGCGCGGCCGTCTCGGTGGCCACTGCGGGAGGGGTCAGTAGCTGGGAGCGCCGGGCAGGCCCAGGTAGGACTCCAGGTCGGGTTTCCCGCTGTTCTTCACGCTCGTGGCGGTGTCCTCGCCCACGTAGCGCAGGTGCCACGGTTCGTAGGCGTAGCCGGTGGTGCCCGTGCGCCCGTCCGGGTACCGCACCACGAACCCGTGCTCGTGCGCGTGATCGGCCACCCAGCGGCCCTGAGGGGTGTCCTCGAAGCACGCGAGCAGGGCGCACGAACCGTCCGGCGCGCCCACGTCGATGGCCAGACCGGTCTGGTGCTCCGAGTGCCCGGGGCGCGCGGAGATCGAGTCGGCGGTCTCCCGTCCGTACGTCGAGGTGTACTGCTCGTACAGTCCCACCTGCGTGGCGTAGTCCCGGTACCCGCTCACGGCTGTGAGCTCCACCCCCTGCTCCGCCGCAGCGCGTGACATCCGCTCGTACGCGGCCGCGGCGTCGTCGCGCAGCTGCACGCCCCCGCCCACGTCCCGCAGCGGAGCGGGCGCGTAGTCCTGCGGGGACAGCGCCCGCTGCTTGTTGACGACGACGCCCGCGCTGGCTGCCTCGTCCACGTCCCGGTGCACGGTGGTGCCGTCCGCCTCGGTCCACGTGATGCTCCCGCGCTGGTAGCGCACCTCGCACGTCCCGTCGGAACAGGTTTCCCGGCTCACCGGGTAGCTGAGCGGCCCGTGCTCGGATCCCTCGGCCCGCCACCGGGCGTAGATCGCTCCGCGCTGCGCCCGCGCGCCCGTGTCGGGCGACCAGTAGATGGCGCCCTTGTCGTACTCGCGGTAGCACCCCTTGTCCCGGAGCTCGCACGACTCCTCGGACGTGGGCTCGCCGAGCCAGTCCTGGGCCTGCGGCAGGCCGTCGTACTCGGCCTCGATGCCCGTCACGGCGGAGGCGGGAGTCGTTCCGGCCGAGAGCAGGGTCGCGGCGAGCGGAACGGCCAGAAGGGCGGAGGGCAGGCGCGTGAACGGTTTCATCCCTCCCAGGGTAGACCGGGTCCGTGACGGCAGGGTGAACGGCCGGAGGTGGTGGAGCACTCGCCGGCCCGCCCACTGGGCGGGTCCGGCTCAACGGGCCCGCGGGTGGGACGTGGCGTACACCTCGCGCAGGGACTCCACGGACACCCTCGTGTAGATCTGCGTGGTGGCCAGGGATGCGTGCCCCAGCAGCTCCTGCACCACGCGCAGGTCCGCGCCGCCCTCGAGCAGGTGGGTGGCAAAGGAGTGCCGCAGCGTGTGGGGCGTGATCCTGTCCTCCAGGTGGATGGTGCGCGCGGCGTCCTTGACCATGCTCCAGGCGGTCTGCCGTGAGATCCGTGAGCCCCGGGCGTTGAGGAACACGGCGGGAGTTCCCCTGCCGTGGCGCGCCAGCTCGGGGCGTGCGCGCACCAGGTAGCGGTCCAGCGCGGTCACGGCGTACGAGCCCACGGGCACCAGCCGGTGCTTGTCCCCCTTGCCCACGAGCCGGATCAGCGCGAGATCCTCGTCGTGCAGGCCCGCGAGGTCGTCCACGTCCAGGGCCACAGCCTCCGAGATGCGCGCACCGGTGGCGTAGAGCAGCTCGAGGAACGCGCGGGCGCGCAGTCCCGCGGGCGTCTCGGGATCGGGGGCCGCCAGCAGGTTCTCCACCTCGGTGACCCCGATCGCCTTCGGCAGCCGCTGCGGCGGCGGCGGCGGGCTGACCCGCGAGGCCACGTCCGCGTCCACGGTCGACTCGGTGGCCCAGAACGCGTGGGCCCCGCGCACCGCGGCGAGCACCCGGGCGCTGCTGCGCGCCGAGAGGGGCGGGTGCTCGTCGTCCCCCTCCCGCAGCACACGGATGAACGCCCGCACGTGGTCGGTGGTGATGTCCCGCGGCACGCGCACGTCCGGCGCGGTCCGCGTGAGGTGGGCCAGGTAGCGACTCAGGTCACGCCGGTAGGCGGTCACCGTGTTCTGTGCCAGTCCGCGCTCCACCACCAGGTGGTCCAGGTAGCGCCCCACGGCCCGCACCAGTTCCACCGCGGGCTCCTGCTCCGAGGCCGACGCCGCTGGCTCCCGTCTGGCGGGCTCCTGCACCACCACGGGAAGCGGCTCCGTGTCGGGACCGGTCTCCGGCTGCGCGGCCTCCCCGTTCCGGGCGACCCGCGGGGAGGCATCCGGCGTCCCGCTCCGCCGCGGCAACCTGTCCGGGGACCCCGCCTCCGCCGCGTTGAGACCCCGGCGTGGGTTCTCCGCACTCAGCCGCTGGTGGTCGTTCACCCGGCGTGCTGAGGGCGGGCCGACCACGGCGCGTCCGGAGCCCGCAGAGTGCTCCAGTCGCGGGCGCGGGCGAGGTGCGCGGCCAGGACGCCCAGTGCAGCGGCCGGGGACGTGAGGCGGCCGTCCAGCACGGCGGCCACGGCGTCGTCGAGATCCGCGAAGCCGGCGACGATCTCCGCTTCCTCGCCCTCCCGCGTGAACCGCTGGGCCGCCGGGACCTCGCTGAGCCCCCGCGCCAGGAAGATCCGGTTGGCCTCGGCCGAGGAACCCGGGGAGTTGTCGAAGTCCACGAGCGTGTCCCACTGCTCGGCGCGCAGGTCCGCCTCCTCCCCCAGTTCACGCTGGGCCGCGTCCAGGGCGGGCTCGCCCGAGATGTCCAGGAGGCCGGCGGGGATCTCCCACATGCGCAGCCGCACCGGGTGACGGTACTGGTTGATCAGCAGCACCCGGTCGCGCTCGTCGAGGGCCACGATCGAGACCGCCCCGGGGTGGGTGATGAACTCTCGGGTGAGCGCGTTCTCCTGGCCCGCCATGCGAAACGTCTCCCGGCACACGTCCCAGATCGCGCCGTCGAACACGGTCTCCGAGGACTCCGCCGCGTGGGGGTCGGGGGTGTCGTGCAACTGCTCAGAGGTGATGTCGGTGAAGTCCATGGTGTCTCCGTTCGGTGGTCGGTGGCCCGTCACTGGCGGCGGGATGTGCGGGACCGTGGTGGTCGCCGAGCAGTCACGGCGCCGGGTGCATACGCCCGGATCGCGTCCTCCAGGGACGAGCACGGGGTGACGAACGGGCCCCGACAACCGGTGGTGCGTCGTCGGGGCCCGTGTCAGAAGAGCTGCGGATCAGGCGTGCGCCTGCACGCCGCGCCGCTCCAGGGCGGCCCGGACCAGACCGTCGAAGAGCGGGTGGGGGCGCGTGGGACGCGACGCGAGCTCGGGGTGCGCCTGGGTGGCCACGTAGTACGGGTGCTCCTCGCGGGGCAGCTCCACGAACTCCACGAGGGTGCCCTCCGGCGAGGTGCCCGAGATCCGCAGCCCGGCCTCGGCCAGGGCGTCGCGGTACGCGTTGTTGACCTCGTAGCGGTGGCGGTGGCGCTCGGAGACCTCGGTGGTGCCATAGGTCTCGGCCACCACGGAGCCCTCGGCGAGTGCGGCGGGGGACAGGCCCAGACGCATGGTGCCGCCCAGATCACCCGCGCCCTCGACGAACTGCTTCTGCTCCTCCATGGTCGCGATCACGGGGGTGTCGGTCTCGGGGTCGAACTCGGTGGAGGACGCGTTGGGCAGCCCCACCTCGTTGCGCGCGTACTCGATGACCATGCACTGCAGGCCCAGGCACAGCCCCAGGGTGGGAACCTTGTGCTGACGCGCCCACGTCAGCGCGCCCAGCTTGCCCTCCAGGCCACGGATGCCGAAGCCTCCGGGCACGCAGATGGCGTCCACGTCGCCGAGTTCGCGCTGCGCCCCCTCGGGGGTGTCGCACAGGTCCGAGGCCACCCACTTGAGGTTGACCTTGGCGTTGTTGGCGAACCCGCCCGCGCGCAGGGCCTCGGAGACCGAGAGGTACGCGTCCGGGAGGTCGATGTACTTGCCCACGAGGGCCACCGTGACCTGGTGCTCGGGCTCGTGCACCGCGGTGAGCAGACGCGACCACTGCCGCAGGTCCGCGTCCTGGTAGTCCAGACCCAGGTAGTCGAGGATGTACGTGTCCAGGCCCTGGGTGTGCAGGGTGTTGGGGATGTCGTAGATGCTCGGTGCGTCTGCGCAGGAGATCACGGCGTCCAGGTCCACGTCGCACGCGCTGCCGATCTTGCGCAGCATGGCGTCCGGGACGTCCCGGTCGCAGCGCAGCACGAGGGCGTCCGGCTGGATGCCGAGACCGCGCAGCGTGGCCACGGAGTGCTGGGTGGGCTTGGTCTTGAGCTCGCCGGACGGGCCGATGAACGGGATCAGGGACACGTGCAGGTAGAACACGTTGCGCCGCCCCACGTCCTGGCGCACCTGGCGGGCAGCCTCGATGAACGGCTGGGACTCGATGTCGCCCACCGTGCCGCCGATCTCGGTGATGATGATGTCCGGGGCGTTCTCGTCCTCGGCGCGGCGGCGCATGCGGCGCTTGAGCTCGTCCGTGATGTGGGGAATCACCTGCACCGTGTCCCCGAGGTACTCGCCGCGGCGCTCCTTGGCGATCACCGTGGAGTACACCTGCCCGGTGGTCACGTTGGCGGAGGCGTCCAGGTTCTCGTCCAGGAAGCGTTCGTAGTGCCCGATGTCCAGGTCCGTCTCCGCGCCGTCGTCGGTCACGAAGACCTCGCCGTGCTGGAACGGGTTCATGGTGCCCGGATCCACGTTCAGATAGGGATCCAGCTTCTGCATGGTCACGGACAGCCCGCGTGCTCGCAGGAGCATGCCGAGCGAAGATGCGGTGAGCCCCTTGCCGAGGGACGAGGCCACACCACCCGTGACGAAGATCTGCCGGGTCACCTTGCCGTTGTTCTTTTCTGTGCCTGCCTCGCGGGCGGCGTCCTGAGCATCAACCACGGGATTCGAGCCTACCATTCGTGTCGTGTGCGGGGTACGGGGGTCTGCGGTCATGCGGTGGCGTCCCGCAGGAGTTCACGGGCGTGCTCGCGGGCGGCGTCCGAGTCCTCGTGCCCGGCGAGCATCCGCGCCAGCTCGACCACCCGTTCCTCCTCGGTGAGGACCTTCACGTCCGAGACGCTCGAGTCCGAGGACTTGGTCACGAGGATGTGCTGGTCCGCGAAGGCCGCCACCTGGGGCAGGTGGGTGACCACCAGGACCTGCACGTTGCGGGCGAGCATCTTGAGCCGGCGTCCGATCTCCACGGCCGCCTTGCCGCCCACCCCGGAATCCACTTCGTCGAAGACGAACGTGGGCACGGGATCCACCTCGGAGAGCACCACCTCCAGCGCCAGCATGATGCGGGAGAGCTCACCGCCCGAGGCGCCCTTGCCGAGCGGACGCGGGGTGGCCTGGGCGTGCGGGGCGAGCATGAACTCGACGGTGTCCCGGCCGTCATCCGTGAAGCGCTCCGAGGGCTCCACCGCCACCACGAGAGATGCGTTGGGCATGGCCAGTGCCGTGAGCTCCGCACTCACGGCGGCCGCCAGCTTCTCCGCGGCCGCGCGCCGCAGCGTCAGCAGGGTGGCGGCGTGCTTCTCGAGGGACGCGTGCAGCTTCTCCCCCTCGGCCCGCAGCTGCTCCTCGCGCTGGGGGTCCACCACGAGCTCGTCCAGCTGGGTGCGCGCCTCGTCCGCCCAGCTCAGCACCTCGTCGATCGTGGCACCGTACTTCTTGGTCAGAGCGCGCAGCGCGCTGCGGCGGGCCTCGACCTCCGCGAGGCGCGCCGGGCCGTCCTCGTCCAGACCGCTCGCGTAGCCGGAGAGGTCCGCGGCCACGTCGGCGGCCACCACGGTCAGCTCGCGCACACGGGCTGCGAGCGCCGCGAGGTCCGGGTCCGCGTCGGACTCCAGCTCGAGGGCCTGCTGGGCGTGGGACAGCAGGGCCACGGCGTTGGCCTCCGGGGCGTCGTCGGCCTCGGAACCGCTGAGGGCCGCGTGCGCGGTGGTGGCCGCGGTGCGCAGGGACTCCAGGTTGGTGAGCTTCTCGCTCTCGGCGTCCAGCTGCGTGTCCTCGCCCGGGACGGGCTCCACCGCGTCGATTTCCGCGAGGGCTGTGGTGAGACTCTGCGCCTGCAGCGCGCGTTCGCGGGAGTTCTCCTTGGCGGCCCGCAGGGTGGCGACGACGCTGCGGTAGCGGGCGAGCTCCTCCCGGTACACGGCGAGCTCGGCCGCGACCGGCTGCCCCGCGTAGTCGTCCAGGGCCGTGCGCTGCGCCCCGGCGGACTTCAGCCGCAGCTGGTCCGACTGGCCGTGCACGGCCACGAGGGACTCCCCCACCGCAGCGAGCGTTCCCACGGGTGCCGACCGTCCTCCAACGTGGGCGCGGCTGCGCCCCTCCGCAGAGACGGTGCGTGAGATCAGGATGAGCGCTTCGTCGCCGCCCCCGACCTCCTCGCGGTCCACGGTGCCGCCCGACTCCTCCACGAGCCCGACCGCCGCGTGGTCCACCGGCACGCGCACGGTGGCCTCCGCGAGCGCCTTGGAGCTGCCCGAGCGCACCGCGCCGGCGTCCGCGCGGTTGCCCAGGAGCATGCCGAGGGCCGTGACCACCATGGTCTTTCCGGCCCCGGTCTCGCCCGAGAGGATCGAGAGACCCGGGCCCAGGGGCAGGACGGCGTCGGTGATGACGCCGAGGTCGTGGATGTGGATTTCCTCGATCATGATCCGCTGGTTCCGTTCAGGTCATCGGCGTCCGGGGTGCAGGTCCCGCCACGTCCCCGTGGTCCGTGGTGCGGGATCTCCCGCCCCACGCTGAGCTTGGGCTGGGAGAGGTCCTGCGCCACCACCGTGGTGGGCTGGACCATGGGCAGCGCGGTGGTCATGGACTCCACCTGCTCACCGGGCCGGGGGCCGCGCCACCCGGCAATCGGCAGTTCGAACTTCTTGACTAGCCGTTCGGAGAAGGGCGTGGCGTGCATGCGCGCGAGGTTCACGGACTTCTCGGAGCGCCGCACCTCGATCCTGGACCCGGGCGGCAGGTCCACGGTGCGCCGGCCGTCGCACCACAGCACGCCGCGGGCGTCCGTTCGGGTGAGGACCTCCACGGCCAGCATGGAGCGCGGGGAGATCACCAGTGGACGGGAGAACAGCGCGTGGGCGGACAGCGGCACCATGAGCAGGGCCTCGACCTCCGGCCACACCACGGGCCCACCCGCGGAGAACGCATAGGCGGTGGATCCTGTAGGGGTTGCCATGACCACGCCGTCGCACCCGAAGGTGGACAGCGGGCGGCGGTCCACCTCGGTGACCACCTCGATCATCTTCTCGCGGTCACCCTTCTCCACGGAGGCCTCGTTCAGCGCCCACGTGTGCAGGACCTTGCGCCGGTGCTCCCACACGGTGACGTCCAGCGCCATGCGGCGTTCCACCGTGTACCTCCCGTCCACGATGGCCTCGACGGTCTCGTTCAGACCCGAGCGCTCGGACTCCGCGAGGAAACCGACGTGCCCCAGGTTCACGCCCAGCAGCGGGGTGTCCACTCCCCGGACGAGCTCCGCCGCGCGCAGGATCGAGCCGTCGCCACCGAGAACCATGACGATCTCGATGTCCTTGAGGGCGACGTCCTCCTCGAGGATCTCCACAGGGGACATGTCCAGCCCGTCCGCGCACAGCGCCTCGAGGTCCGGACGTGAGAGCACGGGGACCAGCCCCGCGGAGTGCAGCTGCGCGCACGACTGGCGCGCGGCGTCCTTCGCCTCGGGACGGCCCGTGTGGGTCATCACCAGGATCTTCCGGCTCACGTGCTGCAGATCATCCTCCTGCGTTCGGCTCCCACCGTGCGTTGACGCGTTCCACACTACGCGAGCACTCCGACGCCGCCGGCGGTCCGCGGGCGGCGGCACCGCACGAAGAACTCCACGTTGCCGTCCTGGCCGGGCAGCGGGCTCGGGGCTGTGGCCAGGACGTCCAGCCCGACGTCGCCCGCACGGTCCGTGACGCGCCGCACCGCGTCCTCGCGGGCCTGCTCGGACGTGACCACTCCCGTGCGGGACAGGTTGTGGACTCCCACCTCGAACTGTGGCTTGACCATGAGCAGCAGGTCCCCTCCGGGCTCCGTGGCACGGGCCAGGGCCCCGACCACGAGGGTGAGGGAGATGAACGAGAGGTCGCACACCGTGAGCTGCGCCGGGCCGCCGATCTGCTCCGGCTCCAGGTACCGCACGTTGAGTCCTTCGTGGACGAGCACCCGGGGATCTGCACGCAGCTCGGGGACCAGCTGGTCGTGTCCCACGTCCACGGCGACCACTTCGCGGGCACCCCGGCGCAGCAGGACGTCGGTGAAGCCGCCCGTGGAGGCTCCGGCGTCCAGGCACCGCCTGCCCGCGGGGTCCACGTCCGGGAAGCACCCCAGCGCACCCGCCAGCTTGTGGCCGGCACGGCTCACGTACTCCTCCTCGGCCGATGCCGCGACCTCCACCACGTCCTGCTCCCCCACCGAGGTGGCCGGCTTCGTGACCGCGACACCGTTGACGGCCACTCGGCCGTCCTTGATCCACGACGCAGCAGTGGTGCGCGAACGCGCGAGTCCGCGCTCCGTCAGCACCCGGTCGAGTCGCGGGGTCACCGTGGCTCGCGTCTGGCCGGGCGATTTTGGCCAGCTGCCTTGTCGGGAACCGTAGCCACCGAGGCCGGTGGCTCCGGCGACTGGGACGTCAGGGACTGTGACCCTAGGAGCTGCGAGTCTGAGAGCTGCGCCCCCGAGGGAATCAGCCCGGCGGGCAGGGCCCCCGGATCCTGTGCCAGGATCCGCTCCAGCTCCGTGTGCAGTTCGGCGAACGCCGCAGCCCGGTGGGCCACGGGCATCCGGGTGATGCCGGCCTCACGCGCGAGCACGGCGTCGACCGGCCCGAACCCCGTCCGGGGGACGACGTCGCTCGGGACGTCCTCCCGTCCGGACCCGTACCCCACGGACGACTCCTGCCGCGCGGCCGGATCCTGCGGCGCGAACGGATCCTGCGGCGCGGACCGATCGTGGTCGGTGGAGGTGCCGCGCGGCGTCGTCGGCCCCGGGACTGAGCCGTTGGGAACGGGTACGTCGAGGGTGGACGTCGCCTCGGGCCCGGAGGCCGTCCCGTCCACCGTGGCCGCGTCCTTCGGAGCGGACGAGCCGCGTGGGAGCGCTGCGGCCTCGGGATCCGGTTCGCGGTTCACGAGGGGTCCTTCCACCGCAGCTGCGGCTCCGTGGGCTGCTCGGCATCCGGGTGCGCGTTCCACCACGCGGCGCAGGCCGCGCGCCAGCCGTCCAGGTGGTCCTTCTCCGCCGCCACGGACACGAGGTCACCCTCCACGTCCGCGACCGCGTCCCCGCACGTGGCCCGCACCCCGGGGCCGCGGTGCTCCACGGTGATCCGCGGGTACGGCTCGAAGAGCTCGCGGAGCGAACCCAGGAGGAACGTGGGCCGCTGCGCCGAGCACGCGGCCAGCACGGTGGCCGCAGAGTCCACTCCCGTGAGCACCTCGATGCTCCGCATCCGAGCGTTGTGCGCCCCCAGGATGTCGGTGTCCAGCCGATCCCCGACCACCGCCGGTCGTGTGGAGCCCACGCGGTCGGCGGCCTCCTGGAAGATCGGGGCCTCGGGCTTTCCCGCCACGAGCGGTTCCCGACCTGCAGCCGCGGCCACGGCCGCCACCAGGGTCCCGTTGCCCGGCGCAATGCCGCGCTCCTTGGGTATCGTGCGGTCGGTGTTGGTGGCGCACCACAGAACGGACTCGTCCGCGAGCGTGAACGCGGCCTCGGCGAGCTGCTCCCAGCCCAGGTGCGGATCGAAGCCCTGCACCACGGCCACGGGGTCGTCGGTCTGGGAGTCCACCGGCACCAGACCGACGCCACGGATCTCGTCGGCCAGCGCACTCGAGCCCGTGACCAGCACCCGGGCGGCGGGCCGCAGCCGCTGCGCGAGCAGAGTGGCCGCGGCCTGCGCCGAGCTGACCACGTGCTCCACCCTGGTGGGAGCCCCGAGAGCGGAGATGTGCTCCGCCACGGCGCTCGGTGGCCGGGAGGCATTGTTCGTGACGTACACGACGGCACGGCCGGAGCGCCGCACCTCGTCGAGAGCCTCCGGCGCGCCGTCGATCGCGTGCGGCCCCGCGTAGACCACACCGTCGAGGTCGCACAGCAGGGCGTCGAACCGCTCGATCAGCGGCGCGCCCTCGTCCACCTCGGTTCGAGCCCGCTCAGTCTGCACGGTGCTCCGGGGTTTCCTCGCCCGCGTGCTCAGCAGGCTCCGCCTCCTGGGCGGTGTCCCCGTGTGCTGCGGAATCGGCGCGATCGGCAGGCGCGTCCGTCTCTGCAGACGCACGCCGTGCAGCCGGCGCTGCGGAGCCGGAGGGCGCAGCCGTATCAGGGGCACCGGCGCCAGCAGCCGTCCCGGCCGTACCGGAGGGCCCGGCGGACTCGGCGGTCTCGGCAGAGACAGCGGTCCTGACAGACGCAGCGGTCTCGGCAGACTCGGAGGAAGAGTCAGACGCTCCCGCCGGCTCCGTGGGCGCCGGAGCCTCCGCCGGGTGGTCCGAGGACGTCCCGTCACCGGAACCGCGCTCCTCAGAGCCACCGACCTCAGAACGGTCGGCTGTTTCCGGCTCCGGTGCGCTGTGACGCCGTTGGGCCTCGCGCACGGTCCGCCGCGCCTCTTCCTCGTCGAGGTCGTCACCGAGGTCGACGATCTCGGGCTCGGAGAACTGGCCCATGCCCAAGGCAGCCTCCGCGACGATGGCCTGGCGCTCCCAGCCCATCGACTCCTTGTCCCGGCCCACGGCCCGCAGTGCCTCCGCGTAGGCACGGAAGAGCTTGGGGCTGTAGACGAAGCCCCGGTTCTTGTCGAGCTGCGGGATCTCGAGGGCGGCCAGGGCGGCGTCGTGGTCGCCCGCGTCGGCGTGGATGCCCGAGACGACCATGGCGAGCTCCGCCTTGGCCTCGGCATCCAGCTGCGCCGCGGCGTCGGAGGTCGCCTCCTCCATGGCCTTGTCCGAGCGGCCCAGGGCCCGCTGGCAGTCGACCATGAGGGGGAGGTGCTCCTGGGAGCCCGAGATGCGACGGTGGGTGCGCAGCTCCTTCAGTGCGAGCGCGTAGTCTCCCGCCGCGTAGGCCGCGACACCCGCGGCCTCGCGCACGACGCCGATGCGTCCCGCCTTGCGGACGGCCGCGTTCGCGTGCTCCAGCGCGAACTCGGGATCGTCGTCGAGGTAGCGCGCGGCCATCACGAGGTGCTGGGACACTCGTTCCGCGTTGCTGGGCTCAAGGGCCTTGAGCTCGTGGTGCATCGTGCGGTCGAGCTCCCGCCCCGTGACGTCCGCATCGATCTCCGGGGCCACGAACCGCGGGCGGGTGCCGTCGACACCGCGCCGGTCCGTGCGGTCGTACGAGCCGAACTCGCCACGGCGATCGCCCCCACGGGCGTGGCGGTCCTGCCCGTCCCGGTCGTGCCGCGCCTCGAAACGGTCCCCGCGGCCGCCGCTGCCTCCGCGGTCGTCCCGGTGCCCCCGTCCCGAGCCCGCAGCGGAACCACGGTGGTCGCGGGACTGGTATCCGCCACGGTCGTCCGCGCGGCCGCGACCGTCGCCGCGCGCATCCGACCGGGAGAAGCCGCCACTGCGGGGGGCGTCCCGGTGCCGGGCATCCCTGTCACCCCGGCGGTCCGCCGAGTCTCCCCGGTAACCGTCCCTGCCGCGTCCCGGCCCACCGGCACTGCCTCGTCGTTCCTCGCCGCCGCGCTCGTCGAAGCGGCGCCGATCGTTGCCGGACCCGTAGGACCGGCCGTCCCGACGATCGCGGTCCTGGCGCTCACGCCCACCGGAGCCCCGATCGTTCCGTCCGCGGTAGCCCTCCGATCCCCCGCTCTCACGACGCCGCACGTCCCGGTCGCCGCCGAAGCCACGGTTCCCGCGGTCCTCACGGCTCTGGTAGTCGTCCCGGGACCGCGAACCGCGATCATCGCGGCGACCCTCGAACCGGCGATCTCCTCGGTCGTCACGGCCCTGGTAGCCACCGCGTGCACCGTCACGCTCACCGCGGCGGTAGTCGCCGCGGTCGTCACGGCGGCGGTCGTCACGGCGGCGGTCGTCACGGCCGCCCGGGGCCCGGTCATCGCGCCGCTCCGGTCGTCCCCCTGCATAGCGGTCGTCGCGGCCGACACCGCGCCCAGGGCCTCGGCCCTCGCCGCGCCCCCGGTAGTCGTCCCGCTCGAAGCCGGCCTGGTAGCCATC
>NZ_RCOM01000058.1 GCF_003667225.1 Kocuria rhizophila
GCTCCCCCACCGAGGTGGGCGAGCGGCGTCGTTCTCAGCGCGGGTCCCGGACGGAGCCGGGCGCGACTCACTTGGTCTCGAAGATCTCCCGCATGAGCTGCGCGGTCTCCGAGGGGGTCTTGCCGACCTTGACCCCGGCGGCCTCGAGGGCCTCCTTCTTGGCCTGGGCCGTTCCGGAGGAGCCGGAGACGATGGCGCCGGCGTGGCCCATGGTCTTGCCCTCGGGAGCGGTGAAGCCCGCCACGTAGCCCACCACGGGCTTGGTGACGTTGGCCTTGATGAAGTCCGCGGCGCGCTCCTCGGCGTCGCCGCCGATCTCACCGATCATCACGATGGCCTCGGTCTCGGGGTCCGCCTCGAACGCCTCGAGGGCGTCGATGTGGGTGGTGCCGATGACCGGGTCACCGCCGATGCCGATGGCGGTGGTGAAGCCCAGGTCACGCAGCTCGTACATCATCTGATAGGTCAGGGTGCCGGACTTGGACACCAGGCCCAGCTTGCCCTTGCCGGTGATGTTCGCGGGCGTGATGCCCAGCAGCGACTCCTCCGGGGAGATGATGCCCGGGCAGTTGGGGCCGATGATGCGGGTCTTGGGCTTGCCGTCCGCACCGGTGTTCGCCTGGGAGTGGGCCCAGAACTCGGCGGAGTCCTGCACGGGGATGCCCTCGGTGATCACCACGACCAGCGGGATCTCGGCGTCGATGGCCTCGATCACGGCGTCCTTGCAGAAGGCCGGCGGCACGAAGACGATCGACGCGTTCGCACCGGTCTCCTTCATGGCCTCGGCCACGGAGCCGAAGACCGGCAGCTCGACGGCGTTGCCGTCCTTGTCCTGGTGGTTCACGGTGGTCCCGGCCTTGCGGGCGTTGACGCCGCCCATGACCTGGGTCCCGGCCGCGAGCATGCGTGCGGTGTGCTTGGTGCCCTCGCCGCCGGTGATGCCCTGAACGATGACCTTGGAGTCCTTGTTCAAAAAGATCGACATGTCTTCTTCCTGGTAGCTCTGCTCGTGGGCGGTTACTTGGCGGAGTGGGCGAGCTCGGCGGCCTTGTCGGCGCCGGCGTCCATGGTGTCCGCGGTGGTGATCAGCGGGTGGTTGGCCTCGCGGAGGATCGCGCGACCCTCGTCCACGTTGTTGCCGTCCAGCCGCACCACGATGGGCTTGGTGGCGGAGTCGCCGAGGATCTCCAGGGCCTTGACGATGCCGTTGGCCACGGCGTCGCACGCGGTGATGCCGCCGAAGACGTTGACGAACACGGACTTCACCTGGGGGTCGCCCAGGATGACGTCCAGGCCCGCGGCCATGACCTCGGCCGAGGCGCCGCCGCCGATGTCCAGGAAGTTGGCGGGCTTCACGTCACCGTGCTTCTCGCCGGCGTAGGCCACGACGTCCAGGGTGGACATCACGAGGCCGGCGCCGTTGCCGATGATCCCGACCTCGCCGTCCAGCTTGACGTAGTTGAGGTCGTTCTCCTTGGCCTTCTCCTCCAGGGGATCGGCCGTGGTCTTGTCCGCGAGCGCGGCGTGGTCCTCGTGGCGGAACTCGGCGTTGTCGTCCAGGGACACCTTGCCGTCCAGCGCGAGGATCTCCCCGTCACCGGTCTTGACCAGGGGGTTGACCTCCACCAGGGTGGCGTCCTCCTTGGCGTAGACCTCGCCCAGCTTGACCAGCACGGGCACGACCTTGGCAGCGGTCTCGGCGTCGAACTTGGCCTGCTCCACGATCTCGCGGGCCTTGGCCTCGGTGATGCCCTCGGCGGGGTTCACGTCCACGCGGGCCAGGGCCTCCGGACGCTCCACGGCCAGCTGCTCGATCTCCATGCCGCCCTCGACCGAGCACATGGCCAGGTAGGAGCGGTTGGCGCGGTCCAGCAGGACGGAGAAGTAGTACTCCTCGGCGATGTCCGCGCCCTGCGCGATCATCACGCGGTGCACGGTGTGGCCCTTGATGTCCATGCCCAGGATCTGCTGGGCGTACTCGAAGGCCTCCTCGGGGGACTTCGCGACCTTGACGCCGCCCGCCTTGCCGCGACCGCCCACCTTGACCTGGGCCTTGACGACGGTCACGCCGCCGATCTTCTCAGCAGCTGCCTTGGCTTCTTCTGGGGTAGTGGCGACGATGCCGGCCAGCACGGGGACTCCGTGCTTCTCGAACAGGTCGCGTGCCTGGTACTCAAACAGGTCCACGGATAAGTGTCCTTCTGCGTCGAGGTGTGTCGTTCCGCGCCGGGAACCCCCGGCTGGAGCGACCTGATGTGGGGGGATGCGGCGCAGCGCTGCGCTCACAGTGCCCTCACTGTGATTTTAGTCCATGGCGCGGCGATTCGCCCCACCGGGGCCTGCGTGAACCCACAGCCCACGATGCGCTGCCACCCGGGATCGCCTGGTTGACTGGGTCCATGCAATGGATCGGACTGCCGGACGTCTGGGACGCCCGGGAAGCGGACCACGGGTTCATGGCCTCGCTCGCCACGTTCTCGTTCGTGGCGCTGGGACTCGAGCTCGTGGTCGACGGCACGTACCTGACCCTCACGGGTGACGTCCCGTCGCTCTACCCCCTCGGCTGGCAGTGCCTGACCTGGGTGGGGCTCGGTGCGGTGTGGCTGCTGCTGGCGCGCGCCCTCGTGCTCTGGTGCCGACGCCGCGGTCTGGACCCCCTGTCCCCGGACCGGCCCGCGGGTGAGCGGGCGGACGGGCCGGACCACCGCGCCTGGCGAGCCGTCCTCGGGTACTTCGCGGCCGCCGTCGTCACGGCGATCGCGCTGCCCGCCGTGGTGGGGCTGCCGTGGGGCTTCCCCCCGGTGGACCGGTTCCTGGACCTCTACGCGCAGTACGGTGGCGGCGCCTGGCTCGCGATGGCCGCGTGGCTCGTGTACCTCGTGGGGCGCTGCCTCGTGGTGGCCGGGCTGCTGGCGTACTCCCACCGGGCCGTGCTCGGCGTGGCCACGTTCCGGGGCGCGCGGTTGATCCCGTGGGGCGGGCTGGTCACCGGGGTGTGCCTGGGCACCGTGGCCCTGCTGTCACGGGGACAGGCCGCGGGGCTGAGCACGCTCGTGGCCAGCGTGCTGCTGGGCATGCTGCACGTGCGCTCCGGGGAGTCCCTGCGCGTGACGGCACCGTTCACGGTCCTGGTCCACGCCCTCGTCTGACGCGGCACCGGACGCCCGCGCCCGCTCCGTCACGAGACCTTGGACATGGGTGCGTAGAGCAGCAGGAGCCGTTTCTCCTCGGCCCCGAAGCGCACCTTGGCCACGGTCTTGTCCCCGTTGCCCTCCACCGCGACCACCGATCCGCGGCCGAAGGCCTTGTGCTCCACGGTGTCCCCCACACTCAGGGAGGGGATCTCCTTCTGCGGCTGCACCCTGCCCGCCGAGGCCGGTGAGAGGCGACGGAACGTGGCTCCGGAACCGGCGGCGGCCCCCCACGACGACCCTCGCAGCGGATCCCGGGAACCGGACGGGCCGGAGTGCATGGGTGACCCCCAGCCTCCCGCCGCGGCGGAGCCCTCCCGCTTCCAGTCGATGAGGTGGGCGGGGATCTCGTCCAGGAACGGGCTGGCCGGATTGAACTGGGACTGCCCCCACATGGAGCGGGACTCCGCCCGGGTGATGTAGAGCCGCTGCCGGGCACGGGTGATGCCCACGTACGCGAGCCGACGCTCCTCCTCCATGCTGGAGGGATCCGCGAAGCTGCGCTGGTGGGGGAAGATCCCGTGCTCCATGCCGGTCAGGAACACCACGGGGAACTCCAGCCCCTTGGCGGTGTGCAGGGTCATGAGGGTGACCACCCCCAGGGACCGGGCCTCCTCCACCTCCGCCGCGATCTGCTGGGCGCTGGCCGCTCCCTCCCCGGCGGTGTCCGGCCGGGAGGGGATCTGGTCCGCGTCCGCCACGAGGGCCACGTGCTCGAGGAACTGGCCGAGCCCCGCGTCCGGGTGGTCCTTCTCGAACTCGCGCACCACGGCCACGAGCTCGGCGAGGTTCTCCACCCGGGACTCGTCCTGGGGATCCGTGGACGTGCGCAGGGCCTCGAGGTAGCCGGACTGCTCCAGCACGGCCTCCAGCACCGCGGTCACGGACGCCCCCTCGGCCAGTTCGGCGAGGTCGTCCATGAGCTGGGAGAACGAGCGGATCGCGTTGGCGGAACGGGTGGCCAGGGCCGGGGCCTCGTCCAGCCGGTGCATGGCCGCGGAGAACGAGATCCCCTCGCGCTCGGCGAGCGCGGCGATCGACCCCTGGGCACGGTCGCCGATCCCGCGCTTGGGCTCGTTGATGATCCGGCGCACGGTGATGTCGTCCGAGGGGTTGGCGATCGCCCGCAGGTAGGAGATGGCGTCCTTGATCTCCTTGCGCTCGTAGAAGCGCGTGCCCCCGACCACCTTGTACGGCAGCCCCACCCGCATGAGGATCTCCTCCAGGGAGCGGGACTGGGCGTTGGTGCGGTAGAACACGGCCACGTCCCCGGGGCGGATCCCGTGCTCGTCCTGGAGGCGGTCGATCTCCTCCGCGATGAACCGCGCCTCCTCGTGCTCGTTCTCCGCCGCGTAGCCCACGATGGGTGCGCCGTCACCCTCGGCCGTCCACAGCTTCTTGTCCCGGCGGTCCGCGTTCTGCGAGATCACCGCGTTGGCCGCGGAGAGGATGTTCTGGGTGGAGCGGTAGTTCTGCTCCAGCAGGATGGTGCGCGCGGACGGGAAGTCCCGTTCGAAGTCCGTGATGTTGCGGATGTCCGCCCCGCGGAACGCGTAGATGGACTGGTCGGAGTCGCCCACCACCGTGAGCTCGGCCGCGGGGATCCCGGACTCGTCCGTGTGACCGGGAGAGTTCCCTCCCACGAGTTCCCGGACCAGGGCGTACTGGGCGTGGTTGGTGTCCTGGTACTCGTCCACCAGCACGTGGCGGAACCGCCGCCGGTAGTACTCGAGGACCTGGGGGAACGCGCGGAACATGTGCACGGTCTCGCCGATCAGGTCGTCGAAGTCCATGGCGTTGGCCGCGCGCAGCCGCTGGGTGTACCCCCGGTACACCTGCGCGACCGCGGACTCGAAGGGGTCCGTGGAGCTGGCCCGCGCCAGGTACGTCTCGTCGTCCACGAGCTCGTTCTTCAGCGCGGAGATCTTGTGCTGGATGGCCTTCGGCGCGAAGCGCTTGGGGTCCAGCTCGTGCTGCTTGGCCACCTGGGTGATCAGCCGCAGCGAGTCCGCGGAGTCGTAGATGGAGAAGTTCGTGCTCAGTCCCAGGGTCTTGGCCTCGCGGCGCAGGATCCGCACGCACAGCGAGTGGAACGTGGAGATCCACATGGAACGGGCGGAGTCCCCCACCAGGTCCACGATCCGCTCGCGCATCTCCGCCGCGGCCTTGTTGGTGAACGTGATGGCCAGGATCTCACCACGGCCGGCCCGACCGGTGGCCAGCAGGTGCGCGATCCGGTGGGTCAGCACCCTCGTCTTGCCCGACCCCGCGCCCGCGACGATCAGCAGGGGTGAACCCGAGTGCTCGACCGCCGCGCGCTGCGGGTCGTTGAGCCCCGCCACGAGCTGCTCCGGGGACGCCGCGGCGTCGGACGGCTCGGCAGAGACGCCACCGGCCGGGGAGCGCACCGACGAGGCAGAGAGCAGGGGGTTGTCAGAGAGGTAGTCCATGGTGCGCCCAGTCTATCCAGCGGCTCGGACGCGCAGCCGGGCGCGGACCCGCACGGTGGCCTCACCGGCGACGGGCAGCCGGTGCCGGGCCCCGGTGTCCGGCACCGCACGACTGCCAGCCCGTCAGACGTACCGGGGTTCCACCTGGTGGCGGCCGTTCGCGTCCTCGACCCAGAGGTGGGAGTCCGCCACGGTGACCCGCACGGGAGCCTCCAGCACGAGGTCGTCGTCGCTCAGCTCGTCGAGCACCTGCTCCGGGCCCCCGAAGATGGTCGTGACCTCGCCGTCGGAGGTGTCCACGTGCCGCAGGGCGTGGTTGCCGGTGTCGGCCACCACCACGGAGCCGTCGTAGAGGATCTGCAGGTCCTGGGGATGGTCGAGCGCGGCCTCGGACGCCGCACCGTCCCGGTACCCGGCCCCGTGCCTGCCGACGACCGTGACCACGTGGGGCGCGCCGTCGGGCCGGTCCGTGTTGATGTCAATGCGCCGCAGCGAGGAGGAGTCCCGGTCCACGAACCAGAGTGTGCCGTCCCCGGCCTCCGTGATGGACACGGTGGCCGCGAACGTGGCCTGGCCGAGCGTGCCGTCCCTGCGGCCGGGCTCTCCCGTGCCCGCCCACTCCTGGAGCTCGTCCGTGTAGGCGTCCCAGCGGTAGAGCCGGTGGCGTTCGGGGACCGCCGCGACCACGGCGGAGAGCTTGTGGGACCAGACGATGTCGGCCATGCGGGCGCCCTCGAGGACGGAGCAGTCGATCCTGCGGCGCACCGTGCAGTGGTCGGCCTCGTACAGCGTGAGCTCCGAGCCGTCACCCGCGTTCATGAGCAGACCGTCCGGAAGGCCGATGGAGAGCTCCATGACCGTCACCACCTTTCGCGGTGCCCGCCGGGGGCACCTGTCCTCCACCTCGTCGTCGAGAGTGGGTACCCGTCTTCGATTCACAGTACGCCCCGGGGGATAATGGAGCCATGGGTATGACCAGAGCGCAGAAGGCCAGGAAGCACGGGGAGGCCGCGGGTGCTGCCCCGGCCGGATCCACGAGCGCCCAGGGAGACTCCGTGCGCCCCGTGAGCGTCCACGAGATGCGGGACGGGCAGCTCGCCGCGGACCCCACCAAGGGCTCCTCCGCCGGAATCCTCGTGGGGGTCGCGTCCTTCGTGGGAGTCGCGCTCTGGCTGTACTACCACCTGCTCGTCCTGCAGGGCGTGTCCGGGAACCTGGCCGGAGGGGTGACCGCTCCCGAGCTGATGCCCGGCGGCTTCGACTCCCAGCACATCGCCGCCTTCGCGCGCGGACTGGGCGCGGAGGGCCTCGCCTCCTACGAGGGCGTGCACGCGACCACCGGACTGTTCACTCCCCTGCTGCTGAGCCTGGGATGGCTGCTGTTCACCGGTCTCAACACCCCGCAGCGAGCCCGAAAGTGGGTCTACTGGTCCGTGGTCCTGGCGTACGCCGTGGTCTTCCTGGCGGGCAACGCCGCGCTCGACGCCGCTGTGGCTCACCCCGAGGACAGCGGCGCCGTGGCGCTCGCCTCCGGCCTGGTGGTCACCCGCTGGGTGCTGACCGCGCTCCTGCTGCTCATCGCGGTGCTCGTGAGCATCTCCGTGGTGCGCCGCAAGATCAACGCCTTCTCCGAGGGCGAGCTGCCCGGCCAGCGTCCACGGGGCTGACTGCTCCACCGCCGAGCGACGGATGCCCCGCCCGGAACCGGGCAGGGCATCGTTCGTGCCCTCGATTGGATTCGAACCAACGACACCGGCTTTAGGAGAGCCGTGCTCTATCCCCTGAGCTACGAGGGCAACACTGCACCAGCTTATCCGCGGGGGACCCGCCCCGCGAGTCAGGCGCACAATGGTCACCATGACGCTCTACATCGATCCCCCGCGCTGGCCCGCCCACGGGACCGTGTTCTCCCACCTCGTCTCGGACCAGTCCCTGGCCGAGCTGCACGAGTTCGCCTCGCGCCTGGGCGTGTCCGTGCGTGCGTTCGACCAGGACCACTACGACATTCCCGCGCACCGCCACGCAGACGCCCTGGCCCTCGGCGCGGTCGCGGTGGAAGGCAAGGATCTCGCGCGGATCCTGATCCGCAGCGGCCTGCGGGTCCCCGCACGACGCCGCCCGGCCAAGCTGGCCCCGGCGCTCACCCGCCGCTGGGAGCGGCACGTTCCGGGGCATCCCGACCTGGGCTCGCACCTGCTGGAGCGCTGGCTCGAACCGCACCGTGCCTACCACGGCCCCGCCCACCTGCTGAAGGTGCTGGAGGCGGTGGATCTGCTCACGGACGGGCACCCGTCCCAGGAGCTCGCGCTGGCGGCGTGGTTCCACGACGCCGTGCACCGGGGGCGGGCCGGCGAGGACGAGAAGGACTCGGCGGCCCTCGCCCGGCAGCTGCTGGGCCCCGACGGGTGGGCGCCGGATTCACCCCCGACGGCCGGCCGCGGCAGGGCGGGGCGGTCCCCCGCCCTGGGGGGCAGCGGGGAGGGCGACGCCGCCCCCGGGTCCGGGGTTCGGGCGGCCCCGCGCGAAGGACGGGGTCCAGGAGCTGCGGAGTCGTGGCCGGTCGGCCTTGCCGACAGGGTCGCAGAGCTCGTCATGGTCACCGTGGCGCACCGGCCGGATCCCACGGACCGGGACGCCTGTGTGCTCGTGGACGCGGATCTTGCCGTGCTCGGGGGCACCGTGGAGGAGTACGAGCGCTACCGCGCGGATGTGCGCCGGGAGTACGCAGACGTCCCCGAGAGCCAGTTCCGGGCCGCCCGCGCCGAGGTGCTGCAGAACCTGCTGTCCAGTCCCCGTCTGTTCCACCACGGCACTGCGGTGGCACTGTGGGAGACGCAGGCTCGGCGCAATGTGGCACGTGAGATTCAGTTGCTCACCGGGCAGTGAGCAACGGGGAGGGGCGGCGCGCCGAGGGGATTCGTGGCCGACCCACTGTTCACCAGGCTGGCACCACTCTGCCGAGGTGAGTGCACCCGGGTCGCATCATTCCTACGAGGTGAGGGCACGCGGGTCGCGCCGTTGCGCCGAAGTGAGGGTACGCGGCTGGTTACGGCTCCGCGTGGTCGACGTCAGGAGCGGTGGGTCGGCGGCGTGGCGGTGGAGTCCGCCCCGGGCTGCTGAGAGGCGTCCGGGACGAGGGCCCCTGATTCCTCGCGCCCGCGGGCGGCGGCACGGCGGCGGCGGAAGATGAGCGCCGCCAGCACGAGACCCACGATGATCCCGAGACCGCCGAACACGGACAGCCACATGGCCGCGTGGCCGGCGAAGGCCGCCACGATGAATCCCACGACGATGCCGGGAATCGCGCCGGCCACCATCCCCACGGCGTAGTAGGTGAATTCCTGGTCCTGGGGGGTTCTGGCTGCGCTCGAGAAATCGGTGGACATGGCGTCCATTCTAGATCCCGTCCCCTGGACGTCACCCGCACGCTGGCCCCGGCAGCCCGCGGTGGACGAACGGGATGATTGGTCCCGTGGCGGGCGCGCACTGCCCGGCAGTGACGTGGAGGGATGCAGAGGGATGCAGAGACGAGAAAACGTACGGACCCTGTGGTCATCAGGGTCCGTACGCATTCATCTCGTCCTCGTCGGGAGCGGGTACACAACCGGTCCCGACTCGATGCGAGGTGTGGCACCGCGCCGATCAGCGCGGTGCCGAACTCGGGAGAGCTCAGCCGACGCGGATGTACTCCGGGCCGGAGCCAACGTTCGCGGTGGTCTTCACGGTCTGGTTGCCGTTCCAGCCGCCGTGGATGGCCTGGCCGTTGCCGGCGTAGATGGCCACGTGGGCCACGCCGGCGCCGCCGTCGGCGTAGTAGGCGATGTCGCCGGCCTGGGCCTCAGCGGCGGAGACCGGGGTGCCGAGGGACTTGTAGCTGGCGGGCCAGCCGTGGTGGTTGATGCCCACCGCTGCCAGTGCGTTGCTCACCAGGGCGGTGCAGTCCTGGTTGACGCCGATCTGGCCCTCAGCGGCGCTCAGGATGGCCTGGCCCTGGCCGGAAGCCGGGGTGCTGGACGCGGCCTTGGCCTGCTTGGGGGCGGTGCTGGACTGAGTGGTCACCTTGCCGGTATTGGCGGTGGTGTCGTACCCGGTCTGAGCGGTGTAGCCGGCCTGAGCGGTGTAGCCGGTCTGAGCGGTGTACCCGCCCTGGGGGGCACCGTAGTTGTAGATGGCGTTGCCCTGCTCAGCGGCGGCCTCGGCCTGCAGCGTCTGCTGGGTGGGCTGCGCGGCGTGGCGGCCCTGGGCCGGAGCCGGAGCCTGCTCCGCGACCGGGGTCACGGTCTGGGCGGCGGGAGCCACCTGGGGAGCGGCGGGCGCCTCGACCGGGGTCACCTCGGCCACGGGGGCGGCCTGCACCACGGCGGGCGCCTCGACCGGGGTCACCTCGGCCACGGGGGCGGCCTGCACCACGGCGGGCTGGACCGGAGCCTTGGCGGGCTCGGCCTTCTTGGCAGGAGCCTTCTCAGCCTTCTCGGCCTTGTCAGCCTTGGCGGCCGGCTCGGCGGAGACGGTCTTCTCGGAGGCGGGAGCTTCGGACACGGCGGCGGCGGGAGCCTGCTCGTCGGACGCGTTCTGCGTGGCCTGCACCGACACGGTGGTGGCGAGAGCCAGACCGGAGAAGGCGGCAACGGCTGCCACAGTGCGAGCCTTGCCCGCGAACAGACCCTTGGCCGACTGAGTGGTGGTTTCGTTCGTCATGCGTGTGGTTTCCTAACACGTTCGTGTCCGCCCAGGGCACGGAGATGTGCGGTGGTCGTCGGGCAGCGCAGTGCTGCCGCAACTCACCGAGGGAGGGCGGGTTGGCGATGTCTTCTGATGTCAGTTCGTGCGAGCACGTGCGCACCGCCCGGGTGCGGGCCGATGCGCCGTGCCGTGTTCATCACTGGATCGATGCCTGCGGCGCCCGAGGGCGCCGCAGGCACACCCGATCAGCGGAAGGTGTAGTAGCCGTCCAGCTGCATGGCGTTCACAGAGTGGATCTGCGTGCCCTGCGCGGGGTTGAGGGCGGAGATCATCTGACCGTTGCCGATGTAGATGCCCACGTGCGAGCCGCCGTTCTGGGAGACCAGGTCACCGGGCTGCGGGGTGGAGGTGGGGGTGCCGGCCGCGAACTGGGCCCAGGTGGTGCGGGGAATGCTGATCCCGTTCTGGGCGTAGACCGACTGGGTGAAGCCAGAGCAGTCCCAGGCCTTGAAGCCCGTGCCGCCCCACACGTACGCGCCACCGATGCCGGCGTAGGCATCGCCCACGATGCCGCCTGCGGCGTGGTTCGACTGCGTGCTCACACCGGAGCCGGACGCCATGGCATCCGGGGCCGGGGTGGTGTAGGAAGCGTTGTAGGCGCCCAGCGAGGTGTCGGCGCTGTAGGACGAGGTGGAGCCCAGCTCCACGATGTCACTGGATGCCTGAGCGGGCATCGTCATGCCGGCCACGGCCGCGCCGGCCGCAATGGTGGCAACGGTGGTGTTGCGCACCACGTGAGACTGGGTCTCAGCGCGGTGGCGGGCGGAGCTCTGCTTCATGAAAGACATGTGTGTGTTCCTCCCTACGCCTGCGGGGTGAGCTGTCGGGTTCGGATGGGAGACATCCGGCCGCACGAGCCGATGGGCCGTGCTGGCTTGACCCCAAGGATTCGACGGGCTGTGACGAATCCGGGAAGTGGTTCCCCCGCTTCTGCCATGCGGATGTTCTGTGTACGGGATCCCAAGGCGCATGGCAGAACTCGGCGAGCGCTCGGGAGTGCCGGATCCGACCAGTGATCGGCACGGTAACGACTGTACAGGAGAGATCACGGGAATGTCACGTTTTGATTACAACCGGTCACAGATCGGGCAGTCACGGCTATCAGTCGGGCCTTTTGTTCATGAAAAGTGAATCAACCAGGAGGAGGCCTCAGGGGCCCGTCACCGTCGGGAACACAGCCTTGACCTGCAGAGACAGTCCCGGGGACCACCGTGCGGCGCGGCATGGCACACCGGTGGCCGTGTGGTTGTCCACACATCGGAAAGATCACGGTCCCACCCGCGGGCCGGGCTCAGGAGGCGGTCGCGCTCACCCGGATCGCCCGTGCCGTGGCTCCGTCGAGGTCCAGGGAGACCCCCGATGCCACATGGGTGACCACGACTCGCTGCTCGTCACCAGGGTTGATCTCGGCGGTGACACGTGACCCAGTGAGGATGCCGGCGGAGCTGAGCGTCTCGATCAGCTCGGGGTCTGCCTGCACCACCTCGGGCAGCAGTCGCACCCCGTACTGCGCCCCGTCGGCCGCCGCTGCGGCATCGAGGAGGGTGAGGCCGCCGAAGACCTCGGGGGCGTCCCCGCCCCGACAGGGAATGGGCGTCCCGTACGGGGAGACCTTGGGGTCACCGAGCAGGTCCACGAGCCGGCTCTCCACGCGCTCGCTCATCACGTGCTCCCAGCGGCAGGCCTCCTCGTGCACGTGCGCGAGGTCCAGTCCCACCACGTCCGCGAGCAGCCGCTCGGCCAGGCGGTGCTTGCGCATCACGGACACGGCCGTGTCACGGCCCGCGGGCGTGAGCTGCAGGGAACGGTCCGGCGCCACGGACAGCAGACCGTCGCGCTCCATGCGGGAGACCGTCTGGGACACCGTGGGTCCGGAGTGGTGCAGCCGCTCCACGATGCGGGCCCGCATGGGCGTGATGCCCTCCTCCTCGAGCTCCAGCACCGTGCGCAGATACATCTCGGTGGTGTCGATCAGGTCGCCGCTCATGGTCCGTCCTCGAATTTCTGCGCACCGCGGCGCGCGGGTCAACGGCCCCCGGTGGGGGGTGCACTCCAGCGTGGTGTGAATGATTCAGGATAATTGTAACGAGGCGGGTCTCGTCCCCGCCGTCGTCGTGCGCCGCAGCACCGGCCGGGGCGAGCACAATGGAGCACACCACCGTCCCGCCCTCCAGGAGGACCCACCGTGACCGATCTGCCCGTGATCCCCCCGCACCTGCTTCCCGAGGACGGCCGGTTCGGGGCTGGCCCGTCCCGCGTGCGCCCGGAGCAGCTGGGTGCCCTCGCCCGGGCCGGAACGACGCTGCTGGGAACCTCCCACCGGCAGGCCCCCGTCAAGGACCTCGTGGCCCGGATCCAGGAGCGGCTGGCCGAGTTCCTGGGGCTGCCCGCGGGCTACGAGATCGTGCTGGGGACGGGCGGTGCCAGCGTGTTCTGGGACAGCGCCGCTTTCGGCCTGGTGCGCTCCCGCGCCGAGCACCTGGCCTTCGGCGAGTTCGGCGCCAAGTTCGCGAGCGTCACCGACCGGGCACCGTTCCTGGAACGCTCCGTGGTGCTCGAGGCTCCCGCGGGCTCCCGTCCCGAGGAACCGCGCATCCTGCCGGACGTGGACGTCTACGCATGGCCGCAGAACGAGACCTCCACGGGGGTGGCCATGCCGGTGCGCCGTGTGGTGGCCGACGACGCCCTCACGGTCGTCGACGCGACCTCCGCCGCCGGCGGCATGGCCGTGGAGATCGCCGAGACGGACGTCTACTACTTCTCCCCGCAGAAGAACTTCGGCAGCGACGGCGGAATCTGGTTCGCCGCGTTCTCCCCCGCAGCCCTCGAGCGCGTGGAGCGCCTCTCGGCCTCCGGGCGCTGGGTCCCGGACGTGCTCTCGCTGGCCGCCGCCGTGGAGAACTCCCGCAAGCACCAGACCTACAACACCCCGGCCCTCGCCGGGCTCGTGATGCTGGACGAGCAGCTCGGCTGGCTGCTCGAGCAGGGCGGCATGCCGTGGGCCGCCGCGCGGACCGCCGAGACCTCCGGGCTGGTCTACGACTGGGCCGAGGCCAGCGAGCACGCGCAACCTTTTGTCGCCGATCCCGCGCACCGCTCCCCCGTGGTGTGCACGGTGGACTTCGACGCCGCCGTGGACGCGGCCCGGGTGGCCTCCGTCCTGCGGGCCAACGGTGTGCTGGACGTGGAGCCCTACCGCAAGCTCGGACGCAACCAGCTGCGCATCGCCACCTTCGCGTCCGTTCCCCCCGAGGACGTGCGCGCGCTGCTGCGGTGCATCGACTGGGCCGTGGGCGAACTGGCCTGAGCGCGCGGCGGGCGCCGCGGCGTCGTCGTCCTGCCGCGTTCAGCCCGCCGTGGGCGCCCCGGAGCGGGCGGGGACGTGGCGCCACGCGAACCACGCCCCGATGAGCGCGCCCACGAGACCCGCGAGGACCGCGGAGCCCATGCCCCAGCGTGCTCCGAACGTGTCCGTGAGCCACCCCACCACGGGGGCGCCGATCGGGGTGCCGCCCATGAAGATCGCCATGTAGAGGCTCATCACGCGTCCCCGCATGGCGGGCGCCGTGGTGCTCTGCACGTAGGCGTTGGCCGTGGTCATGATGGTCAGCGAGGACACGCCGCACGGGATCAGCCACACGGCGAACAGCCACAGCGAGGGCGCCGTGGCCGCCCCCAGGCAGGAGACCGCGAACGCCGCGCAGCCGATGAAGATGTAGCGCAGCCGCGCCCGCTCGCGGCGGGCGGAGAGCAGGGCACCGGTCACGGTGCCCAGGGCCAGCATCGAGTTCAGGAGCCCGAATTCCTCCGAGCCGCGCCCGAACTCCGAACCCGCCATGGCCGCGAGGTACACCGCGAAGTTCATGCCGAAGGTGCCGATCATGAAGATCGTGGCCATGACCGCCACGATGTCCGGGCGGTGCGCCACGTAGCCGATGCCCTCCCGGATCTGGCCGCGCCCCCGGCGGGCGCGCGGGGCGGGCCGCAGCCGCCCGGCGTCGATCAGCACGATTGCCCAGATCATGGCGGCGAACGTGAGGGTGTTGAGCACGAACACCCACCCGGTGCCCACGGCCGCCACCAGCACTCCGGCCACCGCGGGGCCGATCAACCGCGCGGAGTTGAACGAGGTGGAGTTCAGGGCCACCGCATTGGACAGGTGGGTGTCCGGGACCATCTCGGAGACGAACGTCTGCCGCACGGGAGCGTCGAACGTGGCCACGACCCCCAGCGCCAGGGCGAAGACGTACACGGTGGACAGCCCCGCGAGGTCGAGCAGCAGCAGCGTTCCCAGCGCCGCGGCGAGCAGCGCCATGATCCCCTGGGTGAGCACCAGGATGCGGCGCCGGTCGTAGCGGTCCGCGAGCACCCCGGCGTACGGCGCCAGGAGCAGCTGCGGGACGAACTGCAGCGCCATGACCACGCCCATGGCGGTGGAGTCGTGATCCGTCAGCTCGTCGAACACCAGCCAGGACTGCGCCGTGCGCTGCATCCACGTGCCGATGTTGGAGACCAGAGCCCCCGTGAACCACAGCCGGTAGTTGCGGATCCGCAGCGATCGGAACATCCCGGTGGCACCCGGTGCCGCCGGTCCCCGCTCCCCCGCGCCGGACCCGCGGCCTAGGATGACGTGCCGCCCTCGGCGGACACCGTGTCCTGCCCGGCCGGGGGATCACCGGCCGCGGACCCCTCGTGGGGCTCGCGCGCGGCGTCGTCGGGACGGTCGGTCTCCGCCTGCTCGGGGCTCGGCTGCTCCGTGCCCTCGTGCTCTGCGCCCTCCTGCTCCGCGTGCAGGGAGTTCATGCGCTCCTCCCACGGGATCCAGGCCGGCGCCAGGAGCGAGCGGGGGCCGGCCAGCAGACCGGACTCGCACACGCTCACGTGCTTGGAACGGGGAGCGCGGGACACGGTGGCGTACCAGGTCCACCCCGGGTACCCCGGGAGCGTGCAGTCGAAGAGGTGCGTGAGCAGACGGTCCTCGTGGACGGTGACACCCACGTGCTCGCCGATGCCGCCGTCCTCGTGGGCGCCCGCCACGACCGCTTCCCGGGCCAGGTCCACGGCCTCCGTGAGGACGGGATCCTGCTTGGGCGTGCGGGTGCGCGGTCCCGAGCGCCGCTTCGCCGCGCCACGGGACGGAGCCGACGACGGTTCCGCGCCGCTCTCGGCGGCGGTCACCGCTGCTGCGGACCGGGATGCCGCGGGGGCCTCCCCACGGTCCTGCTGCGGCGGTTCCTGCTCCGTCGGGGCCTCACCCACCGAGATCTGCCCGGCGGGACTCCGTCCACCCGGGGTCTGGTCGGCGGAGCCCTGCTCGGTGGGGTTCTGGGCCGCGGTGGACTGCTCCTGCTGGGCCTGCTCGTCCGGGGACTGCCCGGTGGCCGTCTGCTCGTCCGGGGACTGCGTGTCCGGGATCTGCCCGGCCGGAGCCGGGGGGCTGGCAGCATCCGCGCGGGCGGTGTCCGTGGTCCGTGCTGTGCGCTCAGACATCGAGCTCATCCGCCACGGTGCGCAGGATGGCCGCGATCTTGTGCCCGTGGGAGCGGTCCGGGTAGCGCCCGCGGCGCAGCCCGTTGGACATCCCGTCCAGGAGGCGGATCAGGTCCTCGGTGAGCACCGCCATCTCCTCCGGCGGCTTGCGGGTGTTGCGGGTGACCGACGGCGGTGCGCTGAGCACAGTGGCGGACAGCGCCTGCGCCCCCCGCTTGCCGTCCGCGATCCCGAAGTCCATGCGGGTGCCGGGCTTCACCGTGGTCACCCCCTGGGGCAGTGCCGACGCGTGGAGGAACACCTCCTGGCCGTCGTCGGTGGCCAGGAAACCGAAACCCTTGTCTGCGTCGAACCACTTGACCTTGCCCGTGGGCACGCGGATCACCTCAGTCTCTCGTCTTCTTCTCGTTGCGGCCACCGCTGCGCGGCGCCTTGCGAACACCACAGTTTATCCCCCGCGCGCTCGACCGCGGCCCCGTTCAACCCAGCGCGTAACCCCGGCTTGCTACCTTGTGGGCATGCCTGAATCCACCGCACCCACCACCTCCGCCGCCGCCGACCACCGCACCGGGGGAGGTCTGCCGGTGCTGCTCGTGGTGGCCCTCGTGCTGGCCGGCGTGAGTGCCCTCTGCCTGGTCGCGGTGCTCGTGGCCTCTGCCGCGGGCACGGTGCTGTGGCCCGGGGTCACCTTCATCCCGTCGATCCTGTTCCCCCTGGCGTTCCTGCTGCTGTGCGTGGAGCTCGTGAGGGGCGGTGCACGACGCCGCTCGCGTCGCTGAGAGCGCCGCTCGCCGTCGTCCCGGAGCCCCCGTG
>NZ_RCOM01000059.1 GCF_003667225.1 Kocuria rhizophila
CCTGCGGGACGTGGCGGGGTGTGGCAGAAGCCTAACGGGGCCGGGGTGCGGTGGGGCCCCAGAACCCGCTTGAGCGCGGCTGAGCCCCACGTGTGGATCTTCTCGATGGCCTGACGCTTCATGCTGGCCTGGAAATTGGGAAAGTGTTTCGCATAGCGGGATGTGTCAGAGACATTATCCCTACGTTGGCGCGGCAGCAGTTGATTGGTCTCGCGCATGGCGGGGGTTAGGCTTTAGGCGGTTTATTTTTTACAGAGCGCTACGAACAGGGCTGCGTGCCCTTCCGGAGTGGGATGCACCCCGTCTGAGATCAGATCCGGCCGGTTTTCCAGGGCGGGCCATAGATCTAGGACATCACGATTGGTGGTCTCGCCGAACTTCATAAGCTCGTCCCGGTAATTTCGCAGAGCGCCAGGTTCGAGATGAAGTCCGAATTCACGCGCCGCCCGTTGCTCGTCCGTCCAGATGGGCCCAAGGACCACAGGCCGCGCGCCTCGATCCTCGATGTGGGTGCACAAGACGCCCATGATTTCCACCAGGTCATCAGGGGAACGCCGACCGACATTGGCATCCGCGAGGTCATTGATGCCTGCATGCACCAAGACAGTGTCGGCGTGCCGTCGGTCGACTTCGTCAAGTGCCCGGCGAAACGTATCCGCCAAAGTGGCACCGGGGATGGCGAGCTGGAACACCCGATGGTTTGCCTCGTCCGCGCCAATGTGACTTTGAGCCAATAGCGCCGCCCAGCCTCCGGCCAGGTCGGTCCGTCCATAGGCGATACTGTCCCCGATCACGGCGATCCGCTCAGCTGCTTTGAGCGGGTTTGCGGCGACGTACGCCCAGGCGGCGTCTCCATCCCGCAAGCGCACCCGTCTTCTTACATAGGCATCCACCTCGTAGGCATCTGCTTGGGCGAGCTGCTCGGCAGACAGTTTAAGGACGCCACCGCCCACTGCCGCGTCCGCGCGGCGCCGCAATCCCTTGTGAACGGCGGACCCGCTCACCTCGATCACATGCGGGTCGGTGATCACCACGTCGACGACGTCGTGCCCGGCAAGCGTGGCCCGGCGGGAGGGGACGGATGCGCCGAATACGGCCTGTTGTACGGGGTCATCCAAGAGCGTGCCGAACGAGAAAAGCAGATCAGGAGCATCGCGAGCTGTCATAGGCGAAGCATAGATAAGGCAAGGCAATGACGGCGCTTTCTCGTCTCCCTTCGCGGGGGCGTGTAGAGGAGAGGCGCGCCCTTATCAGCCCAGCGCCTCCCGCAGCGCCGGTTCCCGCACCTGGTTCCCGAGCCACGGGCTGAACGCGTACGGCGCGGACTCCACCGCCGCGATCAGGTCCTGCGGCGCGGTCCAGGCGTACTCGGCCACCTCCGACTCCGCGGGCCGCGGGTCGGTGTCCGTGACGGCCACGAACACGGGGCAGAACTCGTTCTCCACCACGCCGGTGGCGTCCGTGGCGCGGTACTGGAACTCGGGGACCACCACGGTGAGGTTGCGGATCTCCAGCCCCAGCTCCTGGCGGGCGCGGCGGGCGATCGCGTCCTCGAAGGACTCGTCCGGTCCCGGGTGCCCGCAGAAGCTGTTGGACCACACGCCGGGCCACGTGCGCTTGCTCAGCGCGCGGCGGGTCACGAGCACCTGACCGTCCGGGTTGAGCACGTGGCACGAGAACGCCAGGTGCAAGGGGGTGGCCTCGGTGTGGACCTCGGACTTCAGGGCGGTCCCGGCCGGCTGGTGCTGCTCGTCCAGGAGCACGACGCGCTCCGGGGTGCTGTTCTCGCTCACGGTCCCGCCTCACGGTGGTGTGTTAGGTTCCTCGCCATGGTATCGGCCGGGTCGGACACGCAGTGAGGCGCCGCGTGACCCCTCCGCTGCCCACCGTTCGCGGGGTGGGCCCCACCCGGGTGCGGATGCCCGGCCCGGGCGCCCCGGACCCCGTTCTCGACTCTCTCCCCGGTCTGCCCGCCACCGCGGTGGCCTACGTCCGGGACCGTTTTCCCGACGACGCCGCCTGGTTCGCCGAGCAGGTGGCCGCCGGTCGCGTGCTCGGGGACGGCGGCGTCGTCGTGACCCCGGAAACGCCCTACGAACCCGGGGTGTCCGTGTGGTTCCACCGCCCGGTGCCGGACGAGGACGCCCCGCCCGTGATGCTGGACGTGCTCCACGAGGACGAGTGGATCGTGGCCGTGGACAAGCCCCACGGGCTGTGCAGCACACCCAAGGGGGAGAACGTACGGCGCTCGGTGGTGGTGGCCGCGCGGTGCCAGTTCGGCAACGACGAGATCTCCGCGCTGCACCGCCTGGACCGCTTCACCGGCGGGGGGCTGCTGCTGTGCAGGCACGCCGAGGACCGCGGTGCGTTCCACAGGCTTTTCCAGGAGCGCACGGTGCGCAAGACGTACTGGGCCGTGGCGGGGGTGAACGACCGTGTGGGGGAAGAGCCCGTGCGCGTGGAGTCCCGGATCCGCAAGATCCAAGGCGTGGTGCAGGCGTTTGAGGAACCCGGGGAGGTCAATGCCGTCACGGACGTGCGGCGCGTGGAGACGTTCACGGACGCGAATGGCACGTGGGGGCTGTACGAGATCGCCCCGCTGACCGGGCGCACCCACCAGATCCGCGTGCACATGACGTCGCTCGGGCTGCCGCTGCGCGGGGACAGGCTCTACCCCGAGCCGCGCGAGGACTTCGACGTGGAGGATCCGGAGAACCCGCTGCAGCTGATCGCCCGCTCCGTCGAGTTCGCCCATCCCCGCACTGGACGTGACGTGCGGATCGACTCGCGTCTGACACCGAGCAGCCACGCGGCCGCGACCGGAGCCTCGGCCGGGGCCGTCACGTAACGATTGCGTAACATGTGACGGGTCGCACCCGAGCATGCCCCGCCGGGGTACCGTGGCCCGCGGGTCTTCCCTCCGTTTCCGGGCCCACGCCGGACATGCCACTCACGGGGCATGAGCGGCACCAGTCGGCGCCTGCCGACGCGAGCTGTCCCCGCAGCGTGCACCGCCCCGCCGCACCCCGCGGCGGGATCCCTGCGCGCCCGAAGACGAAACGACGCCACATGCCTCCTCGCCACCTCGCTGTCCGCACCGGGCAGAGCTCCTTCCAGCGTGCCGTCACGGCGCTCACGGCATCCACCGCGGCGACCGCCGTGGTCCTCGCCGGCGGCCTATTCACCGCACCCGCGGCCAACGCCTCCTCCTCGGACATCGTCTCCGTGTCCTCCGACACCCGGAACGCGGACGCCCAGAAGATGCTCGGGCAGATCAACAGCCACCGGGCCGCCCGCGGTCTCAAGCCCGTGAAGTACTCGCCGTCCCTGTCCGGGATCGCCCAGGGCCAGTCCAACCGGCTGGTGAACCAGGAAGTCATCAGCCACACCAACACGTTCCTCACCGACTCCCGGGCCGCCGGCTACGACGCCGCGGGGGAGATCCACGCGCTGTCCTGGCAGAACAACGTCACGGAGCTCACCACCTGGTGGAAGGGCTCGCCCGCGCACAACAAGGTGCTCACGGATCCTCGCATGGAGGTGGTGGGCATCGGGCTCACCTACGTGGACGGCAGCCTGGGTCGGACGGGGCAGGGCTGGCGGCTGGTCGGCACCGTGGCCTCGTACGGCTACCCCGCCGGCCGGGCACCCGCCGACACCCGCACCAGCGTGACGGGTGGCCCGGTGGCGCCGCAGTCCAAGCCGTCCACGGGCGCGGCCGCCGCCAACTACCCCGTCACGGGCGGCATCCGCGCCCGGTACAACGCCCTGGGCGGTGCGGCTGTGATCGGCACCCCGGTGACGCCCGAGCGCGGCGGACTTCCCGGCGGGGGCGTGTACCAGAGCTTCCGCGCCCCCAACGGCGCACAGTGGAAGATCCTGTGGTCCCCCCGCAGCGGCGCGCACGCCGTGAAGGAGACGGGCGCGATCGGCAAGACCTGGAAGGCCCGCGGCTACGAGCGCGGCCTGGGCTATCCCGTCACGGACGAGTACCGCTCCGGCTCCGAGGTGCGCCAGCGCTTCTCCAACGGCTACACCGTGCACTGGTCCCGCACCACCGGCCGCACCTGGATCGCGCGCTGACCCGTCTCTCCACGACGACGCCGCCCCGCGGACTCCCTGCCTCGGCACGGGTCCGCGGGGCGGCGGTGTGTCAGGTCGCGGCCTGGCAGCGGGGGCACCACGCGATGGTGCGCAGGTGCTGCACCGCGGTGCGTGAGGGGGTGGGGTCCACGGTGAGCAGGGCGTCGTCGATCTCCCCGCGCTTGAGCTGCGTCCCGCAGCGGCGGCACGGCTGACCGTCCTTGCCGTACGCCCAGAACAGGGGGCGGCCCTGCGGCGCCTGGCCCACGGTGGAGCGCATGGAGCGGTCCTTGTTCAGGTGCAGCAGCTTGTGGGCGAGCGTGACGATCTCGCGCAGCTTGCCCTCCGGCAGGGAGTCCACGCGGGCCCACGGGTTGGTGCGCGTCATGAACAGGGTCTCCACGCGGTACACGTTGCCGATCCCCGCGAGGTTGCGCTGGTCCATCAGGGCGGTGCCGATCGCGCGGTCCGGCTGGGCGCTCAACCGTTCCAGCGCCTTCTCCAGATCCCAGTCCGGGCCGAGGATGTCCGGGCCCAGGTAGCCCACGAGCTCCGGCTCCTCCAGCCGGGTGGGCACCAGGCGCACGTCCTTGACGTCGAAGCCCACGGCCTCCACGTCCTTGGTGCGCAGGATCGCGCGGATGGTGTGCGAGCCCTGCCCGATGGCCACGTCCGCGCTGATGCGGGTGCGCGCCTCGGCGGCGGAACGTACGCTGCCGCCTCGGCGGGCCTGTCCGCGCGGGCGGTAGGGGCTCGCCCCGGGTCGGCTCCGTCGCCGGCCGGGGCGCGCGGCGGCGTCGTCCTGCTGCCGGTCGAAGACCCGCCAGGTGCCGTCCATCATGAGGTGCGAGTGCAGGGTGAGGGGCTCGGCGCCGGACTTCAGATCCGCCGCGTCCGGGGCGGCCGAGAGCCGGATGAGGATGTGCTTTCCGCGCGGCACCACCGCCACCACGGTGCGCCCGGCGACGTCCGAGGTGGCGAGGGCGGGCACACGGAAGTCCGAGCTCTCGATCACGGCACCCTCCAGTGCCTCGCGCAGCATCTTGCACTGGCGGTAGACGGAATCACCTTCGGGCACGGGGCCTCCTCGGTTCGCGGTGGGGTGTTCAGCGTATGCCGTGACTGCTCGCGAGTGGCCGAATGGCCATTGTGGACGGTGGCGAACCGTGGTGTCGTGGATGGTTCACCCCCACGTGAGGAGAGTCGAATGTCTACTCGGAAGAGCACTGCACTGGGGCGGGAGAAGACCCGCGCGCTGGCCGTGGGCCTGGGGCTCGTGGCGCTCGCCGGTCTCGTGGTCGCATACTTCGCGGCCACGGACAGCACGTTCTACCTGCGGGTGATCGGTTTCCTGGTCTTCGCAGTGGCGGGTCTTGGCTCAAGCGTGACCTTCATCCGCAGTCGCAAAGCACCCGCCGTCGGCCACGATAACGGCGCATGAGGACTGCTGAGACCGCGCGAAATCCCGAGAGCTGGTCCCCGCCTCCCCTGTGGGCGGCCGGTGTCCGGGCACCTGATGATGGGTGCCCTCAAGGTTCCGGTGATCCTCCTCCTGGGTGGTCTGCGGGGCGGTGTGGCGCTGGGCGCCGCGTACGCCGTGGCCACGGCGGGCGAGGTGATCCTGTCGAAGTCCTGGCTGCCCGGTGACACCCAGGCCGAGTTCGATGAGAAATGGCGTCGGACCAAGCAAATGACGCACGAGACGTTCGACGACGACGTGCAAGACCTCAAACGGCAGGCCGGTCAGAAGGCCCGGGACAGCTACTACAAGCGCAAGGGAAACGAGTGACGCAGGAGCAAGCGGGGTCCATGGTCCACACGTAGGCCTACCTCCGCCTGTGCATGTACGGTCCCGCCTATGGTGACGAGATGATCGATATTGAAGCGCTGAGGCAGTCAGCCCGGCGGCGAGCAGCCGCGCGGCCACGGTCACTATTTGACGGCATGATCCGCGATGAGCACGTGGGCGGCATCGCGACGCGGTCCTACACCCCGCACGAGAAGATGACCGATGCCATCGTCTACTTCTCACACGGTGGATACGGGGTGTTCGGTGATCTCGACCTCCAGGACGCCTACTGTCGTCGTCTCGCAACAGTCTTGCGCCGCCGAGTCGTTGCCGTGGACTACCGCCTCGCGCCCGAGAACTCGTTCTTCGATGCAGTCGACGATCTCGAGAGCTGCATTCGGGGCCAGGCAGGGACCACGGGCGTCATTCTCTGTGGAGATTCGGCCGGGGGTGCCGTGAGCGTCGCTGCAGGGGATCGGATCGGAGCCACGGTTCGGGCTTTGATACTCACCAACCCGAATCTTGACCTCACTCTGCAGTCCTTCGACCGTCAGGCTCCCCAGGGCCCGGACTGGGAACTGTTGCACCGGGCTTTCACCCTCTGGTCACGGCCGCTGCCGCTGCAGGAAGCCCCGGAGTTCCACCGACCGGAGAAATCGCCGCCACCCATTTTTCTTGCTGTCGGAAGCGAGGACTCTCTGGTTCCAGAGGCGCGTCTACTGGCAACTATCTGCGCGAGCCGCGGATGGGACTGCGAACTGAATATCGTGAACGGGCGCGGTCACGGTTTCATGAGTGACCCTGACAGCGCGGACCTCGTGATCAGGCGGGCTGACGCTTTCATCCGCAGGCATCTTGCCGTGTCCTGATCACGCACTCCCGCACAGAACAGGGCGAACCTCCACCGAGGTTGCCGCGCCTCCGCAAGGTGCCCCGTGGAAACAGCCCCGGGCCGTCACCCTCTGCCCCCACCCACCGGCGCCCGCATCCGCACACCCTTCGGGGTCTGGTAGAAACCGCCCGCGAGCAGCCCGTCCCGGACCGCGGTGACCAGCTCCTCCGAGGAGAGCACCGAGTCCCCGTTGACCTTCTCCACCACGAGCGAGTCCACGGCTTTGCGCTGCACCAGGCCGGCCACCGCCTCCGCCGCGAGGTGCAGCAGCGCGGGGTCCGAGACGAACGCCAGCGCCGTCTTCCCACCGCGCTCCAGGTACAGGGTCAGCGCGCCGTCCACGAGTACCACCACGGCACCGGCCTTGCGCCCCGGCCGGTGCTTCGTGCTGGACTCCAGCACTACCGCCTCCGGCCAGTCCAGCGCCGCGCCGTACGGGTTCGCGGGGTCCGTGGCCGCAAGGGCGAGGACCTGGGGCTCGGCCTTGCGGGCGGCGTCGTCGTCCGTGAAGCTGCGCAGCACGTCAACCGTTGCCGGTTGCGTGAACTGGGCGGCCCCGAGGCCCTCGATGAAGTAGCCGCGCCGCGCCCGCCCCGCGTCCTCCAGAGCGCGCAGCACCTTGTAGACGGTTGAGAAACCGCCCGGCACGTCCTCCACCGCCACGGGCCCGCGCGTGAGGATCCCGTAGCGGTCCAGCAGCAGCTCCGCCTGGGCCTGCGCGCGCACGGTGGGGTTCAGAGGCTCGGGGCGCAGCACGGACCACCGGCCCGCCGTCGTGCGCTCCTCGCCACCCCCGGAGGCGCGCACCACGCGCGTGCCGGACGGAGCGGCGTCGTCGGAGGAACCCGCGGGGTCGAAGCCAGCCGGACCGCGCCCCACGGCGCGCAGCCGCGCCGCACCCCGGCGCCCCGCGGAGCGGGAACGCCCCGGCCGCTTGGGCGTCTTGTGCGCGGAGTGCCCGCCGGAGATCAGCGCGCGAACCGGGGCGTACGTGTCGTTGGTGATCAGCCCCGCCCACAGCAGGTTCCACAGGGCGGTGCGCAGCTGGGCCATGTCCACGCTCACGCCCGCGGCCGCGAGGGGCTGGATCAGCTGCCACGCGAAGTACGCGCCACCGCCCTGCAGGACCGTGAGCAGCTCCCGTTCGAGCGTGGAGTCCAGGGCATCCGCTGTGGCGTCCAGCTGGGCGACGGGCGGCAGGGAGAGTTCCGCGGACTCGGCCAGGTGGAACGCCACCCAGCCGTCCTCACCACCCAGGGACCCGGCGCCGGAGAAGACGACTTCACCCGTGGCCATGAGCTCGTCCAGCATGGCGGGCCGGTAGTCCACCACGCGCTGCGCCAGCACGAGCGGCTCCCACGCGGACGCCGGGATCGGCACCCCGGCGAGCTGGTCGATCACGGTCAGCACCCCGTCCAGCCCCCGCAGCTGGTGCCCCTTCACCGCGTGCTGCCACGCGGGCAGGAACGTGGCGTACGCCTGCGGGTCCACCGGCTCCACGTCCGCGCGCAGTGCCGCCAGCGAACGACGCCGCAGGGTCCGCAGCACCTCGATGTCGCACCACTCCGAGTCCGACGCCGCCGGGTCACCGCTCGGCCGGAACGCCCCCTCGCTCACGCGCCGCTGCTTGCCCAGGGACCGCAGCGCGGACTCCACCACGGCGGGGCCCAGGCTCAGGGCCTGTGCGGCCTCGGCCACGCTGAACGGCCCGTGCGTTCGGGCGTACCGGGAAACGAGGTCCCCCACGGGATCCGCCACCGGTTCCAGGAACGCGAGCGGCACCCCCATGGGCAGGGGCTGACCGAGGGCGTCCCGCATCCGGGCTGCGTCCTCCACCGCGCAGTACACCTCGCGCCCACCCACGCGCAGCACGATCGCGCGGTTGGTGTCCACGAGGGTGTCCAGCAGCTCGCGCGCGGCATCGGGGGAGATCGCCCGGTACGCGGGGTCCTCGGCCCGCTCCGTCTCCTCGTCGTCAGGACCGCCCGACGCCGCCGCGTCACCCGGGCCGCCCTCGTCCCCGATCAGGGCGGACACGGCGGTGCTCGCGGCCTCCGGTACCGCGGACGACGCGGCGCCCGAAGCCTCAGCGTCGGCGGCCGGGGCGTCTGGCTCCGCGGCCCCCGCCCCGGGGCCGTTGCTCCCAGCGGAAGCGGACCCCACAGCCGGCGACCCCGCCGGAACGGAACCGTCCCCGCGAAGGCGCAGGGCGGCGTCGTCGGCGGTCATGGGTCCGAGCAGGCGCAGCAGGTCCGCCGCGCCCTCTACCCCGCGCAGGCGGCGGTCCGGGGCCAGGCGCTGCAGCTGCAGGACGGTGGTCTCGATGACCTCGGGGTCCAGCAGCTCGCGTAGCTCGGCACGGCCCAGCAGCTCGTTGAGCAGGGCGGGGTCCAGGGACAGAGCGGCGGCCTTGCGCTCGGCCAGCGGGGAGTCGCCCTCGTATAGGAACTGCGCCACGTACCCGAACAGCAGGGTGCGAGCGAAGGGCGAGGGGGAGTCCGTGGTGGTCTCCACCACCCGCAGCTTCCGCCCGGCCAGGTCCCGCTGCAGCTGGAGCAGGGCGGGGACGTCGTACACGTCCTGGAGGCACTCGCGCACCGTCTCCAGAATGATGGGGAACTGCGGGTACTTCCGGGCCACGTCCAGCAGCTGGGCCGAACGCTGGCGCTGCTGCCACAGGGGCGTGCGCTTGCCGGGATCGGCGCGCGGCAGCAGCAGGGCGCGCGCGGCGTTCTCCCGGAACCGGGACGCGAACAGCGCGGAACCGCCCACCTCCTCGGTGACGATCTGCTCCAGCTCCTCCGGCTCGAAGAGGAACAGCTCCGCCCCGGGTGGCTCCTCGTCCGTGGCGGGCACGCGCAGCACGATGCCGTCGTCCGCGGCCTGAGCGCTAGCATCCAGCCCCCAGCGCTCGTCCAGCCGCGCGCGGACGGCCAGCGCCCACGGACCGTGCACGGGCGTGCCGAACGGGCTGTGCAGCACCACGCGCCAGTCCCCGAGCTCGTCCCGGAAGCGCTCGACCATGAGCGTGCGGTCGTCCGGCACGTGCTCCGTGGCCTCGCGCTGCTCCGCGAGGTACGCCAGCAGGTTGTCCTGGGCCCACTCGTCCAGCCCGGACACCGCCAGGCGCTCGCGGGCCTCGGCGTTCGCGGCACCGGCCAGCTCGCGGGTGAAGCGCCCGACGGCGCGCCCCAGCTCCACGGGCCGCCCCAGCCCGTCCCCGTGCCAGAACGGCAGCTTGCCCGGAACACCCGGCGCCGGGGCCACGACCACCCGGTTGTGGGTGATCTCCTCGATCCGCCAGCTGGAGGCGCCCAGCGCGATGATGTCCCCCACGCGGGACTCGTAGACCATCTCCTCGTCCAGCTCGCCCACGCGCTTGGGGGACTTGGAGTCCTGCTCGCCCACCAGGAACACGGGGAACAGACCGCGGTCCGGGATGGTGCCGCCGCTCGTGGTCGCCAGGCGCAGCGCACCGGGGCGGGCCTGCAGCGTTCCCGTCTCGCGGTCCCACACCAGGCGCGGGCGCAGCTGCGCGAACTCGTCCGAGGGGTACCGCCCGGCAAGCAGGTCCAGCACGGCGTCGTACGCGGAGCGCGGCAGGGAGCGGAACGGGGCGCTGCGGCGCACGGTGTCGTACCAGGCCTCCACGTCCACGTCCTCCGCGGCCACCGCGGAGACCGTCTGCTGGGCCAGGATGTCCAGGGGATTGGCGGGCACCGAGAGCGGCTCCAGGTTCCCGGCGAGCATCTGCTCCGCGATCACCGCGGCGTCCCGCACGTCCCCGCGGTGCTTGGGGTAGATCCGCCCGATCGACACCTCACCCACCTGGTGCCCGGCACGCCCCACGCGCTGCAGGCCGGAGGCCGCCGAGGGCGGGGACTCGATCTGGACCACCAGGTCCACGTGGCCCATGTCGATGCCCAGCTCCAGGGACGAGGTGGCCACCACGCACCGCAGCCGCCCGGTCTTGAGGTCCTCCTCGATCAGGCTGCGCTGGTCCTTGGACACCGAGCCGTGGTGGGCGCGCGCGAGCACCGGGGAAGCCCCCTCGTGCCGGTTGCTCTGCCGGGGGATCGCGGCGGGCTCCCGGTCGCCTGTCGCAGGGCGGGCGACGCCGCCCGGGCCGTCGGGCGCGCCAGTCCCGTCCCCGGGGGCGCCGAACGGCGCTGCGTGGCCGGGGGCTCGCCCGTGACGGCCGGGACCGTCCGAGGGTGCACCGGGGGTGCCCGGCGTGTCGTCCCCCTCGACCGCGAAACCGTTGGGACCTTCGGGCCCGGCGCCCTCCTCCCCGGCCGCGCGCCGCGCGCTCTCCGCGAAGAGGTGGTTCAGCGCGTCCCCCACGGCCACGGGGTCCCCGGAGCGCTCGCCGACCGGGGACTGCTCCGCGGCGTTCTCCATGCGGAACTCGTGGATCTCGTTGAGCCGCGCGGTGAGCTTCTCCGCGAGCCCGCGGGAGTTCGCGAACACGATCGTGGAGCGGTGGGCCTCCACGAGGTCCACGATCCGCTCCTCCACGTGCGGCCAGATGGACGCCGTGGCCTGCCCGGACCCGCCCAGGTCCCCGTCCAGGGTCGGGGAGCCGTCCGATGACGGCGACGCCGCCGCACCGCCCAGCACCGTCATGTCCGGGATGGGAACGGAGACGGTGAGGTCCCAGTCCTTCTCGGACGGCGGGCGCACCACGTCCACGGGCTGCGAGCCGCCCAGGAAACCGGCCACGGTGTCCACGGGTTCCACGGTGGCGGAGAGCCCGATCCGCTGGGCCGGCTCCTCCAGCAGGTCGTCCAGGCGTTCGAGGCTCACCGCGAGGTGCGCGCCGCGCTTGGTCCCGGCCACCGCGTGCACCTCGTCGATGATCACGGTGTTCACGTGGCGCAGGGTCTCCCGTGCCTTGGACGTGAGCATGAGGTACAGGGACTCGGGGGTGGTGATGAGGATGTCCGGCGGGTGGGCCAGCAGCGCCCGGCGGATCGCCTGCGGGGTGTCACCCGAGCGGACCCCCACGGAGATCTCCGGGGGCTCACCCCCGGCGGCCTTCGCGGCCTGCGTGATGCCGATCAGCGGCGCCCGCAGGGTGCGCTCCACGTCCACGCCCAGGGCCTTGAGCGGGGAGATGTAGAGCACCGAGGTGCGGTCCTCGGCAGGGGCGGCCGCGGCGTCGTCGTCCCCGGAGGAGCCCGGGGCGGCGGTGCCGCCCCGCGAGCTCCCGTCAGGGGAACCCGCGGGGGACTTGGCCGCGAGCAGCCGGTCGATGGACCACAGGAACGCCGCGAGGGTCTTGCCGGAACCGGTGGGGGCCACCACGAGAGCGTGGTGGCCCGCCGAGATGGCCTCCCACGCGCCGCGCTGGGCCGCCGTGGGCCCGTGGAAGGCGGCGTCGAACCACTGCGCGGTCGCGGGGGAGAAGAGGTTCAGGACCGAGTCAGGATCCAAAGCCCTTGACCTGGAGCTGGGAGACCTTGGGGTTGCCACAGGCCTGACCCGGGTAGGAGACCACGAGCGACTCGTGGCTGCCCGGCGGGTAGATGCGCAGGCCCGTGACGTCGTGCGGGTTGCACACCTGCCCGATCACGCCGGGATTGGTGATGCTCACGCTGGTGCTCGTGGACGCTCCCGGCTGCAGGGTGACCGGCGCCGTGGGGGCCTCCGTGCGGGAGGCGGGGGCGCCCACGATGGCTCCGCCCGCGTCCACGAAGGAGACCCCCGGGTAGCCGTTGAGGGTGCAGGGCGCGGAGCCCTTGTTGGTCAGGGTGAGGGTCGTGATGGTGTGCCCGGCCGCACCGTTGGAGGGGGCTGCGGTGCCGCTGAGGTTCGACGCGTTGCACACGGCACCCGCGGCCTGCTGGTCCGCCTTCTCCTTGTCGAAGGGGCTCGCGGTGGGCATGCCCACCTCCGGAGCCGACGCCATGCGGGTCTCCGTGGGCTGGGGCTTGGAGGCGTCCTCGGCCTGGGTGGTCTCGGTCGAGGCGGTGGGCGGCGCCGGCGTGGCCGATGCGGAACCGTTCGTCGCGCTCGGGGACGTGGTCGGGCTCGGGGACGCGGACGGGCTCGCCGACGTGCTCGAGCTCGCGGAGCTCGCGTCGCCGGAGGACGGCTCATCGCCGGAGGAACCGCACGCGGACAGCGCCAGCAGGGCGGTCAGGGCAGTGGCGGCGAGCAGCGGACGGGAGTGCCTGTGGGTGCCCCGGGGGTCGGGCGATGAGGTCGTCATGGTGACAGTGTCCTACGTTTCGTCGGCAATGCGGCACACATCACCTCTGCGAGGTGCACCGCGTCGGCCTGCGTGCCCTGGGCGATCTGCGTGCGGCACGAGAAACCGTCCGCCAGCACGATCGCCCCGGGTTCCGCGGCCCGGATCGCGGGGAAGAGGTTGCGCTCGCCGAGTGTCCGCGAGATCTCGTAGTGCCCCGGCTCGAAGCCCCAGTTCCCGGCCAGCCCGCAGCACCCGCCGCCCACCACGGAGGTGTCCACGCCCAGCTTCTCCAGCACGGTGAGCTCTGGGGAGTAGTCCCCCATGGCCTTCTCGTGGCAGTGCACCTGGCACACCGCGCTGCTCGGACCCTGCCGGGTCTCCAGCGGCTCGAACGGCCAGTCCCCGCCGGCCTCCAGGTGGGCCGCCGCGAACTCGCCCAGGGTCCGGGTGAGGCCCTTCACCACGTGGGCCCGGGGGTCATCGGGCAGCAGCTCGGTGATCTCGTGCTGGAGCATCACCGTGCAGGACGGCTCCAGCCCGATCACCGGGTACCCGGCCTCCAGCAGCGGTGCCATCACGTCCAGGGTCTGCCGCAGCACCTTCCGGGTCATGTCCAGCTGACCCGTGGAGTGCCACGTGAGCCCGCAGCACACGTCCCCCATGGGCATCAGCACGCGGTAGCCCATGGCCTCCAGGACCTCCACGGCGGCCTTGCCGGGTCCGTCCGCGGAGTAGGTGGTGAACGTGTCCGGCCACAGCACCACGGACGGGCGCCCGGCGGGATCGGCCCCCGCCATCCCAGTCGCTTGGGCACTGCGGACCGACGACGCCGCACGGCCGCCTCCGCGCGGAGCCGCACCGGCGGCGTCGTTCCCGGCAACGTGGCCCGCGTGCTGGGAGCGCGCGCGGAACCACGCGGTGAACGGGGTGTCGTTGAAGCGGATCATGTCGCGGCGCGGTTCGATGCCGCCGAGCTTCTTGGTGAGTGCCTCTACGGCCGGGATGCGTTCCAGGACGTTGACCGCGCGCAGGGAGCCGGGCACGCGGGCCGCGATCCGCATGAGCCACGGCATCCACCCCATGGTGAGGTGCGCCATGGGCCGGCGGTCCCGGCCGATGAACGAGCGGAGGCCCTGCCGGAAGTGGTGGTGCAGGAACTCGGCCTTGTAGGTGGCCATGTCCACGTTCACGGGGCACTCGGTGGCGCACGCCTTGCAGGACAGGCACAGGTCCAGGGCCTCGTAGGTCTCCTTGGACTTCCAGCCGTCCGTGAGGTGCTCGCCGCGCAGCATCTCCGCGAGTGAGCGCATGCGGCCTCGCGTGGAGTGCACCTCGTCCCCGGTGGCGTGGAAGGAGGGGCACATGGCCCCGGAGTCCGAGCGGCACGCTCCCACCCCCACGCAGCGGTTCACGGCCTGGCCGAACGAGCCGTTGTCGTGGGAGAAGGCGTGCACCGGGGTGAGCTCGAACGTGCGCGCACCCGGTCCGGGGCGGATGCCACGGTCCAGCGGCTCCGGATCCACCAGCACGCCGGAGTTGAACACACCCTCGGGGTCGAAGATCCGCTTGAAGCGCCCGAACGCCGCCAGTGCCTCCGGCGTGTAGATCGTGCTCAGCAGCTCGGAGCGGGCGCGTCCGTCCCCGTGCTCGCCGGAGACCGAGCCGCCGTAGCGGTGCACCAGCTCGGCGGCCCGCTCGATGAACTCCCGGTACCGCGCCACCCCGTGCTCGGAGTTGAAGTCGAAGGAGATGCGGATGTGCACGCAGCCTTCGCCGAAGTGGCCGAACGGGATGCCGCGCAGATCCATCTCCTCCAGCAGGGCGTAGAGGTCCCGCAGGTACTCGCCCAGCCGGGCCGGAGGCACCGCGGAGTCCTCCCACCCGGGCCACGCCTCGCCGCCGTCCGGCAGGCGGGTCACGATGCCCGCTCCGGCCTCACGGATGTGCCACAGGGCCCGGGCCTGCGCAGGGTCGCCGACCACCACCGAGTCCACCACTGTCTCCTCGACCAGCGCGGGGAGTCTCCGGGCGGCGTCGTACGCCTGCTCGGGGGTGTCCCCGGCGACCTCGCAGTACAGCCAGCCGCCCCCGCGCGGGAGCTCGGAACCGGCCTGCTCCTGGCCGGGGCGGGTGCGCAGGGCGGCCAGCAGGTCCGAGCCCATGCCCTCGATGGTGGTGACGCCGGAGACCCGGAGCGCGGGTGCGGCGCTCGCGGCGTCGATCGCGTCCTGGAACCCGAGGACCGCCAGCGCGGTGTGCGCGGGCTTGGCCACGAGCTTGACCGTGAGCTCCGTGATGATCCCGCACGTGCCCTCGGTGCCCGCGAAGGCCTTGGCGGTGTCGAAGCCGTTCTCGCCCAGCAGGTAGTGCAGCCCGTAGCCGGAGACCTGGCGCGGGAACTGGCCCAGCTCGGTGCGCAGCATGGCCAGGTGGTCGTTGCGCAGCCGCTCCAGCTGCGAGGTCAGGGCGGGCTCGGAGGTGCCGCCCGCGTCCAGGGTGACCAGGCGGCCGTCGGCCAGCATGACCGTGACCGAGACCAGGTTCTCCGCACTCGTGCCCCACGCAACCGAGTGGGAGCCGCACGCGTTGTTGGCCACCATCCCGCCCACCGTGCAGCGCGAGTGGGTGGAGGGGTCCGGGCCGTAGGTGAGGCCGAACTCGGAGGCGGCCTCCCGCAGCTGGTCGCAGATGACCCCGGGCTCGATCCGCGCCGTGCAGGCCTGCGGGTCGATCTCCAGGATGCGGCGGAAGTGGCGGGAGGTGTCGATCACCAGGCCCTCGCCGATCGCGTTGCCCGCCACGGACGTGCCGCCGCCGCGGGGGACCACGGACCAGCCGTTCTCCCGCGCGGTGGCGAGCAGCTCGCGGATCTCCGCGACCGAGCTCGGCTCGGCCACCGCGGCGGGGAGCCTGCGGTAGATCGAGGCGTCCGAGACGTACGCCGCGCGCGTGGTCAGATCGTCCCGCAGGACCGTCATGCTGCTCTCTCTTCCTCCGCGCGTGGCCGTGCTCGTCTCAGCGGTGGGCGCTCACCACTCCGGGGCGATCTCGATCTCCGCGCCGTCCAGGTCCTCGGACCACTCCACCTGGCAGGTCAGGCGGGAGTTGTCGTGACGGGTGTCGTCCAGCATCTCCAGGAGGTCTTCCTCCTCCTCGTTGGTGCCGCCCGTCTTCACGAACGTCTCCTGGTCAAGGTACGAGTGGCACGTGGAGCACGAGGCGTTGCCGCCGCACGTGGCCAGGATGGGGAACTTGTTGCGGGTGAGGCACTCCATGAGGGACTCGAAGTCCTTCCACTCCACACCCTCGGTGCGCACACCGTCGCGGTCGGTCACGTTGATCTGGATGCTGCTCACTCGCCTGGACCTCCTGGGGCACTCGCCCCGGCCGAATTGTTCTGGGAACCAGCCGCCATTCTACGAGCGCCCGTCAAACCCCGCGTCATCGCACGACGCCGCCTGGCCGGCTTCCGCACGCGGGTCCCGTGCCGCCCGTGCCACCCGTGCCGCCCGGGGTGCTCGGGGCGCGGCCGGGGGGGTGCATCGCAC
>NZ_RCOM01000005.1 GCF_003667225.1 Kocuria rhizophila
AGCGGTACCTGGCGGGGGCGGGGACCGCCGCGGCGTCGTGCGCCTCCCCCGCCAGGTACCGCTCGATCACGTGCGCCACGCCGTCCTCGGTGAACGCCGGTGCGGTGCGCTCCACGGCGGCGACGACGCCCGGGTGCCCGTCCGCCATGGCGTAGCCCCGCCCGGCCCAGGTGAGCATCTCGAGGTCGTTGGGCATGTCCCCGAACGCCATCACCTCGTGGCGGGAGATCCCCAGCTCAGCGGCGAAGTGCTCGAGGGTGCGGGCCTTGGTGAGCCCGCGCTGGCCCATCTCCACGAGCGGGGCGGCGGCCACCGAGTGGGTGACCGCGAGCCTGCCCGCCACCACATCGCGGACGGCCTCGAAGTAGGCTTCCGGCTCGGCGCCGTCCAGCTTGGCGAGCAGTTTGACCACCTGGGTGCCGGCGCGCAGGGTCTCGGTCACTGGTGCCTCGGTGACGTCCCGGATCTCCATCCGGTCCGTGCGCGCCCATCCGTGGTCCGTGTGCACGGCGTCCAGGGTCTCCGCGGCGAACAGCGAGTCCGGGAATGCCCGGCGCACGTCCTCGATCACCGGCAGCGCCTCGGACACGTCGAAGCCGTTGGCGTGCAGCACACGCTCCGTGCCGGGATCGAAGACCACGGCGCCGTTGGAGCAGATCACCACGCCCACGTCGTCGAGCTGCTCGTGCAGGGGGTCCAGCCACCGTTTGGGGCGCCCGGTCACGAACACCACCTGGATCCCGGCGTCCCGGGCCGCGGCGATGGCCTCCAGGGTGCGGGGGCGGAAGCGGAAGTCCGGGCCCAGGACGGTCCCGTCCAGATCGCTCGCGATCAGCCGGACGGGCGCCCGCCCCGGATCCTGCACGTGCTCCGCCACCGCGACTACTTCACTTCGTACGTGGGCGTGAGGAACGCGCGTCCCAGGGCGTGGGAGAACAGGTTGAAGTTCACCACAGCGGGGCTCGCGCTCTCGTCCACCTCGAGCTCGGGGACGTCCACGGCGGTCACGCAGATGATGTAGCGGTGCGGGCCGTGCCCCTCGGGCGGTGCGGCGCCCAGGTACTCGTCCGTGCCGCCGTCGTTGCGATGCTTCACGGCACCCTTCGGCGGGTTCGACGCCGCCCCGGTGGCCAGTTCGGTGACGTCCGCCGGGATGTTGGACAGGCACCAGTGCCAGAACCCGCTGGGGGTGGGGGCGTCCGGGTCGAACATGGTCACCACGTAGGACTGCGTGCCCTCCGGGGCACCGGACCACGACAGCTGCGGGGAGACGTCCTCTCCCCCGGCACCCATGATCCCGGAGACCTGGGGCGTGGCCACGGGCTCGCCGTCGGTCACGTCCGTGGAGGTCAGGGTGAAGGTGGGCAGCTCGGGGAGGTCGGCGTAGGGATGACGGTCGTACATGACGGTGTTCCTCTCATCTCGCGGGGTGGTGGTGTCCGGACTTTGCTGTCCGTGGGGTTCTGCGGTCCATCCAGCCACGGCGGGTGGCCCTGCTCAGACGCTCCTGCCGGGCGCAGTGGATTCTGTCGGGGCGGGAGCGGTGGCGAGCTGTCAGCCGCTCGGCGGCAGGTCCTCTCGGGTGGGCAGCTGCGCCCCGGAACGGGAGACCGTGACGCCCGCGGCCGCGGCGGCGTAGCCCAGCAGCGCGGTCACCTCGTCCGCACCGAGCTGCTCGAGCGAGGACGCCCCGGAGGCTCCCAGGATCTGGCGGTCCGCGAGTCCGCTCAGCAGCGCGGCCATGAACGAATCCCCCGCTCCCACGGTGTCCGCCACGGTGACTCTCGCGGCGGGGACGAACACGCCGTCGGGCCCCGTGCCGCGGCTGAGTGCCCACGGTCCCATGGCGCCGCGCGTGACCACCACGAGGCGGACACCGGCGGACAGCCACGCGCGGGCGGAGTCCTCCACGGTGCGGTGCGGGTAGAGCCACAGCAGGTCCTCGTCCGAGGCCTTGACCACGTGGGCGAGTCCCACGATCTGCTCCGCGCGGGCGCGGGCGTCCGAGGAGTCGGGAATGATCGAAGGCCGGCAGTTGGGGTCGTAGGAGATCAGCGCGTGGCGGTGCGCACGCTCCAGAGCCTGCCGCACCACGGAGGCCCCCGGCTCCAGCATGGCGCCGATCGACCCCACGTGCAGCAGGTCCGTGTCCGCGAGCAGCTCGTCGATCCGGACCGGAGAGACGTCCAGGGACCAGTCCAGCTGGAACTCGTAGTCCGCCGCGCCGTTCTCGTCCAGCACGGCCTGGGCCACGGAGGTGGGGCGGTCATCCGCCTCGAAGGGCAGCCGCACCCCGTTGCCGCGCAGGTGCTCGACCACCTGGTGGCCGTACTCGTCCTGGCCGTAGCGGCCCAGGAACTGCACCTGGTGACCCAGCCGGGCCAGGCCCACGGCCACGTTCATGGGGCTTCCGCCCACGTGGGCCCGGGGTTGTTCGCCGCTGCGGGACACCACGTCCACGAGGGCCTCACCGATCACGGTCAACATGGTTCCACGGTAGCAAAGCACCCGCGGCCCGCCCCGAGCGCGCAGCCGCGCCAGGCGGCGTCGTCATCCGTGGGCACAGACCACGAGGGGGCGCGGGGGCACGTAAACTGGGGCCGACGAGCAGCGCCGCTCACGGGGCGCTCCATCACGCCAGCTCGCGCACCGCCGCGCGACACCAACACGGCCCGCACGAGGACGTCCGGGCCGAGGAAGAAGGATGCTCATGAGCGCCACGTGGTCAGAACGAGAGGCCCTCGCCGAGCAGCTGGTCCCCCTGGTGGGGCAGCTGCACCGCAACAACAAGGTGGTCACCACCGTCTTCGGCCGGTCCCTGGTGCACAAGTCCGTCACGGACATCATCAAGGTCCACCGCTTCGCCCGCCGCATCATGGGTGAGGAGATGCCCCTGGAGAAGACCGTGGAGATCGTCACGGCACTGGGTGCGCTGAACCTGGGCGTGTGCAACGTGGACGTGGCCAAGCTCTACCAGGGCTTCACCGAGTCCGGCTCCACGGACCTGGACGGCTACCTGCGCGAGGCGCTCGCCCCGGCCGTGGACCAGCACGGCAGCAACGACGCCGAGACCCGGGACGTGGTGCTGTACGGCTTCGGGCGCATCGGCCGCCTGCTCGCCCGCATCCTGCTCAACCGCAACGACGGCACAGGCCTGAACCTGCGCGCCGTGGTGGTGCGCAAGAAGCCCGGCAACGACCTCGTCAAGCGCGCGTCCCTGCTGCGCCGCGACTCCGTGCACGGCTCCTTCGACGGCACCATCACCGTGGATGAAGAGAACAACGTGATCACCGCCAACGGCGTGGCGATCCAGTTCATCTACGCGAACTCCCCCGAGGAGATCGACTACACCGCCTACGGCATCCACGACGCCCTCGTGGTGGACAACACCGGCGTGTGGCGCGACGAGGAGGGCCTCTCCCAGCACCTGCGGTCCAAGGGTGTGGGCAAGGTGCTGCTCACCGCCCCCGGCAAGGGCGAGATGAAGAACATCGTGTGCGGCGTGAACGACCAGGACATCGACCCGGAGGACACCATCATCTCCGCGGCGTCCTGCACCACCAACGCCATCACCCCGGTGATCAAGGTCCTCAACGACGAGTACGGGATCGTCCAGGGCCACGTGGAGACCGTGCACTCCTACACCAACGACCAGAACCTGATCGACAACTGGCACAAGGGTGACCGCCGCGGCCGCTCCGCCGCGCTGAACATGGTGATCACCGAGACCGGTGCCGCCAAGGCCGTGGCCAAGGCCCTGCCCGTGATGAAGGGCAAGCTCACCGGCAACGCCATCCGCGTGCCCACCCCGGACGTCTCCATGGCCATCCTCAACCTCCAACTGGAGAACGCCCCGGAGTCCGCCGAGCAGGTGAACATGTTCCTCAAGGACATCTCCCTGAACTCGGCCATGCGCAAGCAGATCGACTACGTGGACTCCCCGGACGTGGTCTCCACGGACCTCGTGGGCTCGCGCCGCGCCGGCGTGGTGGACGGGCTGGCCACCATCGTGAACAACAACTCGCTGGTGCTCTACGTCTGGTACGACAACGAGTTCGGCTACTCCTGCCAGGTGGTGCGCGTGATGGCCCGCATGGCGGACATCTCCATGCTGCAGCTGCCGTAACCCGCTCCTGCTCCACGGACGCCCCGCGCGCCCTGCTGACGACGCCGCCCGGTGGCCTTCTGCGCGAAGGTCACCGGGCGGCGTCGTGCGTGGGAGTGGTGTGTGCACGCCTCTGCGTGCGGCGTCGCGGGCGGAGGGGCGTGCGCGGCTGCGCGGCCGAGCCTCGCGTGTAGGGCGGAGCGGGCGGCGCGGGGCTCAGCCGCGCCAGAAGCCCCCGATGGCGCGGTACATTGCGAACAGGTCTGCGGTGTGCACGAGCTCGCGCGCCGAGTGCATGGACAGCAGACCCACCCCCACGTCCAGGGTGCGGATGCCCAGGCGGGTGGCGGTGATGGGGCCGATGGTGGACCCGCACGGCACACCGTTGTTGGAGACGAACTCCTGGTACGGAACACCGGCGCGTTCGCACGCCTCCGCCCACACCGCGGCACCCACGGCGTCCGTGGTGTAGCGCTGCTGCGCGTTGATCTTGAGCAGCGGGCCACGGCCGGGCTCCGGGGTGTTCACCGGGTCGTGGTGGCCCTGGTAGTTGGGGTGCACCAGGTGGCCCGCGTCCGAGGACAGGCACACCGAGTGGGCGAGCGCGCGACGGTGGTCGTCGGTGGAGTCCCCGCGGGAGGCGCCGATGCGCACGAGCACGTCCTCGAGGAACGGGCCGGCCGCACCGGAGCGGGTCGCGGACCCCACCTCCTCGTGGTCGAACGCGGCGAACACGCTCACGTGTTCCGCGGACTCCAGCTCCTCCGCGTGCTCCACCAGGGACCGCAGCCCCGCGTGGACGGTGGTGAGGTTGTCCAGGCGGCCGCTGGCCAGCAGGTTCTGCTGGGCGCCGATGAGCTCGGGGGCCTGGGTGTCCGCCACGGTGATGTCGTAGCCCAGGATGTCGGCGGGGTCCACGGCGGGCACCTCCGCCGTGGGCGTCCCGGTGCCGGGCGCCGTGCCGGAACCGGCAGTCCGCGCTGCAGGGTCGCTCGCCTCCCCGGCGCCGCCGGCGGCCGGTGCGTGGACGGCGTCTGCCAGCACCGCGAGGACGTCCGCGTCCTGGGCATCCCCCACACCCCACACGGGCTGGGTGTGGCGCTGCCGGTCCAGGCTCAGGGCGTCGTTGGCGGAGCGGTCCAGGTGGATGGCCAGCTGCGGGATGCGGGCCACGGGCCCGGTGCTCGTGAGCACGGAGCGCGGTGCCCCGTCCGCGCCGCGCACCACCAGCCGGCCCGCGAAGCGCAGGTCCCGGTCCAGCCACGAGTTCAGCAGCGCTCCGCCGTAGACCTCCACGCCCGCCTGGTACCAGCGGTGGGTCACCGTGGTGGGGCGGGGCTTGAGCTTGAAGCCCGGGGAGTCGGTGTGGGCACCCAGGATGCGATAACCCGCCCCCGGTGCGGCACCGGACGGGAGCACCCAGGCGATCAGGGCGCCGTCGCGCACCGTGTACCAGCGGCCCGCGCCGATCTGCCACGGCTGGGCCTCGTCCAGGGCGGTGAACCCGGCGTCGTCGAGTGCCGCGGCCACAGTGGCCACGGCGTGGTACGAGCTGGGGGACGCCGTCACGAACCGCCCGAGGTCGCGGGCGAACTCTGCGTGGGCAGGGCTGTCTGGGGCCGCGTGCGCCCGGTCGGAAGCGTGCATGTCAGTACTGTCCGTCATGGGGCCCAGTGTATGTGGGCTGCATCTCACCGGCGCCGCGGGTGTCCAGGACACCCACGTAGCGGCCCTGGCCGTCCCGCACCACGTAGGGGCCGTACTGCGGGGGCAGGCTCAGGTAGGTCTGCGTGGCGGGGTCGTAGGGGTAGGCGGCCAGCCCGGAGCGGTCCGCCGCGATCGCCGCGGGCCGCACGGTCGGCAGCCGGGGCGGGGCCGGGGGCTGCGGGAGCACCACGGTGCGGGTGACCGCGACCTCCGGGTGGCGCTTCACGAGCCAGAACACCAGGGCGATGAAGGCGCCGTTGAGGATCACCTCGGTGACCAGGTCCGTGGGCGCCCCGCTGGTGTCGTTCATGTCCACCAAACCGAGCATGGCGAACAGCGAGACGGTCATGTTGTTCACGGCGTGCAGGGCGATGCCCGCCTCGAGCCCGCCGGTGCGCCACGTGACGATGCCCATGGACACCGCCATGATCGCCACTGAGAGCAGACCCCACACGTCGTACACGTGCCCGGCCACGAACAGCGGGACGGGCAGCAGGATGGCCCACGCGGGGTGCTTGAGCCAGCGGCCCACCATCTGGGCCAGGTACCCGCGGAAGACCACTTCCTCCGCCGTGCACTGCAGTGGCACCACGATCAGCGTGGTGGCCAGCAGCCAGCCGAAGCCCGGTGCCAGCTGCACGGAGGTGGGGGTCCCGCCCGTGGCGAGGTCCAGGCCGATGCCCGCCAGGTTGACCACCGCGTAGACGCCCACCGCCACCAGGAAGCACAGGAGCAGCCACTTCCACCGGATGCGGCCGGTGACCGAGAAGATCAGCCCGAGCGGCCGGGGGCCGAGCACGAGCCGGGCCAGCAGGGCGCTGGGCAGCAGCAGCGCCACGGACGCGAAGAGCATGAAGTACACGACCGGGTCCAGCTGGTCGGCGGCCAGCACGTCCTCGGTCAGGGTCTCGGGGAATGCGAGCGCCAGCACGATCCCGAACAGGATGCTCAGGACCATGAAGATGCCGAAGAGGATCAGCCCCTCCACCAGCGGCATCCACCAGCGGTGGTGGGGGTCCGTGCGGGCCAGACGGTGGTAGAAGTACGTGCGGGTCCGGGGAGCCGGCTGCACTCCGCCCGTCACAGACCCGCCCATGGGAGCACCGGGCCACGTCTCGCCCGGGGCCGGTGCGCTCGGGGTGCTTGTCGGGGAGGGAACAGGACGGGACCACGGTGCGCTGGGGTGACTCATTCCCCCACGGTATCGGTCCGGGGCCCGGTGCGCCGGATTGTGCAGGGCGCCCGCCGTGCGCTCACCCTCGCGGCAGCCCGTGGGCGCCCCCGGGGCCCCGTGGAACGGCCCACCCAGGTGGCTCGCGCGACCTCCTGCCGCGAGCGCCGTCGTTCGAGGGCAACCCGCGGCGACGCACGCCCCTACCTGACGACCACGCGGCACCCGCGGCCGGTGTCAGCGGGCGTAGCGCTCCACGAACGCGCTGAGCACCTTGGGCGCCTGGTCCACGGCGGGCCCGTGGGTGATCCGCTCGATCACGGTCTCCAGCTCGTCCGGCTTGAAGTAGCCCAGGTCCTTGTACACGCGGATGCGGTTCACGAGCCCCTCCACGTCCAGCTCCGGGTGGAACTGCGTGGCGTAGAGGTTCTCCTTGATGCGGTACATCTGCACCTGGCACACCGATCCCTCCGCGAGCAGAACGGCATTGGGCGGCATCACCCGGGTGCCCTCCTTGTGCCCCACGTAGGCGCTGAACTCCCGGGGCATGTCCGCGAGGAGCGGATCCGCCTCCCCCGCCTCCGTGAGGGTCACGGTGATGGGACCCACCTCCTCCGGACGGGTCCGGTCCACCACGGCGCCCTGGTGGATGCCGAGGGTCCCCACGCCGTAGCACGCCCCCAGGAACGGGTAGTCACGGGCCACCACCTCGTCCAGCAAGCCGCTGATCCAGGTCTCCGCGAGCCGCTGCACGCGGGACTTCTGCTCCGCGGGGTCCGAGGAGTTGAACGGCGAGCCGCCCACGATGATCCCGCTGTAACGGTCCAGGTCCAGCGTGGGGAAATTCCCCTGCTCCAGGCGGATGCGTTCCAGCTGCGAGGTACTCAGCCCTCCGAAGCGCGCCACGGCCTCGTACTCCTCGTCCGCCAGGACGTCGTCATCACGGGTGGCCAGCAGCACGAACGGTTTCATGCCCTCATGCTAGCCACGGCCGCAGGCCTCGCCGCACACCGGCGGCTCGGGCACCTGGGACGATCCCCACACAGGCCATGCGTCCCATGCACTCGAATGAGTCCCTGCCATGATGGGGACATGAAGGGCATCATCCTCGCGGGCGGCACGGGCTCCCGTCTGCACCCCGTGACCCTGGGCGTGAGCAAGCAGCTCGTGCCGGTCTACGACAAGCCGATGATCTACTACCCGCTCTCCACGCTACTGCTCGCGGGCATCCGGGAGATCCTGGTGATCACCACCCCGCACGACGCCGAGCAGTTCCGTCGCCTGCTCGGGGACGGCTCCCGCTTCGGCGCGGTGATCTCCTACGCCCAGCAGGAGTCCCCGGACGGGCTCGCCCAGGCGTTCCTGCTGGGGGCCGAGCACATCGGGGACGACAGCGTGTGCCTCGTCCTGGGCGACAACATCTTCTACGGTCCGGGACTCGGCACCCAGCTGCGCCGCTTCCACGACCTCCAGGGCGCCGCGATCTTCGGGTACCGGGTGGCGGATCCCAGCGCGTACGGCGTGGTGGAGTTCGACGCCGCCGGGCAGGCCGTGTCCATCGAGGAGAAGCCCGAGCACCCCCGCAGCCCGTACGCCGTCCCGGGGCTCTACTTCTACGACCGGCGCGCCGTCGAGTTCGCCCGCTCGCTCACGCCCTCACCGCGCGGCGAGCTGGAGATCACGGACCTCAACCGGATGTACATGGACCGGGGCGAGCTCGCGGTGCACGTGCTGCCGCGCGGCACCGCGTGGCTGGACACCGGCACGTTCGACTCCCTCGCGGACGCCACAAACTTCATCCGCACCGTCCAGGCGCGCCAGGGCACCTCGATCGGCTGCCCCGAGGAGGTGGCGTGGCGCATGGGCCTGATCTCCGACGCCCAGCTGCGCGACTGCGCCACCGAGCTGCACAAGAGCGGCTACGGCGCGTACCTCGAGTCCCTTCTCACGGAGCACGACGCCGCCCTGCCGCAGCGCAACTGACCCCGCGCCCTCGCGCTCTGCCCCGTCTGCGGACAACGCAGCGCAGGAGACGCGGACGGGCACGGCTGCGTCGTCAGGCGTCGGCGTGTCGGCGAGCGCGGCGACCTCGTCCGGCGCGGGAACCAACGGTGGTTGCGGCGGGACCATCCGGCGCCGGGCCCACGGCTCGCGCGTCCGACCTGCCGGGTGCCGGAACGCGGCAGGACGGCTGGGCACGGCGGCGTCGTCCGCCTCAGCCAGCGCGGGAGAGCTGTCCGGACAGCTGCACCGCGGCCTTGCGCAGCAGCGGGACCGCGCGCTCCCCGAACTCCCAGTCCACGCGCGTGGTGGGCCCGGACACCGAGATCGCCGTGGGGGTGGGGGCGTCCGGGACGAGGACGGAGAAGCAGCGGACGCCGATCTCCTGCTCCTCGTCGTCCACGGCGTAGCCGCGTTCGCGGATCAGCGCGAGGTCCGCGAGCAGCTCCTCCACGGTGCCCAGGCTCTTCTCGGTGGGGGTGGGCATGCCCATGGACGTGACGATCGAGACCACCTGCTCCTCCGGGAGGGTGGCCAGGATGGCCTTGCCCACGCCGGTGCCGTGCAGGTGCGCGCGACGGCCCACCTCGGTGAACATGCGCATGGAGTGGGAGGACTGCGCCTGCCCCACGTACACGACCATGCGCCCGTCCAGCACGGCCATGTTGGCGGACTCCCCCAGCTGGTCCACGAGCCCCTGCAGCACGGGCTGCGCGTAGGTGCCCAGCGCGAGCCCCGCGGCGTTGCCCAGCCGGATGAGTCCCGGGCCCAGCGCGTAGCTGCGGTTGGGCAGCTGGCGCACGTGGCCCAGCGGGATCAGGGTGCGCAGCAGCCGGTGGATGGTGGGCAGCGGCAGCTGCGCCCTGGAGGCCAGCTCGCTCAGCGAGATCTCTCCCCCGGCTGCGGTGATGATGTCGAGCAGGCCGAAGACCCGTTCGACGGACTGCACCCCGCCCGTGCTCCTGGCCTCTGGCATCCGTGCGCTCCCTCGGTCGTCGATGGTGTCGTGCGTGGCTCACCGCCGGTCGGGTCGCGCCGCGGCGGGACCGAACGGCCACGGCCGGGTTCGGGCGATCCCGGTGACCCCTCGCACGTGTGGCCCGCGTCTCAGCAGGGCCTTGTCCTGGGTCACATCCTATGTCTAAACTCGTGGTAATGGAATAATTTTTCCACAATACGGATACTTGGAGGCACTCCATGAGCATCACCCACACCACCCCGCAGAACGTGGCCGCGGCGGACGAGATCCTCTCGGAGGAGGCCCTCGCGTTCGTGGAGGCGCTGCACGAGAAGTTCGCGGACCGCCGTGAGGAGCTGCTCGGCAAGCGCGAGACCGCCCGCGCGCAGGCCGCCAAGACCGGCACCATGGACTTCCTCCCCGAGACCCGCGAGGTCCGGGAGGGCGACTGGAAGGTGGCCCCGGCCCCCGAGGCGTTGCAGGACCGGCGCGTGGAGATGACCGGACCGGCGTCGCCCGCCAAGATGGCCATCAACGCGCTGAACTCCGGGGCCAAGGTGTGGCTCGCGGACCTCGAGGACGCCGCCTCCCCCAGCTGGGCCAACCAGGTGGACGCGATCGCCAACCTGCGCGACGCCGCCCGCGGCACCCTGGGCTTCACCTCCCCGGAGGGCAAGGAGTACACGCTCCGCGAGGACGTGCCCCTGGCCGTGGTGGTCATGCGCCCGCGCGGCTGGCACCTGCCCGAGTACAACATCACGGTCAACGGGAAGACCGGCTCCGGTTCCCTCACGGACTTCGGGCTGCACTTCTTCCACACGGCCAAGCAGCTGATCGAGAACGGCCAGGGCCCGTACTACTACCTGCCCAAGATGGAGTCCTACCTGGAGGCGCGGCTGTGGAACGACGTGTTCACGTTCGCGGAGGAGTACCTGGGCATCGAGCACGGCACCGTCCGCGCGACCGTGCTGATCGAGACCATCCCCGCCGCGTTCCAGATGGACGAGATCCTCTACGAGCTGCGGGACCACGCCTCCGGGCTCAACGCGGGGCGCTGGGACTACCTGTTCTCCATCATCAAGTACTTCCGCGATGCCGGGGAGAAGTTCATCCTGGCGGACCGTTCCGCGGTGACCATGACCGCTCCCCTGATGCGCGCGTACACGGACCTGCTGGTGCAGACCTGCCACAAGCGCGGTGCCTTCGCGATGGGCGGCATGGCCGCGTTCATCCCCTCCCGCAAGGACGAGGAGATCAACAAGGCCGCGTTCGAGAAGGTCCGCAACGACAAGACCCGCGAGGCCGGGGACGGCTTCGACGGCTCGTGGGTGGCCCACCCGGACCTCGTGCCCGTGTGCCAGGAGGTCTTCGACGGCGTGCTCGGTGAGAAACCGAACCAGGTGGACCGCCAGCGCCCCGAGGTGGACGTGACCGCCGAGATGCTGCTGGACGTGCCCTCCGCCGGTGACCAGCGCACCGAGAAAGAGCTCAACGCCAACCTGTACGTGGCCATCCGCTACGTGGCGGTGTGGCTGTCCGGCAGCGGCGCGGTGGCCATCCACAACCTCATGGAGGACGCCGCCACGGCGGAGATCTCCCGCTCGCAGATCTGGCAGCAGATCAAGAACGGCGTGGTCTACACGGACACCGGCAGCACCGCCACGCGCGAGCTCGTCTCCGACGCCCTCGACAAGCAGCTCGAGGTGCTGCGCGGGGAGATCGACCAGGAGAACTACGAGAAGTGGTTCGTGCCCGCTGGGCGGCTCATCTCGGACATGGTGCTCAGGGAGGACTACCCGGCCTTCCTCACGCTGTCCGCCTACGACCTGATGGAGAGCACCAGGTAGGCCGCCCCCAGCGCCTGCCCCGTCCGGCCCCCGCGGTTGCCGCCTCGTGCGGTACCTCGGGGGCCGGAGGTCTGTCCGTCCGCTCGCTCAGCCGTGGTGCTCCTCCGCGAGCATGGCGTACCCGTAGCCGTCGTGCCACTGACCATCCCGGTGCATGCAGTCCCTGACCGTGTGGATTTCTCGGCGCATCCCCACCTTCTCCATGACCTTCCAGGAGCCGGTGTTCTCCGCGAAGCAGCCGGCCTCCACCCGGTGGACACCCATGTCGAACGCGATGGCCAGGCCTTCGCGCACGAGTTCCGTGGCCACGCCACGGCCCTGGGCCCAGGGTGCCACCACCCAGCCGAGCTCCACCTGCTGCCCCCGGGCCTGCTCGGTGACGTCCGCCTGGGACCACGCGTCCTGGAGCTTGACCATGAGGTAGGCCGCGAGCCGCCCGTAACAGTGGGCCATCAGGTGGGTGGTGGCCAGGGCGTCCCAGTCCGCCCGGAACTCCTGGCGTGAGGCGTAGAGCCTAGTGGTCCAGCGGTTCAGCTCCTGGTTGCTCTTGAGGGCCCACAGCGTGTCCGCATCCTCCGGGGTCAGGCGACACACGGTGAGCCGTTCGGTGCGGCGGGGCCAGGAGAGGTCGTTCAGGGTTCGGGGCATGGGCTCAGGGTAGTGGAGCGCGGTGAGACGCACGACGGTGCCCTGGACCGCGAAGGTCCGGGGCACCGTCGTCGGCGTGCCTGGGTCTTGCCTCAGATGGTCTTCGCGTCGATCACGAAGCGGTAGCGCACGTCCGAGTCCACCACGCGGTCGTAGGCGTCGTTGAGGTCCTCGGCGTTGATCAGCTCGATCTCTGCGGTGACCCCGTGCTCACCGCAGAAGTCGAGCATCTCCTGGGTCTCGCGGATGCCGCCGATGTTGGAGCCCGTGAGGGACTTGCGTCCGCTGACCAGCAGCGGGGCCTTCACCTCGAGGGTCTCGGTGGGCAGACCCAGCAGCACCATGGCACCGTGCGGGCGCAGGGTGGCCATGAACTCCTGGACGTCCACGTGCGCCGAGACGGTGTTGATGATGACGTCGAACTCACCCTTGTGCTGCGACAGCGCCTCAGGGTCCTCCGTGCGGGCGATCCAGTCGGTGGCGCCGAAGCGTCGGCCGTCCTCCTCCTTGGAGCGGGTCTGGCTGATCACGGTCACCTCCGCACCCATGGCGGCGGCGAGCTTCACGGCCACGTGGCCGAGTCCGCCCATGCCCACCACGGCCACCTTGGAGCCCTCGGTGACACCCCACGTGCGCAGCGGGGAGTACGTGGTGATGCCCGCGCACAGCAGCGGCGTGGTGGCCGCCGGATCCAGGTTCTCGGGGATGTGCAGGGCGAAGGCCTCGGACACGATGATCTCGGTGGAGTAGCCGCCGTCGGTCTGCTCCCCCGTGAAACGGTCCTTGCCGCGGTAGGTGCCCACGGCCTTCGGGCAGTTGTTCTCCTCACCCTTGAGGCACCACTCGCACTCGCGGCAGGAGTCCACCAGGCACCCCACGCCCGCGCGCTCCCCCACGCTGAACGTGGTGACCTCCGAGCCGACCTCCGTGACGCGGCCGATGATCTCGTGCCCGGGGACCAGCGGGAAGTCGATGGGCCCCCACTCCTCGCGCACGGTGTGGATGTCCGAGTGGCAGATCCCGGCGAACTCGATCTCGATGCGGATGTCGTCCGGGCGCAGGTCCCGGCGCTCGATGGTGCCCTTCTCGAGCGGAGCACCGGAGGCGACGGCCTGATAGGCAGCAACGTTGGTAGTCATGGGATGTGACTGTAGACCTGTACCCCCGGTCAGGTCATTTCGGGGGAAAGTGGTTCGATGCCGATCCGCACCCGCTCGGGGCGTTCAAGGGCGCCACGACGGACGAGGGCGGGGCACGGCTCTACACCACTGAATCGACGGCCAGCTCGAACACACCCTCCTGCGCGGTGTAGTGCACCCACGTGCCCTGCCGGCGCGAGCTGACGAGCCCGGCCTCCCGGAGCTTGCGCAGGTGGTGCGAAATGGTCGCCTGGGACAGATCGAAGTCCGGGAGATCGCACACGCAGATGCTCCCGGGCAGAGCCTTTCGGATCGCGAGGTACAGGCGCAGGCGCACTGGGTCCGCCAGGGCCTTGAACACGGCGGCCGAGCCCTCGACGCCGTCGGACGCGTTGTCGATGTGCAGCTCAGCCGAGGTCATGCGCCTATTTTGACAACTGTCTATGCATGGGACAACCTGAGGTTGTATTGATTTCTATCAAATCAAGGAGGATGCGTGGATCCGTCACTCCCTCCCGTTGCCGTCCTCGGCGCGGGCCCCATCGGTCTGGCCTGTGCAGCGGAGCTGCGGCACCGCGGTCAGGAGGTCATCGTGTTCGAGCGCGGGGACGACGCCGCCACCAGCGTCCGCGAGTGGTCGCACGTCCGCATGTTCTCCCCCTGGCGGGAGCTCACCTCACCCACCGCCGTCCGCCTCATCGGACCCGCGTGGCGCGAGCCCCGAGAGGGCTTCTACCCGACGGGTGCCCAGTGGCTGGAGCAGTACCTCCTGCCTCTGGCGGAGGCGCTCGGGGACGTGATCCGATACGAGCACGAGGTCGTCGGCGTCTCCCGCCTGGACAGAGACCGCATGGTCGACTCCGGCCGCGACGACGTTCCGTACATCGTGCACACACGCACGCGCGATGGGCGCATCGAGCGGCATCTCGCGCGCGCGGTGGTGGACACGACCGGCACCTGGAACCAGCCGAGCCCTCTCGGATCGGAGGGGTACCCCGTGGACGGCGAGCGGCGGTACGCCGATCGCATCTACTACGGCATTCCACGTGTAGAAGAGGGCGGCTACGCCGGGGAGCACGTCGCTGTGGTCGGGACGGGCGCCTCCGCGCTGACCACTCTGATCGCACTGACCCGCCCCGGACACGACGCCGCAGCACATGTCACCTGGGTGGTCCGGCGCCCCAGCGCAGAAACCGCGTTCGGGGGAGGCGACGACGACGAGCTGCCGGCTCGCGGGGAACTCGGCAAGCGGGTGCGCCGTGCCGTGAACGACGGACGCATCAGCCTTGTGACGGGCTTCCGTACTGCACGCCTCGTGGAGGACGGCGGCACCCTCACGCTGGAGTCGTCCGGAGGGCGTGAGATCACCGGCGTCACACGGATCGTGTGCGCCACGGGCTTCCGCCCGGACTTCTCCTTCTTGAGCGAGGCGCGTCTGAACCTGGATGCCTCACTCCAGGCGCCGGCCCGACTTGCCGAAGACATCGACCCGACCTGGCACTCGTGCGGATCCGTCACCCCGCACGGCTACGACGTGCTCGAACAGACGGACAAAAACCTCTTCATCGCGGGCATCAAGTCCTACGGGCGCGCCCCCTCGTTCCTGGCCATGACCGGGGTGGAGCAGGTGCGTTCGATTGCCGCCTACCTCGCCGGCGACCTCGACGCCGCCCGTCGCGTGGAGCTCGTCCTGCCCGCCACCGGCGTCTGCGGCGGCGCCGGCACATTCGACGACGAGCCCGCTCCTACCACCTCGTGCTGCACCACAGGAGACGATGATGAGAACTGACACACCACCGGCCGCCCGCCTCTCCACCCTCGACCGGTTTCTTCCCGTGTGGATCATTGCGGCCATGGTTGCCGGACTCGCGCTGGGCCGTCTGGTGCCGGGACTGGGAGAGGCACTGGGCGCCGTCGAGATCCAGGGGGTCTCGCTGCCGATCGCGATCGGTCTGCTCGTGATGATGTACCCGGTGCTCGCGAAGGTGCGCTACGACCGTCTGGACACCGTGACCGGTGACAAGCGCATGCTCGGGGCGTCCCTGCTGCTCAACTGGGTGGTCGGTCCCGCGCTGATGTTCGCCCTCGCCTGGATCTTCCTGCCCGACCTGCCGGAGTACCGGACGGGTCTCATCATCGTGGGGCTGGCGCGGTGCATCGCCATGGTCATCATCTGGAACGACCTCGCGTGCGGCGACCGTGAGGCGGCCGCCGTGCTCGTGGCCCTCAACTCGATCTTCCAGATCATCGCGTTCGGCGCCCTCGGGTGGTTCTACCTGGAGGTGCTGCCGGGGTGGCTCGGACTGGAACAGGCCCAGCTGGACGTCTCCCCCTGGCGTATCGCGGCGTCCGTGCTCATCTTCCTTGGCGTGCCGCTCGTGGCGGGCTATCTCTCGCGGCTCATCGGCGAGAAGACGTGGGGCCGGGAGGCCTACGAGTCGTCGTTCCTGCCCAGGGTCGGCCCGTGGGCCCTGTACGGCCTGCTGTTCACCATCGTGATCCTGTTCGCCCTGCAGGGTGAGCAGATCACCTCACACCCGCTCGACGTGGTGCGGATCGCCCTTCCCCTGCTCGCCTACTTCCTGCTGATGTGGGGTGGCGGCTTCCTGCTGGGGCGTGCGCTGGGCTTCTCCTACGAGCGGACCACCACCCTCGCCTTCACCGCCGCCGGCAACAACTTCGAGCTGGCCATCGCGGTGGCCATCGCCACGTTCGGTGTGACCAGCGGTCAGGCACTGGCCGGCGTGGTGGGGCCGCTCATCGAGGTGCCCGTCCTCGTCGGTCTCGTGTACGTGAGCCTGGGCCTCCGCAAGCGCTACCCCCAGCAGGAGGTCCACGCATGAGTCACCGGAATCCCAGCGTGCTGTTCGTGTGCGTCCACAACGCGGGGCGCTCCCAGATGGCGGCCGCCTACGTACGGCACCTCTCGCGCGGCGCCGTGGAGGTCCGCTCGGCCGGTTCCGCGCCCGCCGCGTCCATCAACCCGGCGGTCCACGAGGCCATGCTCGAGGAGGGCATCGACCTCAGCGCTGAGAGGCCCACAGTGCTCACCCCGGCTGCCGTGGAGGCCTCGGACGTGGTCGTCACCATGGGGTGCGGCGACGCGTGCCCCTTCTACCCCGGCAAGCGCTACGAGGACTGGGCGCTGCAGGACCCCGCGGGGCAGGGCGTTGACGCCGTGCGTCCCATCCGCGACGAGATCAGGTGGCGCGTGGTGGAGCTGCTGGGCTCGCTCGGCGTGCACGCGCACTGACCACCGCTCGCCAGGAACGGCCCGCTCGGTCTCGCCCTGCGGCCGCCCGGGCGAGCGAGCGGGCCCGTCCTGCGAGTCCTGCGGAACCGGCCACCCGACCTGGCGGGCTGCCCCGATGTGACGGTGTGAAGCCGCCCCAGCACCCCACGCCCGGGTCACGGAACGACGCCGCATCGGGGCGCTGGCAGGATGACTCCATGAACTGCACCGTCAACGCCTCGATCGTGTTCGCGGACCTCCCCCTGCTCGACCGCGCGGCCGCGGTCGCCCGGCACGGCTTCACGCGCGCGGAGTTCTGGTGGCCGTTCGACTCCCCCACCCCACCCCGTCAGGAGGTGGACGCCTTCGTGGCCTCCCTGCAGGACGCGGGCGTCCAGCTCACCGGGCTCAACTTCTACGCCGGGGACATGCCCGCCGGCGAGCGCGGCGTGCTCTCCCACCCCTCCCGCACGGCGGAGTTCCGCGCGAACGTGGACGTGGTCGCGGAGATCGCCCGCGCCACGGGGTGCCGCCACTTCAATGCGCTGCACGGCAACCGCCTTCACGGTCTCGCCGCGGAGGAGCAGCGGACGACGGCGCTCGCGAACCTCCGCCACGCCGCGGACGTGCTCGCCCCGCTGGACGGGACGGTGCTGCTCGAACCGGTCTCCGGCGTCCCCGCCTACCCCCTCAGAACCGCGGCGGACGCGCTCGCGGTGGTCGAGGCCGTGGACCGAGGAAACGTGCGGCTACTCGCGGATTTCTACCACCTGGGCGTCAACGGCGACGACGTTCCCGCCGTCATCGAAGCTCACGCTGCGGACTTCGGGCACGTCCAGATCGCAGACGCCCCCGGTCGTCACGAACCGGGCACCGGCGGGCTGCCGCTGCTCGACTGGGTGGCCCGGTCCCGCGAGCTCGGCTACACCGGTGACGTCGCCCTCGAATACGTGCCGTCCCGCGAGGACCCGTTCGCATGGCTGCCGCGGTCGGAGCGGGCATGAGCGCGGCGTCACCGGTCACGTGCCTGGCCTCCCCGTGCACGTTCGAGCGCCCGCGCAGAGCGGTGCCAGCGCGCTCCCGACGGGCGGTGCGCGGAACGGGGCCCCGCGGCGTCGTCGTGCTGGAATGGCCCCGCGGGGCGCACACCACCGGGGCGCTCCGGCCGTGACCGAGACCGTTCCGCGAGGAGGCGCCGTGCGCATCGTGGTGGCACCCGACAAGTTCAAGGGCTCCGTGACCGCCCGCGAGGCCGCCGCGCACCTCGCGGCCGGGATCCGGGACGCCACCCCGGAGGCGGACGTGGTGGAGCTGCCCGTGGCCGACGGCGGCGAGGGCACGCTCGACGCCGCCCGGGAGGCCGGTTTCACGCGCCAGGACCTCACCGTCACGGGCCCCGCGGGCGATCCCGTGGCCGCGGCGTGGGCCCGGCGCGGGGACGAGGCCGTGGTCGAGATGGCGCTGGCCTCGGGCCTGGCCGCTCTGCCCCACCACGACGGCGAGCCCGTGCTGCAGGCCCGCACCGCCACGAGCCAGGGCACGGGCGAGCTGATCGCCGCCGCCCTGGACGCCGGGTGCACCCGCGTGGTCCTGGGCGTGGGCGGCAGCGCCACCACGGACGGCGGCGCCGGGATGCTCACCGCCCTGGGTCTGCGCCTGCTGGACGAGCACGGCGAGCCCCTCCTCCGCGGCGGCGCGGCTCTCGCGCACCTGCGCACCGTGGACGCCTCCCGGCTGCACCCCCGCGTGCGGGAGGCGCAGTTCGTGCTGGCCGCGGACGTGGACAACCCCCTGACGGGTCCGCGCGGCGCCGCTGCCGTCTTCGGCCCCCAGAAGGGCGCCTCGCCGCAGGACGTCACGGAGCTCGACGCCGCCCTGGGAACCTTCCGCGACCGGCTCACCGTCGCGCTCGGCGAGCCCGCCCGCGCCGCCGCCGATGCCCCGGGAGCGGGTGCCGCCGGTGGCGTGGGGTACGCGGCGCTCGCCGTGCTCCGGGCCGAGCGCAGGCCCGGCGTGGACGTGGTCCTGGACCTCGTGGACCTGGACGCCGCCGTGGCGGGCGCGGACCTTCTCGTCACGGGCGAGGGCAGCCTGGACGAGCAGAGCCTGGGCGGCAAGACCCCGCTGGGCGTGCTGCGCGTGGGCCGGCGCCACGGGGTCCCGGTGATCGCGGTGTGCGGTCGCACCACGCTGTCCCCGGAGGCGCTGGCCGAAGCGGGCTTCGCCGCCGTCCACGAGCTGCGCGCCCTCGCCCCGGACACGAACACCTCCATGCGCGAGGCCCCGCGCCTGCTGCGTGAGGTGGGTCACCGCCTACGCTCGCAGTAGCACCCGTACGCCCACCCACTTCTGCCGCATCACCGGCACGCCCCACCGAAAGGACCACCGACATGAACGCCTCACCCCAGCGCGGTTCCCGCAAGCCCTCGCACGACGACGCCGCGGCCCCGGACAGCGCGCCGCAGCGGCCCGAGGACGCGGTCGCCACGGACCACGCCCGGAACGACGAGCAGGCCACGGTGGACGTGCGCGCGAAGGTGGAGCGGGCGGCGTCGTCCCCGGAGCGTGACGAGTCTCCCGAGGAGGTTGCGGAGCATAACTCGAACCTCGCGGAGACCCCCGAGAACCGCGCCGAACGGGGTGGTGAGCGTGCCGCGCAGATCGCGCTGGCCGCCGAGGTCAACGGTGCGGAGCACGTGCGCGAACTGATCCGGGAGTACCGAGCCGAGCACCATCTCACGGGGGCGGACGAGTCCGCGGAGGCCCGGGGCACCGGACGGCGGGACGGCGAGTTCGACCTCGTGGTCCGCGGCCACCGGGTGATGTGCGGGGACCACTTCGTGCCCCGGGAGGTGGGCGTGCGGAACGGGAAGATCGCCGCGATCGAGCCGCTCGGCGCCGGTCTGCAGGGCGCGCGGGTCGTGGAGCTCGCCGAGGACGAGACGCTGCTGCCCGGCCTCGTGGACACCCACGTGCACGTGAACGAGCCCGGGCGCACCGAGTGGGAGGGCTTCGCCACCGCCACCCGGGCGGCCGCGGCGGGCGGTGTGACCACCATCGTGGACATGCCCCTGAACTCCGTGCCCGCCACCGTGAACACGGCCGCACTCGAGTACAAGCGGCTGTTCGCCCAGCAGAACGCGTTCGTGGACATCGGCTTCTGGGGCGGCGCCGTGCCCGGCAACAAGTCCGATCTGCGCCCCCTCCACGACGACGGCGTGTTCGGCTTCAAGTGCTTCCTGCTGCACTCCGGTGTGGACGAGTTCCCGCACCTGGAGGCGGACGAGATGGAGGAGGCGCTCGCCGAGATCAAGACCTTCGACTCGCTGCTGATCGTGCACGCGGAGGACTCCCGCACCATCGACAAGGCCCCGCAGCCCAAAGGCAACGTGTACGAGAACTTCCTGAAGTCCCGCCCGCGCGGTGCGGAGAACATCGCGATCGCGGAGGTCATCGAGCGCACCCGCTGGACCGGGGCCCGCTCGCACATCCTGCACCTGTCTTCCTCGGACGCAATCCCCATGATCCGCTCCGCCAAGAACGACGGCCTGGACATCACCGTGGAGACCTGCCCGCACTACCTCACGCTGCTCTCCGAGGAGATCCCGGACGGCGCCACCGCGTTCAAGTGCTGCCCGCCGGTGCGCGAGGTCTCCAACCGGGAGAAGCTGTGGGAGGGGCTGATCGACGGCACCATCGACTACATCGTCTCGGACCACTCCCCCTCCACACTGGACCTCAAGGACCTGGGCAACGGGGACTTCGGGGTGGCGTGGGGCGGCGTCTCGTCGTTGCAGCTGGGCCTGTCCCTGATCTGGACCGAGGCGCGACGCCGCGGGGTCGGGCTCGAGCGCGTGGTGCGGTGGATGTCCACGCGCCCGGCCGAGCGCGTGGGCCTGCGCGGCAAGGGCAAGCTGTCCCTGGGCTACGACGCGGACATGGCGGTCTTCGCCGCGGACGAGAGCTACGTGGTAGACGCCCAGCGCCTGAACCACAAGAACCCCATCACCCCGGACCAGGGCAAGGTGCTCTCCGGGAAGGTTCGTCGCACGTTCGTGGGCGGGCACGAGGTGGACTACGAGACGCCCACGGGCCGTCTTCTGAGCCGCGGCCAGGCCTGACGACGACGCCGTGCCCCGCCTTCGCGGGGCACGGCGTCGTCTGCCCGTCGTCCAGGTCCGGGCGTTCGGGACGACGGCGCTGTCAGACTTTCCAGGGGGTCACGAAGTCGTTCGCGGGTCGTCCTTCGACCGCCGCGAGCAGTTCAGCGGCCTGGGCGCCGTCGATCTCCTCACGGATGATGTCGGCGTGTCCCGCGTGCCGGGCGAACTCCTCCACGTGGTGCACGTAGAGGTACCGCAGTTTCGCCGGGCGGGCTTCGTCCATGCCCACCCAGGGCATGGGGCCCACGGGCAGTTCTGCTTCGAGATCCCCTTCACGGCACATCTCCATGTACTGGCCGCGGACCGCGTCGAAGGTCTCCAGCAGCGTCGCGATGTCCTCATCATCCGACGCTGTGAAGCTCGCGAAGAACGCCTCGAACGGCTGGTCGTGCTCGTGGTGTCCAGCTCCGGAGAGTGACTGCTTCATGCAGAAGATGATGTGTTTGGTGATCCCGCTGATGCTCAAAGCGCTGCGCAGGGGAGCGCAGCGTGCCTGGGCATCGTCGAGCCCGTAGGAACTCGCGCGAATCGCATCGAGCTGAACGTCCAGGTATTTGCAGAGAGTGGTGCGTTCGTCGTCGATCTGGGGCAGGTACACGGTGATGTCCTCTCAAGGTCAGCGGGTGCTGTCAGGAACATGACACCTGGGCATGCGGACAGCTCCAGTCCGCTGTGTCCGAGAGAATGCAGACATGGCCGACACCACTCAGCGCGTCCTGCGCCTGCTCGGGCTGCTGGAAGCGCGCACCACCTGGCAGGCGCACGAGCTCGCCGCCCGCATGGACGTCACGGAGCGCACCGTGCGCCGGGACGTCACCAGATTGCGGCAGCTGGGCTATCCGGTGGAGGCCGCGCGGGGGTTGGACGGCGGGTACCGCATGGGTGCCGGGCGCCGCCTTCCTCCTCTGCTGCTCGACGACGACGAAGCCATCGCGCTGGTTGCCTGCCTCCGGATGGGCGCGCTCTCGGGAGCTGACGAGGTGGGAGAAGCAGCACTGCGTGCGCTGACGAAGCTCGACCAGGTTTTGCCCCCAAGACTGCGCGCCCTCGCCTCGGCCGTCGACCGGGCCACCCGCGCCATCCCGGGCAACCGCCCACCCGTGGACCTCGCAGTTCTGCAACGGCTCGCCACGTCGCAGCGCGACCGCGCGCTGGTACGTTTCGACTACTGCAAGGCCACGGGTGAGACGAGCGCACGGGAAGTGGAGCCGGCGCGTCTCCTGACGCAGGGCGAGCACTGGTACCTGCAAGGTTTCGACCGCGGCCGGGACGACTGGCGGGTGTTCCGTCTGGACCGGATGACCGACCTCCGCAGCACCACCTGGCGCTTCGACCCACGGGAGACACCTCCACCGGAGTTCCAGCAGGATCTCCCCCACCGCTACCCCTGTCGTGTCCGTGTGGCAATGGGAATCGACGTGGAGAAGGTCCGTGCCCGGGTCCCGGCGCCCTACCGGGCCGACCTCGAATCCACTCCCCACGGCTGCCGGTTCCTGGTGGGTGCACCCGACTGGGACGACCTCGCCTGGCACATGCTGTGGATCAGTCGCGATCTCAAAACTCCCCTGACAGTTCTCGACGGTCCAGGAGCAGACCCGTTCCGAGAGGCTATGGCCCGCATTTCGGACCTGGCGCGCAGCACACGCTGAGGAGTCCCGGCCAGGGCCGATCGCCGCAGGCCATGAGAGACCGATGGTTCGGAGTCCTCCGTTTGAACTCCAGGTCAATCAGGACGGACAGCACTCAGGCAGAAGAGGTGCCCGACCGGATCGAGCATGACCCTCCACTGTTCGGGGAAAGGCTGGAAATCGGCTTCGCGGGCCCCGATCTTGAGGGCCGCCGCCACATCGGCGTCAAGGTCGTCAGCCGCGAGGTCCAGGTGCATCTGTTGGAACTGAGGCCCCTGCGGCCATGTCGGCGGTTCGTACTCGTTCACCCGCATCAGCGTCAGCATGGGGCCTGCTCCGCTCAGGCAGATGACACCCCGGTCAGGGGTGGCGAAGGCTTCCTCGAGTCCGAGCAGGCTCTTGTAGAAGGGGGCAAGGTCGTCGGGGCTGGGGCAGTCGATGGAGATCGACGCGAGGGGCGCCACACGAGTAGTCATGCACTGACGGTAGAAGATGTCACCGACAACGGCAGTTCACTGTGTCAACGGTGGATCTCACTGATGAAAACTCTCAGGTTGTCCCGTGGTCCGTTGTGATGGTGCTGATCCGCTGGGCAAGCCGGGTTTGCTGCTACCTGGCCGTGCGACAGTCCCCGTCTGCCCTGCTTCCCCCGGGGAAGCTGGCGATTCCACCGGAACTGTGTCTTGCGGCAGCCGTCCTCCTCCGCCAGGATCAGCGGAAAGGAACCGCCCCGCCGGGGCACCAGGGGGAGGGAATGGTCATGACCGAGAAGAAGACCGCCAGGGTGCAGTACGGGGTCAAAATGTTCGTCTACATCGGAGCCGCCTTGGCGATTCTGGCCAGCATCGTGGCCATCACTCTGAAGCTCTCGGCGGGGACCACGTCCGGCCTGTTCTACTCGTACTCCACGATCGCCATCGCGGTGCTCCTCATCATCTTCGTGAGGAGCAGTCCCCAGGCCAAGTGACGACCCCGGACTCCAGCGCCACCACGGGCTCGTCTCACCAGGTGATCCTGTCTTTTCCTGAGCTTTACCCGCGCCTTACGGTGCCCTCATGACCACCTCGCCCAGCTCGGGAGCAACCCCTCGCTACAGCCACGGCCACCAGCCTGCGGTCCTCGCCTCCCACGGCACCCGGACGGCAGCGAACAGCTGCGCCTATTTCCTCGACCGGCTGCGTCCCGGGATGCGGGTTCTCGACCTGGGGTGCGGCCCCGGCTCGATCACCCTGGACCTGGCGGAAATCGTGGGCCCCGCCGGGGAGGTGGTCGGCGTGGATTTCTCCGAGGAGGCCGTCGCCGCGGCACGTGAGAACGCGCGGACGCGGGCGGACACGACCGCCACGTTCCTCGCCTCGGACTTCTTCACCGTGGACGTCGAGCCCGGTTCGTTCGACGTGGTCCACGCCCACCAGGTGCTCCAGCACGTTCCCGACCCGGTGGCGGCACTGGACGCGATGGCGGGCTACTGCGCCGAGGACGGGATCATCGCATGCCGCGACGCCGACTACGGGGTCATGGTCTGGTACCCCGAGAACGCGGGCCTCGACCGGTGGCGGGAGACGTACTGCGCGAGCTCCCGGGCTCTGGGCGGCGAACCGGATGCCGGGCGGCGGCTCCGGGCCTGGGCAAACGAGGCGGGGCTCGACGTCGAGACCGCCCAGTCCTCTACGTGGACCTACGCGACCCCCGAGACGACCCGCTGGTGGGGCGGCTCCCAGGCCGAACGCGTCCGCACCTCCGGTTTCGCCGTCCGGGCGCGAGAGCAGGGTCTCTCCCTCGCCGAGGTCGAGCAGATCGCCGTGGCCTGGCAGGACTGGGGCCGGTCCCCCGACGCCTGGTTCTGCATGCCCCACGGCGAGCTCATTGCGCGCCCCAACCTTGCAGCCCATCAGGGAAAGGCTTAATTGACCTCAGCCCCCGCCGACGGGACTCACTCCCTCTCCCAGGCAAGTCTCTCCGGGGACCACAGACAGTCCTCGGCAGAGCCATCAAGCACCGGATCGAGGAACGCGGTGGTGAGCTCAACAGCGGCATCGAAGGTGAGGAAGTCCCCACACGCTGGAACACGCCTCGCTACGGGCGGATACAGGCGGTCCCACGATTTCGGTGGGGCGAAGAACGGTGCTCCGGAGAGTCCGCGGTGTTCCCATTCGGCCGCAATGGCTTGTGAGAGTTCAATGCCGTTGACGTGCTGGGTCCGTGCGAGCACTACCAGGTCGACCAGATCTCGCACTCGGGTCGAAGACTGGTCCCCGGCGGAGCCGTACATGCTCTGCGTAGCGCAGAGCTTGTCAGCGATGTGGTCGACCACGGGGTAGAGACTGACACGGGTTGGCGGGACGGCGGGAACGAGACCTGGACGGGTACGGACCTCTGGCGAGGCAGTCATCAGGGAACCTGTCACCACATCCACGCTGAAACTGTGGCGCCGCGTCACACCACAGTAGGCGTCGAGCGATACCTTGCAGCCGGCGATGCCCGGTTGCAGAACACCCCCGGACGCTGCGCGGACCCCGGTCACGGCGAATCGGAAATGGTCACCCAGATCAATGGCGACTGCCGCCCGCAGCGCCGATACGGCATCCTCAGGGTCAGCCAATTCCGCCAGGAGGTCGACGTCCTTGGTCGTGCGCGCATCATGCACCCGAACGAGCACGGCGTTGCCTCCTTTGAGCACCCACCTCGCAGAGGGCGAAACGAACACCCGGGCGAGAAAACGATCGACGACGAACCGTCTGATGACGGCCTCAACCGGAACCCCAGAGGTCATGGACTCCGTCTTGGCATGGGCTCTGGCTGCAGCCCAGAGTGCATTGCCATCCCGATAGGGAAACCCCTCCGTCATTTCCGTCATTGCGAGATGCCGGTCGAGTCAGCGCCCGGGGGCAACGAATACCTATTGATCTCGCTCATTGCAGGTGCAGCGCTCGAGAGCAGCGCCCACTCGAAGTTCAGACCTGCCCCGTCGAGCAGGTCACCGAGCAGTGCGGCCCCGCTCGTCTGGCCGTTCCTCCGGGCCAGCGGTTCCAGCGCCACCTCCAACTCGTGAGGCGTGGCGAGATCCCTCCTCACCGCCTCGCCGACGATGTCGGCAACATGGGAGGGTTCGTGCCCGTCGCGCAGGAGGTCTGCGACGGTTCGAGCTGGTGTGGTCACCGGCAGACCACTGACAAGGGTCACGTCATCGGCGGCGAGCGCGGCGCGATGCAGTCGGATGCCCCGCCTGCTCTGCTTCCTGCCGGGAACCGAGAGTTCCGGCTCGTCATCCAGGAGATCTCCCATCCCGTGCAGTGCCGCCGCCGAGGTGTGCGACAGCACCCCGGAGGCAACGGGATCCACCAGTCGTTCTTCGGCGAACCGCCCGGCATCGAGCGACAGCCACGCAACCCGCATCGGAGTCCTTTCATCCACCGCCGCCGGGATGCCGTAGATGCCCCTGTCGAGCCGCTCGATGACACCGGCGGCTGCAAGGCGGCCCAGGTGCAGCCGACTGATGCCCTCGCTCGCTGCCTGTGCGGTGGTGAGCAACCCCCACTGGCGTGCCGCCAGCTGCGACACCTGCGACACCACCTCAAGGAGCTTCATACCTGCAATTGTATCTGTTTAGAGATACAAGTGAAGCACTTTTGACCACTGCAGCTGCCCCGGTCACCCAATTCGCGACGTTCCCACGACGGCGCCGTGCCCCGCCCCGCGAAGGCCGGGCACGGCGTCGTCGTCGCCCGGAGACGGACGAGGCGCCCACCCCGTGGAGGGTGGGCGCCTCGCTCACGCGCTACCGGAAAAAGCCGGCGCGGGTGGTCCTACGACTCGCAACAGGAGGACTGCTCCTGCTCGCCCTCGCAGCAGTGGCCCTTCTTCGGGGCGGGGACGTCCAGCACCGGGGAGCGGTCGAAGAAGCCCTCCGGGCGCAGCTTGAAGCCCACGGTGTCCACGGGCATGATCGGCCAGTCCTCCACGCGCGGGAAGTGGGTGAGCCCGAAGGTGTGCCACACCACGATGTCCGTGCCGTCCACCGAGCGGTCCTGGGCGGTCCACTCCGGCAGGCCGCCGTTACCGGCGTGCTGGTTGGGGAAGTCGCCGGTGGGGTACCGCTCGGACTCCTCGTACGGGGTGACCCACAGGGCCTTGGTGGCGAACGCGGCGCGGCGGTGGATCGAGGAGTCCTCCGAGGCCAGCATGGTGGGCAGCCCCTCCGGGTGCAGCTTGTAGCCCACGGGGTGGCCCAGCCGGTTGGTGTGCTCGGTGCTGGAGACCACCCACGTGCGCGCCCGGGACATGTCCGCGTCCCGCATGGCGGCCTTCTCCGTCTCCAGCACGGTGCGCCTGCGGGTGAACGCGTTGCCGCGGGAGTTGTCGTCGGAGATGGGCACGCGCACCGCGTCCTCCTCCTCCACGCGGCAGGGCCCGCCGTCGAGCGCGAAGTCCAGGCGCGCGGAGAACAGGTGCTGGTGGAACGGCGCACCCAGCCCCGGGGCAATTTCCGAGGCGAAGTCCGAGGAGCCGTTGGGCAGGGCGGAGGTGAAGACCACGCCGGTGGCCTTGGCCTCGAACTCGATGGTGCCGTCCAGGTAGAGGTACCAGTAGAAGCCGTAGTCGTAGTTGCCCACGGTGGTGAAGAAGGAGATCACCAGGCGGCGGTTGCGGCGGGTGTACGCCACCCCGCTCCACAGGTCCGTGTGCTTGGAGAGGATGGACCAGTCCTCCTCGTGCATGCAGATGCCGTTGGTGATCTCCCGCGGTTCGCCGCGCCCGGTCACAACCACCGGGGACAGGTAGGTGATGTCACCCAGGCAGTCGCAGCCGAGCTCCAGGGAGTTGGCCCACTGCCCCACCAGGTACTCGCCGGTGTCGAAGTAGTTCTGCCAGGACCGCACCGGGGAGGGGTCCCCGTAGGGCACCATCATCTCCGCGATGGCGGCGCGGTCCAGGATCCGGCGCTTCTGGCCCTGGTCCTCGAACGCGATGTTGTGCAGCACGAGCCCCTCGCGCATGTCGAAGCCCACGTCCAGGCTCCACTTCTCCCACTCCACGTGGTTGCCGCCGGTCACGGTGAAGGACGGCCCCTCGGGCTGGGTGATCTCGATCGGCTTCTGGGTGGTGCGCGTGGGTCCGGTGAGCTCGGGATCCGTGTAGTTGCCGTGCTCCTGCGGCACCGGGACCACCTCCAGGTCCAGCACCTGGTCCACGGCCTGGTTGGTCACGTCCACGTAGGCCACGAGCCCGTCGATCGGGTGCGCCCACGCCGAGTCCTCCTCGTGCTCCTGCAGGAACGCGAGCCCACGCAGCATGCGCCGGCCCTTCTCCTCCGGGTACTCGAACACCCCGGCGGACAGCGGCGCCACCCGCACCTTCTCCACGGGCAGGTTGCGCTTCTGCAGCGCGGCCAGCCAGCGCTCGTCCGTGGAGAGGATCTGCTCCACCATCTCGAACTCCTCCTCGAGCACCGGCAGCTCCCCGGTCTCGGAGGTGTCCAGCTCGGTCACGCTCTCCACGCGGCGGGCGGTCGCGGAGACGACGACGTCCTTGGCGGGTCCCCCGGCGACGTCGAGCAGGAACACGCGGAACCTGCGGTCCGCCGGCGCGTCCGCGGGTGTGCCCCGGGCGGGCTCGACGAGGCCCAGGTACGCCATGCGCGCCGTCTCGGGGAAGTGCCCGGCCTCTTCCAGGACCTCGCGCACCACCCGGATCTCCTCGAGGCTTTGCAGGGCGTAGGGGCTGGTGGTCTCGTGGGACATGACGGATCCTTTCGTGGCGCCGACACCGCGGCGGGCCGTGACCCGCAGAATGTGTCCCGGATCACTTTTGTTCTACGCTTGTAGAGACTAGGGCGGCCCCCGCCCCGTGACAACCCCCTGACGACCGACGACGCCGCCCGGGCACCGGCCCCACCGCGCCACCGGCGTCGCCCGCAACCCGAGCACCCCCGACCCCCAGGAGGTCCGCAGATGCCCCGAGTGGTGGACCACACCGCCCGCCAGCAGGAGATCGTGCGCGCCGTGCGGCGCGTGCTCGCCCGGGAGGGCTCCTCGGGGATGACCATGCGCCAGGTTGCCGCGGAGGCCGGGTACGCGAACGGCGCCCTCAAGCCGTACTTCGCGTCCAAGGCGGATCTCATCGAGGCCACCTACACCCACGTGTTCGAGCGCACCAACGAGCGCGTGACCCGTGCGGTGGTGGGACGCTCCGGCCTGGCCGCCCTGGAGGTGTTCTGCCGCGAGGTCATGCCCCTGGACGCGGACCGGCTGGACGAGGCCCGCGTGGTCATGACCTTCTGGCAGGAGGCCACCCACGACCCCGTGCGGGCGGAGCACAACCGGCGGTTCATGGCGCAGTGGCGCGAGTCCGTCACCGGGTGGCTGACCGAGGCCCGCGGCGCCGGGGAGCTCGCGGAGGACGTGGACCTCACCCTGTGGGGAGATACCTTGCTGACCTTCCTCCTGGGCACCCAGGTCACCGCCGCGCTCGGCCTGCCGATCGCCTCCCCCGACCTCCTGGAGGCCCAGCTGCAGGGGGTACTCGCTCCCGTGCGCGCCCGTGGCCCAGAGCACGCCGGCGCGCCGTCCCCGCTCGCGTAACCTGCTGGGATGCGTTCCCCTCGCCCGCTTCCCGCGCGCCCCGACGACCACGACGACGGCCCTCCGGCCGGCAGCCGCTACCAGCGCCTTGACAGCGCCGCCGTCCGCGGTTCCGCGGCCACCCTGCAGCGCCGGATCTACGCGCGCTTCCCCCGCCGCAGCCTGTGGGAGGTGGGCGGTGAGCTGATCGCCCTGGTGGACGAGGTGGTCGAGGGCGGCGGCATCAGCCGACGCCGGATCCGCTCGGCCCGGCTGCTCTCGCGGCTCGGCGTGCTGGTGGTGCTGCTGGTCTTCGGCACGGCCATCGCCCTGGCCGCCGCGAGCCTCTGGTCCAACCCCGACGCCCTGGGCCCCGTGGACTGGCTGCCCCTGCTGGAGACCGTGGTCAACGACCTCGTCTTCGCGGGCATCGCCATCTTCTTCCTGCTGGCCGTGCCCCAGCGCATGGAGCGCGCCCGGGTGCTGCGCGTGCTGCACCGGCTGCGCTCGCTGGCCCACGTGATCGACATGCACCAGCTCGTCAAGGTCCCCGAGCGCCTGCCGACCGCCCGTCCGGAGGCCGGGGGCACGACGTCGCCCGCGCACCCCCGCGGCCCAGGTGCCGGTTCCGCGCGGGGCGGCGGAGCGGCGTCGTCGGAGGCGGCGGTGGGTGACGCCCACGGCCGCGGCGCGGGTCCGAGCGGTGACGACGTGCCGCCGGTGGCTGCGGACGGGACCGACGCGGCATCGTCGCCAACGACGGATGAGCGCGGCGGAGAACTGCGGATGACCCGCTCCGAGATGACGCAGTACCTGGACTACTGCACCGAGATGCTCTCCCTGGTGGGCAAGACTGCGGCGCTGTTCGCGGAGGACACCACGGACGGGGACGTGCTGGATGCGGTGGAGGGCATCGAGACCCTCACCTCGGACATGGCGCGGAAGGTGTGGCAGAAGATCGCGATCATCCAGGAGCAGGCGGGCTGATCGCCCGGGATGCGGCCCGCCCGCTCCTGCGGCACGTCAGCCCGGTGGGCCGGCCGCGTGGCGCCGGGCGGACCGGTACGCCGTCGGCGACGCGCACCCCGGGAGGGTCAGGACGCCGGGGTGATGAGCCCCTGCTCCACCATCCAGTCGTAGGCCACGTCCCCCGGCTCCTCGCCGCCCTGGTCCACGCGGGCGTTGAGCTCGCGCATGGTTTCGTCCGTGAGCAGCGGGGAGAGCTGCGCGAACACGTCCTCCAGCTCCGGGTACTGCTCCAGGGTCTCGGTGCTGAACACCGGCGCGGCGTTGTAGGCGGGGAAGAACCCGCGGTCGTCCTCCAGCAGCGTGAGGTCCAGGGTGTCGATGCGTCCGTCCGTGGTGAAGGCCTCGCCGAAGTTGCAGTCCCCGGCGTCCGTGGCGGTGTAGACGGCGCCGGTGTCGTAGACCCCGATGTTTTCGTCCGGCACCCCGTCCGCCGCGCCGCGGTCCAGCCCGTACGCCTCCAGCATGGGGTTCAGCCCGTCCGGGCGGGAGTTGAACTCCGCCTCCACGCAGAACGTGCGCTCGCTCACGGGGAGCTCGGCCACGTCCGAGAACGTCTTGATGTCACCCAGCTCCGCCACGGCCTCGCTGCGCACCGCGAACCGGTAGGTGTTGTTCAGCGGGGCCGGTTCCGCCCACGTGAGCCCGTTCTCCAGGTCCGCGTCCCGCACCGCCTCGTACTGCTTCTGCTGGTCCGCGATCCCCTTCTCGTGGTTGAGGTAGGTGATCCACGCGGTGCCCGTGTACTCGTAGGTCATGTCCGCCTCCCCGGAGAGCATGACCTCGCGGGTGGGCTGGCTGCCGGGGATGTTGGTGAGGTCCGTGACCTCGAACCCGGCGGCCTGCGCGGCGAGCACGGCCATCTTGCCCAGGATGAGCTGCTCCGTGAAGTTCTTGCCCGCCACCGTGAGGTGCGCGTCCTCCGGCAGCCCCTCGATCGGCTGGATGGTGCCCGGTCCGGCCGCGGGCACGTAGGACGAGGCCGGCTGCAGTCCGCAGCCCGCCAGCAGCAGGACCCCGGCCACGGCGGCCACACCCGAGGCGGCACGTCGCCCCCGGCGGCGCGAGCGGTGCCGCCCACCGGGGGACGCCGGGGCCGCGGTGTTCCGGTGCGCGGCGTCGTCGCCGTCCGGGGCGGGAGCGGCCGGGCCCGACGACGCCGCGCCGCCCGGCCACCCGCAGCCGTGGACTTCCGATGCGTGCGTCATGGTCACAGTCCCTTCGGTCGGGCCACGTGCTCGACCACGCGGCCGAGCCAGTCGACGACGATGGCGAGCAGTGCCACCAGCAGCGATCCCACCACGAGGACCTTGGTCAGGTTGAGGTTCACACCGGTGGTGATGAGGATGCCCAGCCCGCCGCCGTTGATGAACGTGGCCAGCGTGGCCGTGCCGACCAGCAGCACGAGCGCCGTGCGGATCCCGGCGAGCATCACGGGGACGGCCAGGGGAAGCTCCACCCGGAACAGCACCGCGGCGGCGCTCATGCCCATGCCCCGCCCGGCCTCCACGAGCCGCTGGTCCACCTGCTGCAGCCCCACCATGGTGTTGCGCAGCACCGGGAGCACGGCGTAGGCCACCAGGGCGATGACGGCCGCGGTGAAACCGAAGCCCACGATGAAGGCCAGCAGCACGATCAGACCGATCGCGGGAGCGGCCTGCCCGATGTTCGCGACCACCATGACCGGCCCGGAGAGCCGCCGGAACGGGCGCCGGCTCAGCAGGATGCCCAGCGGGATGGCGATCACCAGCACGATGGCCGCGGCCACCACCGTGAGCTGCAGGTGCTCCACGGTGTAGTCCCAGAGGTTTGCCGGGGCCAGAGTGGTCCGCTCCGTCTCGCTCAGGTCGCCGAAGGCCAGGTAGGACCACAGGCCCACGATCGCCAGGAGCACCACGACCAGCTGGATCCACAGTGCGCGCATGCCCCCGCTCGTGAGGGTCTCGGCCTCGGCCCGGGCGGCATCGGGGGCCTGAGTCGTGGCGCTCATGCCCGCCCGCCCCGGACCTCGGGAGCGGCACCCTGCTCGGGCCCTGCGGGGCCTCCGTGCGCCGGGTCTCCGTGGCCGGGGGACGGCGTGGCGCTCACCGAGGGGTCCGCGTCGCTGCCCTCGGCGGTCGCCTCGCCCTCCCCGGCGGGAGCTCTGCCGTGCCCGACGGGTGCTTCGCCCGGTGCCGCGGCGTGAGATCCGGCGGCTGCGGGCTCGGAGGTGGAGGCGGTGAACTGCGCCGTGTTCGCTCCCTCGGGGCTCTCGGAGTCCTTTCGGGCCGCGGACTGGGATGCGGAGATCGCGTCCATGATGGTCGCGATGGTCACCAGGCCCACCAGGCGGCCCCGGCGGTCCACCACGAGCGCACTGCCCGTGCTGCCCATGAGCATCGCATCCAGGGCGTCGTGGAGCGTGGACTGCGCCGTCACCAGGGGGAGGGTGGGGTCCGCCGCGGCGGGCAAGGTCCGCAACCGCTCCACCTGCCGGCGGGACAACCACTGCACGGGCCGTCCGGAGGAATCCGTGAGCACCACGTTCTCCTCTCCCGCGGCCACCATGCCCGCCAGCACGTCAGCGGGTGCGGTGTCCGCCGCGGCCACGTGGGCGTCTGCCAGCTCCACCTCACCCACCCTGCTCAGGGTGAGCTGCTTGAGGCCCGCGCCGGAACCGATGAAGCTCTCCACGAAGTCGTCCGCGGGATTGGCCAGGATCCGCTCCGGGGAGTCGTACTGCACGAGCCGTGCCCCCTCGTCGAACACGGCAATCCAGTCCCCGAGCTTCACGGCCTCGTCGAAGTCGTGGGTCACGCACACGATGGTCTTCTGCAGCTCGGCCTGGATGTTGAGCAGCTCGTTCTGCAGCCGCTGACGGGTGATGGGGTCCACGGCTCCGAAGGGCTCGTCCATGAGCAGCACGGGCGGGTCCGCCGCGAGCGCCCGGGCCACTCCCACACGCTGCTGCTGGCCGCCGGAGAGCTCCTTGGGGTAGCGGTCCCGGTAGGTGTCCGGGTCCAGGGAGACGAGTTCGAGCAGCTCGTCCACGCGGCGCGCGATGCGCTTTCTGTCCCACTTCAGCATCTTGGGGACCAGGGCGATGTTCGCCCCCACCGTCATGTGCGGGAACAGCCCACCGGCCTGGATGACGTAGCCGATGTTGCGGCGCAGCTTGTCACCGTCCATGCCCGTGACGTCGTCCCCGTTGATCACGATGCTGCCGCTCGAGGGCTCGATGAGCCTGTTGATCATCTTCAGCGTGGTGGTTTTGCCGCACCCGGAGGGGCCCACGAGCATGACCACGCTGCCGGCCGGGATCTCCAGGGTGAGACCACCCACCGCGGGCTTCTTCTGGCCCGGGTACCGCTTGGTGACCTGCTGCAGAAGGATGGCGGCACCGCTCACGGACTGCTCGCCGGTTGCTGCTGCTGACTGTTCAGACACGGATACCTCGCGGAGTGGTGAGTCGACCGATGAGCACGAGCGCCAGGTCGAGGATGACGGCCAGGACGATCACACCCACCACGCCCACGACGACCGACTCGAAGGCATTGGCACCTCCCAGCCGGGACAGGCCCGAGAAGATGAATCCGCCCAGTCCCGGGCCGAGGGTGTAGGCGGCCACGGCGGCAATGCCCATGACCATCTGCGCGGAGACCCGGATGCCCGCCATGATCACCGGCCAGGCCATGGGGATCTCCACGGTGAGCAGGGTGCGCAGCTGGCTCATGCCGATCCCGCGCGCGGATTCCCGCACGGCGCCGGGGATCCCGCTGAGTCCCACCACGGCGTTGCGCAGGATGGGCAGGGTGGCGAAGAACGTCACCACGATCACGGCCGGGGTGACGCCGAAGCCGAACGGTGCGATGAGCAGCCCGATGAGCGCGAAGGACGGGATGGTGAGCCCCACGGCGGAGACCCCGTTGGCGATCCCCGAGGCCGTGGAGCTGCGGTAGACCAGCGCGGCGATGACCACCGCCAGCACCGTGGCCAGCACCAGGCACTGGACCACCAGGCTGAAGTGCTGCCAGGACGCGAAGAGGATCTCCTCGCGTCTCTGGGTGATGAAGTCCCACATGGGTGTACCGGCTCCTCGGATCGGCGCGGAACCGGCGTTCGACGCAGCGGGCCGTGGCCCCGCCGCGGACTGCCGGCTCGGTGCCGGCAGGAGCCGTCTCTCGCTCTTCGATCGTAGGTGCATTCGCATCTTTCGGGACCACGCCGCGCCGCACCCCGCGGGTTCGGCCCGCACCCGGCGCGACTCCAGCGTGGTTCTCCGAGCCACCGTGCCCCCGCGCCTCCGCACCGGGGCCGAGCCGAGCGGCGTCGTGCGCGTCCCGCTGTCAGCGGAACCCGCCGCCACGATCTTGCAGGCTTCGGGAGCGCGGTGCCACAGTAGAAGTCATCACCCGATAGAAAGGACCCTTAGCAATGTCTGACCTGTCCGGAAAGAAGATCCTCCTCCTCGTCAACAACCAGGGCGTGGAGCAGGACGAGCTGAAGGTGCCCGCCGACAAGCTGCGCGCCGACGGCGCGGAGGTCACGGTGGCCGCCCCCGAGTCTGGCGAGGTGAAGTCGCTCGTGGGCGACTGGGACCTCGGCGAGACCTTCCCCGTGGACGCGACCATCTCCTCCGTGGACGACGCCGCGTACGACCTCCTGCTGCTGCCCGGCGGCACCCTGAGCGCGGACTCCCTGCGCCTGGACGAGGACGCGCAGAAGATCGCCAAGGCCTTCGCCTCCTCCGGGCGCCCGGTGGCCTCCATCTGCCACGGCCCGTGGCTGCTCGTGGAGACCGGCCTGGTGGACGGCAAGACCCTGACCTCCTACCAGTCGGTGAAGACGGACATCGTCAACGCCGGCGGCAGCTGGGTGGACGAGCAGGTGAAGGTGTGCCCCGCCAACGGCTGGACGCTCATCACCTCCCGCAACCCCGGTGACCTGGACGCGTTCGTGGGCGCCATCGAGGACCAGCTCACCGCCTGATCCGCGCCCCTTCACACCGCACGACGACGGCGGGCCCCCCCCTCCCCGGGGGGGCCCGCCGTTCGCGTGGGTCAGGTGGTTGCAAGGGTCAGCGACCCAGCACGTTCCTCAACGCACCGAGGATCAGGGTCACAGACTCCAGGGACGCGTTCGGGCCCATGAGACCGATGCGCCACACGGTGCCCGCGTACTCCTTCACACCGGGGCCGATCTCCATGCTGTAGGTCTCCAGCAGCTCCTTGCGGACCGCGGCGGAGTCCACACCCCCCGGGACCTTCACGGTGGTCAGCTCCGGCAGGCGGTGGCCCTCGCGGGCGAAGAGCTCCAGGCCCATCTCCTGCAGACCGTCCTGCAGCGCACGGCCCGCGGCCTCGTGACGCTCGCGGACGGCGTCGAGCCCCTCCGCCAGCACGCGGCGCAGACCGGCCTCCAGCGAGGCGACCATCGCGACCGGCGCGGTGTGGTGGTAGGTGCGGGTGGCCCCGGAGGCCTCACCCACGTAGCCACCGAGCATCCCGAGGTCCAGGTACCACGAGCGGGGCTTCTCCACGCGGCGCTCCCACGCCCGGTCGGAAACCGTGAACGGCGCCAGGCCGGGGGCCACGCCCAGGCACTTCTGGGTGCCCGCGTAGCCGATGTCGATGCCCCACTCGTCCGCCTTGAGCTCGATCCCGCCGATGGACGTCACGGCGTCCACGAGCAGCAGGGCGTCACCCTTGAGCGCGCCGAGGGCTGCGATGTCCGAGCGGACACCCGTGGAGGTCTCCGCGTGCACCGCCGCGATGATCTTCGGGGACGGGTGCGCCGCGGCCACCTTCTCAGGATCCACGGGCTCGCCGAACGGGAAGTCCACACGGGTCACCTCGGCACCGCAGCGGGCGGCGACGTCGCACATCCGCTCCCCGAACAGGCCGTTGACCGCGATCACCACGGGGTCCCCCGGGTTCACGAAGTTGACGAACGCCGCCTCCATGCCTGCGGAGCCCGTGGCGGACAGCGGCAGGGTGCGGCGGTTGTCGGTGCCCCACACCTTCCGCAGCCCGTCGCACGCGCTGTCCATGACCGCGAGGAACTGCGGGTCCAGGTGGCCGAGCAGCGGGCGCGCGAGCGCCTCGGTGGCCTCCGGGTACGGGTTGGTGGGGCCGGGACCGAACAGGTGGCGGACGGTCATGATCTCGCTCATGGAAGGGTCTCCTGACTGCGCCGGCCTCGCTCGAGTTCTCGCGAGGCGGTGTCCGCGGGAGAACCGGCGGACGGCGGCGCGCTGTGGTGTGCGGGGCCACCTCCAGAGTAGAGCCAGATCACAGCCCACGCGATGACCGGCCGTTTCCCGCCCCGGCCACTCGCTCGCGCTTCTGCGGTCGAACCGCTTCACCCCGGCGCTCTCGTGCCGTGCTTTCCGCCCGACGACGCCGCGGGGCTCAGCCGGCCAGCTCGGCCCGCCGCTGGCGCAGCTCCCGTTCCGCGAATCGCAGGGGGGACCCGTGGAACGGCAGGGCCTCGAGGTCGACGGTGCTCGCGGCTTTCAGCGCCAGCGCGTTCGCCGAGTGGGCCGCGCGCTCCGGCAGCCCGATGGCACGGGCGAAGGCTGCCCAGTGACCCGCCCGAAGGTTCTTGACCCGCCCGTCCACCGGCAGCGCCTGGGTCCTGTCGTCGTAGAGGAGCGTGCAGGGCACGTCGTAGACGGGGGCCACCTCGAACCGTCCGCCGGTGCCCGCGAGCACGGAGACGTTCTTCGCGTGGAGATCGCCGTTGCCGGTCAGCCAGGAGAACACGAACTGCAGGTAGAGGTTTCTGGTGGCCACCAGGGGAGCCGCCGTCGTGTCCGCGAGCGCGCGCACCACTTCCTCCGAGGTGAGGGTGTACTTCGCCGCCGGAGCCAGCCCCATGACCTGGCACGCGTCCTCCGCGGCATTGCGGGACCGGCTGCCGTCGCGGAATGTCCGGTCGAACCGCTCCACCATCAGCCCGGCAACGCCATGACGGTCCACCACGGTCTGCGCCGGGGCCACCGGGATCCTGAGGTGCCTCGCGGCGGCGAGGTGCAGTGCCTCGTTGGCGACGAGATGGGGGTGGTCCGGGGGATCCAGTTTGAGGATGTAGCGCTTCTCCGCCGCGGCCACGGGGGCGGTGAGCATCGACGCGCTGGCCTTCTCCTGGACCCCCGGCAGGGCGTGGAGGTCCAGAGCGGTGGCGAGTCGTGAGAAGTCGACGTCCTGCAGGTGAGCCGTGTCGACCAGTGGGTCGGGCTCGGCCGGAGGGGTTCCCGCGGGAACCACCTGGACGTCCCCCGGGGCATCTGCCCCCACAGCCATGAGCAGGGAGAGCTCGTCATCGGGACTCGTCTTGATCGCGTTCCGCAGGACGGTCAGACGGTGACCCTCCGGCAGCAGACCCGCGAAGAACGCGGGCACCCCGCCCGAGGCCGTGGCGACGGGCGCCTCCTGGACGGGCAGCGTCGTCGCCACCGGAGGGCCTCCCAGCTGCCGGTACTGCTCGTCGTAGGTGAACACGGTGCTCGCAGCGTCACCCCGTTCCAGTCGTGCCGCCAGCCGTCCGGCCTTGTAGACGTCCGCCGCGGCGACCGAGCGCAGGCGCTGCACGTCCGCCGTCATGCCACGCTCACCCGCAGACCGAGCACGCCGGCGGTGGCGACGAGGGCGGCCACCGTGGGGTTGCCCCGTCCCGTCTCGATGGCGCGCACCGTCCTCTCGGAGACGCCCGAGAGGTCCGCGAGGTCCTTCTGGGTGAGACCCGCCTCACGGCGTGCTCTCCGGATGGCCTCACCCGGCTCCACGATCCCCTGCATCAGTCCCCCTCCGGCAAGAAGTTGCCGATTACGGTTCAGTGGACCTCATTCTGCCGCCAAACCCCGTAAACCGGCAAGATGTTGCCTTTCCAGGCTCCGCGGCGTCGTCGAACCCGCCGGAGGTGGCCTATCGGCAGGATGCTGCCGCTCGGGGCAGGAAGGTCAGCGCGAGCACCACGGCCGCCACGATCAACCCCGTGATGCACAGCACCGCCCCGTTCCACCCCGCGGCGGTGAAGGGGACGCCCACCGCGTAGCCGAGCACCGACGATCCCCCGTAGTAGAACAGCGTGTACAGCGAAGACGCCTGCGCCCGGCCCTCCGTGGCGAGCGCGGGGACCCACCCGTTCGCCACGGAGTGCGCCGCGAAGAACCCGGCCGTGAACACGAGCACCCCCGCCACGATCACCGGCAGCCACGGCACGGCGGTGAGCAGCAGTCCGCCGAGCATCACCAGGGCGGAGCCGAGCAGCACGGGCTTCCGACCGAATCGCCCCGCGAGGCCCCCGGCCCGGGCGGAGGACCACGTGCCGGAGAGGTAGGCCAGGAACAGCACCGAGATCACGCTCTGCGGCACGCTGTACGGGGCCTCGCCCAGGTGGAAGCCGATGTAGTTGTACACGGCCACGAACCCGCCCATGAGCAGGAAGCCCTGCAGGTAGAGCGTGAGCAGGCGGGGGTCCTTGAGGTTGATCCACAGGTGCTCGAGCAGCCCGTGCTCGCCCGTGATCTTGACGGGTTGAGCCGTGAAACCGCGTTGCCGCGGGGCGAGCAGGATGAAGACGACGGCGGCGGCCGCCGCGATCAGGGCAACCACCGACGTGCCCACGCGCCAGCCGAAGAAGTCCGCGAGGGGTGCGGCCACGATCCTGCCGGAGAGCCCGCCGAGGCTCGTTCCGGAGATGTAGGTGCCCGCCGCCGCTGCTCCGTGGCGCGAGCTGACCTCCTCCGCGAGGTAGGCCATGGCCACCGCCGGGATGCCACCCAGGGCCACGCCCTCCACGAAGCGCAGGGCCACGAGGGACTCGAACGTGGGCATGAGCCCCACGAGCACACCGAGCACCGTGGCCGCGCTCACCGCGGCGACCATCGTGCGACGTCGCCCCCACCGGTCGGAAACCAGGGACCACGGGATCACGCCCACCGCCAGGCCCATGGTGGCCGAGGAGACCGCGAGCGCAGACTGTGCGGCGTCCACGTGGAGGTCCTCGGCGAGAATGGGGAGCACACCCTGCACCGAGTACAGCTGCGCGAACGTCGCGACCCCCGCGCACAGCAGCGCCACGAGGATCCGCCGGTACCCCGAGCTGCCCTTCTCGTAGCCCTCCCACGCCGTGCGCGACGATCCCATGCTCGAAGCCACCTTCTGCTCGCTGACGATCCGCTGTTCCGGGCACCACGTGGTCGTCCGTGTCCCACCCGGCCCCCGCCAGGCTACGCCCGGACGACGTCGCCCGGGCTGGGGAGGCGACCGCGCGGCATCGTCCGGGCGTGCCCCCGAGCACGACGCCGCCCGCACCCTTCCGTGGGAGAGTGCGGGCGGCGTCGTTCACCGGCGCGCGGGGCCGTGGCCCCGCGAGGGTGTCAGGAACCCGAGACGGACGCGGCGAGCTTGTCCAGGGACTCCTCCAGGACGTTCTGGTCGAAGACCGGGAAGCTGACCTTCTTCTCCACCTTGGGGTTGGCGTGCTCCCACGAGTAGGTGAGGGTCACGGTGGTGGAGTCCGAGCCCTCGGGCTGCAGCTCGTACATCCACTCCCAGCCGTTGTCCTCCACGGAAGTGCCCTCCGGGCAGGGCTTCCACGCGATGAGCTTGTTGGGGTCCAGGCCGGTGACGTGGTTCTCCATCTTGTAGTCCCCGCCCATCATCTCGGCGTTCATGTTCATCACGAACACGTCCCCCACCTGCTGGATGCGCTGGTCCGTGCCGGAGATGACGGTCCCGGAGGCGTCCAGGCCGGGGTGCTTGGCGGGCAGGGTCAAGACCTCGAAGATCTCCTCCGCCGGGGCGTCGATGACACGGCTGACAGTGATGCTTTTCTCGCTCACGAGATACCTCCTGTGTGGTGACGTGCTCTTTCCCACCCACGGTAGCCAGGACCGGGGGTGGGGGTTCAAGCGTTTTTGCGGTGGGCGAAGAACTCCGGGCCGTTCGGGCGGCCCGCGGGCTCGGGCCGCTGCGACTGTCCGGCCCCCGGCCACGGCGCCTCCTCCGGCTGACCGGCCAGCTGCGCGAGGCCCAGCAGGTGGTGGGCGAAGCCGAGCTCGGCGCGACCCTCGAACCGCGCGGAGGTGATCACCCGGATCCGGTCCGTGGCCTCGATGCGCGCTCCCACCCGGTGCAGTGCGGCCACGAGCGCCTCGTCCTCGCTGCACTCCAGCGCGGGAAACCCACCCGCACGCTCGTAGCTGCGCGCTCGCACCCCCATGTTCGCGGCGTGGATGTGCGGGTGCCCCTCCGCGAGCGTGTGCTCCCGCTGCCACAGGCGGTACACGGCCACCGGGCACTCCGCCGGGTCCGGCTCCACGGTCCCGAGCACCGCGTCCACCCCGTGAGCCGCGCGCTCCAGCTGATAGGCAACCCAGTTCTCGGGCACCGCGGTGTCCGCGTCCGTGGATGCGATCCACTCCGGCCGGCAGTTCGCCAGCGCCCACGACGCCGCGGCCGCTCGGGCCCCGCCCGCACTGCGCCACGATCCCGTCACCACCTCGAGCCGCGTCGTGCCCTCGGGCAGTCCCGACGCCGCCCACGCGGCGCTCGCGCGCTCCACCGTGTCGTCGGTGCACGCGTCCGCGGCGAGCACCACGGTCACGTGGAGCGGCGCGGACACGCCGGGTCCGTCGGGTCCGCCGGGTCCGTCGGGTCCGCCGGGTCCGTCGGGTCCGTCGGGAGACGATAGCTCGGAGTCGGCCGGCGGCACGGCGGCGTCGTCCCCCGGCGGCGCGGGCTCCGACCCCGTGGGCACGGCAGGGACTGCCCCGGGGGCCGTCTGCGACGGCGCCTCCATTACACGAGCCGTGGTGCAGGCCGCCGCAATCGCCGCGGCCACGGACGCGATGCACCGCCCCACCCGCTCCTCCTCGTTGCAGGCCGGAACCACCACCGCGACTCGCCGGATCATCCCTGCTCCCGCGGCACGGGTTCGAAGATCTCCAGCTCGAAGTCCCGTTCCCGGTGGCTCACCACGCGCCGCAGGTCCGGGCGGCAACGCGCCTCGCGGTGCACGTCCGCGCCGTCCAGGGGCCAGTCCTGGATGGGGTGGCGCCAGTGGCACAGCACCAGGTGCCCCTCCGGCTCCAGGGCGGTGGCACAGCGCTCCAGCAGCTCGTCCCACTGCTCGGGCGAGCAGAAGTACCCCATCTCGCTCACCACGATCAGGTCTCTGGGAGTCCACTCCTCCCGCCACTCTGCGGGCAGCACGGCGTGGACGAGCTCGACGTTCGCGGCGCCCTCCTCCGCGAGCCGGGCGCGGGCGGCACGCAGGGCGACGTCGCTCGCGTCCACCGCGGTCACGGCACCCGCCCGCTGGGCGAGCTCCGCCGTGAGCGCGCCCGTGGAGCAGCCGATGTCGAGCACACGCTCGTAGCGCGGACGCGGCAGGCAGCCGAGGAGCACCTCGCGCTTGCGCCGCTCGTACCAGGAGGTGTCCACGTCCCAGGGGTCCTCGGCGTCGGAGTGCACGCGGTCGAACACCGCGGACTGCCCCGGGGCGGCCAGCACGAAGTGCTCGGCGGGGCGGTCGAAGTGCGCGACCACGTGAGGACCCAGCAGCACCTCGTCACCGGGCCGGTCCGAGAGCGGGCGCACCTGCGTGACGTGGTGGGCCAGGGCGTCCCGCTTGGCCGCACGGTCCTCCTCCGACAGCGGCACCCGCACCAGACCGCGCGGCAGCCGGGTGGGCGAACCCCAGTGCCAGAACCACACGGGGTACTGCACGCAGCGCACACCCCGCGCACCGGCGGCGCGGGTCACCGTGCGGGCGAGGACCTCGTGGTCGGTGTGGGCGTCCCGCTCCCAGGTGACAACCGCGAGCGGACTCTCCCCCTGGCCCGCCCAGTCGAGGTGCTCGGCGACGGGGGCCTCCAGCTGCTCCTCGGTGAGGCCACCGTCCGTGAGGGACAGGTACACGGGTGGCGCATCCTGCCCGGTCAGAGTCTGCACCGCGGCGGCCAGCTCCTCGTGGCGCAGGCGCGCGAGCTCGTCCGGCGTGAACGTGGTGGAGTCCGGATGGGAGTTCTCCCCCAGGGTCGCCACGACCACCCGCACCTCCGTGCCCTGCCGGGCGAGCCGGCGCACGGTGCCGCCCGCACCCAGGGTCTCATCGTCCGGGTGCGCGGCGAACACGACGGCGCGGTCCACGCCCGCAAGCTCCAGCTCCGGGGCGCGGTGCAGGGCGCCGCAGCGGGCCCAGTCCTCCTCCGGGGTGCCCGGTTCCCGGTGGTCGAAGGTCACCACGGGGTGTCCTCCTCCCCCAGCTCGAGCAGCGTCCGCCCCAGCGCGGCGGTGTCCCGCTCGGCGTGGTCCTGGCGGATGTAGACCTGCAGCGACTCCACGCGGCGGATGTGTGCGGGGTCCCCGGTGAGCGGGCCGGGGCCCGTGGCGCGGGAGACCACGCGGATGACCGTCTCGGCGGCGTCGGCCACGGTGCGGCGCACGCGCAGGGCCCAGGCGGCGCCGCGGTCCCCGGCGGCGTCGCCCGCGTCCACGGCCGCCGCGGCCTGCTCCAGCACGGCGCGGGCCGCCCCGAGCGTGAGGTCCAGCTGCCCGAGGGCGGTGTGGGCGGCGTCGTCCACGGGACGGCGGGGGTGGCGCAGCTGGCGCCACAGCAGGTCCGCAACCGACTGCGCGCCGCCCAGCCAGATGGCGGCCACGCCCATGCCGCCCCACCCGAAACCGGGGCGGGTGAGGTACCACTCGTCCGCGCCGAGCGGCTCGGCCGGGACGTCCTCAAAGGCCACGGGCACTGTGACGACCTCCGCGAGCCCGTGCGAGGTCCACTGCTCCACGGGCGCGGGCCGGAACCCAGGGTGGTCGGTGGCGACGACGAACGCGCGGCGGTGCCCGGTGGGCTCGCCGTGCTCGTCCGTCACGTGCGCCGTGACGACGGCGCGGGTCACCGAGTCCGCGAGCGAGCACCACGGTTTGGTGCCGGTGAGGGTCCAGGTGGCGCCCGGTTCGTCGCCCGCACCGGGTGACGGCGTGCGCGCCTCTCCCCCGCTCCCGTCCGGCTCCGACGACGACGCCGCGCCGCCCCGGTTCTCGGCGAACCCCAGGCCCGGCGCGCGGTCCGGACCGGGCGTCGTCGTCGTCGGCGTGGCGAGCAGGGGCTCCCCCGGACCCTCCGCGGCCCACACGGCCCAGGTGTCGTGGTCGGTGACGAGGTCGGCGCGGCCGGCCTGCCGCAGGATCGCGAGGGCGTCCAGGTGGGGCTCGATGATGCGCGCGTACGCCAGGTCGGTGCGCCCGAGCTCGCTCAGGGTGCGCCACAGCTCGGCCGTGCGCCCCTCTCCCGGAGCGGGCAGCCGGCGCCCGAGCTCGCGGGCCCGGTCCAGTGCGTGGGCCACGAAGTCCCGCACCGCGTGCGGATCCGGGACGGCGGCGGGCGGAAGGGGAAGCTCTGCAGGCGCGGACACGACCATCAGCCTACGTGCAGTGACGCGGGTCCCCACCGCACCCCGCCGGGGGTGGGCCGGGCCCTACGATGAGGGCAGACGACGGAAAGGCACACCCATGTTCACGGTCGACCCCCACTCCACCACCCCGGTGTACGAGCAGCTCGTGGAGTGCGCGCTGCGGGACGTCTCCGCAGGTGAGCTGGTGGTGGGTGACCGCATCCCGCCCGTGCGCACCCTCGCGGCTGACCTCGGGCTCGCGGCCGGGACCGTGGCCAAGGCGTACAGGGAGATGGAGACCCGCGGGATCATCGAGACCCACGGCCGCAAGGGCACGTTCATCGCGCAGGGCCGTGACGACCGGGAGTCCAGTGCGGCACGGGCGGCCGCCGCCTACCTGGACGTGGTCGTGGGACAGTTGCACTACTCGCCCGAGGAGAGCGTGGCGCTGGTGCAGCGGGCGCTGGACAGGCGTGCGGCCCGGTGAACGCCCGGTCGGCAACCACGCACCCGACCCCGTGGAGGACGACCCCGTGGATCCCGTGATCGAGACCCGCGCCCTGGACAAGCGCTTCGGCGACGTCCATGCGCTGCGCGGCATAGACCTCACCGTGGAGCGCGGCACCGTCCACGGCCTGATCGGTCCCAACGGGGCCGGGAAGTCCACGATGCTCCGCGTGCTCGTGGACATCATCCGCCCCACTGCGGGATCGGTCTCGGTGCTGGGCGTGGCACCGCACCGGGCCGCTCCCGGGCTGCGGCGCCGCATCGGCTACCTGCCGGGTGAGGTCAGGTTCACCGAGCGCGGCACCGGCCACTCCGTGCTCGACGACTTCGCCCGCATCAGCGGCCCGGTGGCACCCGGCACCGTGGAGGAGCTGGCGCAGCGGCTGGGCCCGGACCTCCACCGCCCGGTGCACACCCTGTCCAAGGGCAACCGGCAGAAGCTCGGACTGGTCCAGGCGTTCATGCACCGCCCTGAGCTGCTGATCCTGGACGAACCCACGAGCGGGCTCGATCCCCTCATGCAGCGCGAGTTCCTCAGCATGGTCCGCGAGGCGCGAGACAACGGCCAGACGGTGCTGCTCAGTTCCCACATCCTCGGCGAGATCCAGCACACCGCGGACGCCGCCTCCATCCTGGCCCACGGCACGGTGGTGGCCGAGGGGGACATTGCCTCGCTCCGCCTGGCCGGGGCCTCCCGGGTGCACGCCGTGCTCTCCGGATCCGCACCGCACACCGTGCGTGCCGCCTTCGAGGGGCTTCCCGGGCTGAGCGAGCTCACCGTCCGGGCCACGGACGCGGCGGCGGTCCAGGTGACGGGACTGCTGCGTGGCGAGCCGGACGCACTGCTCAAGGCGCTGGCCCAGCACACCGTCCACGAGCTCACCCTCGAGGCCCCCGACCTCGAGGAATCCGTCCTGGAACTCTACGAGAGCACGGTGACGCGGTCATGACCACCCCCGGGCCTCACGCCACTGCGTGCCCCGTTCTGCGCCGGCAGCTGCGCGGCGGACTGCGGGGGCTGCTCTGCTGGTGCCTCGGGTTGACCGCGGTGCTGTGCCTCTACCTTCCCCTCTACCCGAGCATCCAGACCCCCGGGTTCAGCGAGATGGTCGCGGCCATGCCGCCCACGCTCACCGAGACCCTGGGCTTCGACCAGATCGCCACGGGAGCCGGCTACACCCAGGCCACCTACTTCGGCCTGCTCGGTCTGCTCATCGCCACACTGGCCAGCGTCTCCTGGGGGACTCAGCTGATCGCGGGGGCGGAGGAGTCCGGCCGCCTGGAGCTGAGCCTGACCCACGCCGTGGGCCGCGGCCAGTACGCGCTGGAGAGTCTGGGCACCCTGGTGCTGCGTGTGCTGGTGCTGTGCGCCTTGACCCTGGCGGTCGTCCTGGCGCTCAACGGCCCCGGAGAACTCTCCCTCACGCCCAGCCACGTGCTCACCACCACGGCAGCCTGGGGCGTGCTCTGCCTCGCGTTCGGGGTCACAGCACTGTCCGCCGGGGCCGCCAGCGGCCGCCACGGCCTCGCCGTGGGCACGGGGGCGGCGGTCGCCATCGCGTCCTACGCGTTCGACGCCGTGGCCCGGAGCAAGGACTCGCTGGACTGGCTCTCCACCATCTCGCCCTACCACTGGGCCTTCGGCTCGGATCCGCTGAGCACGGGAGAGGGCTGGGCGGGGATCGGTCTGCTTCTCGTCTACTCCGCGGTGGTCTACCTCCTCGGCCACCTCGCCTTCACCCGCCGGGATCTCCACGCCTGATCCGCCCCGCGGTCCGCCCGCCGCTGATTTCGCTCGACGACGCCGCACCCCCGGTGGCGGGGCACCTCACCCCGCCAGCCACCGCCCTGACCACCCGCTGGGCGGGTCTGCCGTCACACGGTCCTCCCACGTGCCGCACCTAGACTGGTGTCCCATGAAGTCCTTCGTAGCTCCCGCCCTGCTCGTGATCACCGCCGTCCTCCAGGCCATGGGGGTCTACCCCTACATCCAGGACGGCATCACGCTCGCCGGACAGCTGCTCTTCCCCATCCTCTTCGGACTCACGGCCATGTACCTCTCCCGCAAGGGCCGCCCCGGGGTCTTCGGCACCGCGCACATGGTCGTGCTGATCCTCTCCGTGGTCCTGCTGGTGCTGTCCCTGGTGGGCATGAGCCAGCAGCTGCCGTACTTCTACCCCACGATGATCATCTACTACATCGCCTTCGTGCTGCTCGTGGTGGAGTGCGGGCTGCGGATCGCCGGGCTGCCCAAGAAGGAGCGTCCCAAGGATCCCGAGCTCGACGAGGACTTCGAGGACGCAGAGGACGCGCAGGACGCCGACGAGCCCGCCCGCTGATCGCATGACCGCCCGCGGCGACGCCCACGAGGGCCCCCGTTTCGACACCGTGGTGGTGGCCGGGGGCCGCTCCTCGCGGCTCGGGGGAACTCCCAAGGCCCTGCTGCCCGTAGCGGGCTCCACTCTGCTGGCCCGCACCGTGGACGCGGCCCTGCCGTTCGGGACCGTGGTGGTCGTGGGCCCGGAGGATCTCCCACTGCCGCTATACGTGCTGCGCGCCCGCGAGGACCCCCCGTTCTCGGGGCCGGCCGCCGCGGTGGCCGCGGGCGTCGTCGCCCTGGCTGCCACCCCCGAGCGGTTCCCCTGGACCGCCGTGCTCGCGTGCGACATGCCGGACGTGCACCGCGCCCTGGCGCAGCTGCGCGCGGCGGCGGGCCGGGCGGCGTCGGACGTGGCAGGGCTGATCGCGGTGACCGGCGAGGGACGCCGGGAGAACCTGGTGGTCCTGGCCCGCACGGACGCGCTCTCCGGCGCCCTCGAGGCCGCGCCCACCGAGAACGCGTCCCTGCGTTCCGTGTGGCGGCGGCTGGGTCCGCAGGAGGTCACCGTGCCTCCCGGAAGCACCTCGGACGTGGATACGTGGGAAGATGTTCACAGGCTCGACTCGTACTGAATCAGCACGCTGAGGAGACAAGATGCCCGGACTTCCGCACCCGCACGATTCCCCTGCCCACGAGGACCACGAGCAGTCCCAGCACCGCGAGACCGCCGAACCGACCGCGCACTGGGCGTCCTGGGACGAGGCCCGCCGCATCGCGTACGGCGTGCCCCAGCCGCTGCCCAACATCCTCCTGCCGCTCGCCCAGTGCCTCGAGGAGACCCTTGCCGAGTCCGTGACCGCAGAGATGCCGGTCCCCCACTACGCCACGGCCGCCACGGACGGCTGGGCGGTGGCCGGCGAGGGCCCGTGGCGGGTCCGCACCCCGCAGCCCGCCGAGACCGACGAGCGGCTACTGCTGACCCTGCCCCCGGAAAAGCGCATGCTGGCCGTGGTGGAGCTGCACCCCGGGGAAGCCACCCACGTGAACACCGGGGACGCCGTTCCCTACGGAACCAGTGCCGTGCTGGAGGCCCACCGCGGTCACGTGGTGCCGGCGGACCCCGCCGCTGACGTCCCCGAGGACACCGAGCACGGACGCAGGGCCGTGGAGGGCGACACCCTGGAGGACGCCACCCCCGCCGCTCCCCTGGTGAAGAACCAGGACGTCCGCGCCGTGGGCGAGGAGATCCAGCAGGGTGACCTGCTGCTGCGTGCGGGCCGCAAGCTCAACCCCGTGCACCTGGGGCTCGCGGCGAGCGCCGGCCACGACATGCTCCCCGTACGACGCCGCCCGCGCGTCACCGTGCTGCTCGGCTACGCCAACGTGGTGGAGGACGGCATCCCCGGGCCCGGTGAGGTGCGCGACTCGCTGAGCCTGCAGCTGCCCGCGGTGCTCCGGGAACTGGGCGCGAACGTGGACCAGGTGCGCCGCGTGGCGGACGGCTGCGAGGGCATGGTCTCCGCCCTCACGGAGTCCCCCATGGGTGCGGGTTCGCTGCTGGACGCCCGCGCCGAGATGGTCGTGACCACGGGCGGCACGGGCCACGGGGAGGACGACCACGTCCGTCAGGCCCTCGAGGAGCTGGGCGCCCACCTCATCCTGGACGGGGTGGCGCAGGAACCGGCTCACGGCGTGATCCTGGCGAAGCTCCCGGAGGACGGTCCCGTGGTGCTCGCACTGCCGGGCTCGCCCCTGTGCGCCATGACCGGTCTGCTCACGGTGGGCCACGCGCTGATCGCCGGGGCCACCGGTGAGGGACTGCCCACCACCCGCCGGCTCACGGCCGGACGTGCACTGGACCCCCTGGGCCGCACCCGCGTGATCCCGGCCTACATCCAGGACGGCCGGGTGATCCCCGAGCCCACGGTGGGCCCGGCCATGCTCTCGGGCCTCGCCCACGCGGACGTGCTGCTGGTGGTCCCCGAGGACGGGATGCAGCCGGGCCAGGACATGGAGGCCATCCCGCTGCCCTGGCGGTTGTGAGCCGACTCGCGACGGAAACACGTCGAACCCCCATGACGTGAACCGGGTCTTGCGGAGATCAACCGAATCCCCACCCCAGAGGTAGCGGGCTTCGCCCTCATAAAAAGTGCAGACTTTGCCACAAAAGCGCCGATCAGTGGCAAAGTCTGCACTTTGCGTTGGAGGAGGTAGCTGCACGGCGCGCGTGGGCCACTCTCCCGTGCCGCGCCGTGCTGTGAGGTGCTGTGAGGTGCTGTGAAGTGGAGTAAATGCAGCAGAACGGGCCTCAGCGTGCTTTTACTCCACTAGAGAGCACCATGATTTCGCTCCGCTGCCGACCAGCGGGGCGCCCCGCCAGTAGGGGCGCGCCTCCGGTCGGGCCGCACCGTCAGCAGAGGCCCGCCGCCGGTCGGGGACCCCGGTAGGGGCGCCCCCACCGATCACGCCGGCTGCGGCTGTCACGCCGTCACGCCGTCACGAAGTACGTGATCGCCCCCACGATGAACGTCAGGGACGCCAGCAGCGCGCACGTGAGCTCCAGCAAGATCCCCACCCCCATGGCCTTGGCCGCCACCCAGGAACTGGCCAGCGCCGTGTTGAGGTTGCGGTTGCGCACGGTCTCGGAGAGCAGCAGCCCCACCAGGAACCCCACGAACAGGCCCACCACCGGGATCACGAACATGCCGACCACCGCGCCCACCACTCCGAAGAGCAGCGTGCGGTTGGGGATGGCCCGGCGCTTGAGCTTGCTGCTGGTGAGCACCAGGCTCGAGGACAGCCCCGCGATGAGCAGGGTCCCGCCCAGGGCCAGCACCACCCACCCCTCGGGGGCCTGCACCACGAACGCCCAGATCACCAGCCCGATCAGCGCCAGGATGGATCCGGGCAGCACGGGTATCACGATCCCCACGCAGCCCACGATGATGAGGGCGACGGTCACGATGGTGGCAATGATGTCTGCGGTCACCGCCCCATCGTACGGTGACGGTGCCACGCACGACGCCGCTCCCGCACCGGTGTGGTGAGGCCCGGCCCTCGCCGTTCGCCTGGCCACCGGGCCACCTCCCCGGTCCCCGCGCTCCGGACGCCCACACAGGCCGGGCGCCAGGACCGGTCGGGCGCACGACCGCGCCCCCGCCGCCCGGCACCTGGGGTGCGTGGGCCGCGGGGGCGCGGTGCGGCGTCGTCGGAGGGGGCCGACGGCGTGAGGATCAGTCCACGAGCGCCCCGCGCAGGGTGCGCAGCGCCACGGACAGCGCGGCGAGCTCGGCACCGGCGTCGTCCGACTCGGACATGGACTCGATCTCGTCCAGCACCTCCCGCAGCCGCTCGAGCCGGTCCGCGTTCTCCTGCTCCCACGCCTGCACCTTCTGCTGGGCGTCCTCACCCGGGGACTCGAGCGCCTGCGCGGCGAGCGCCACCAGCGTGGAGTACAGGTCCTCGCGCATCGCGATCCGCGCCATGTTCTCCCAACGGGTGGTCTGCGGCAGGGCGCTGATGCGGTTGAGCAGGTTCTCCAGCCCGTAGCGGTCGAACAGGGAGAAGTAGACGCGCGCGATCATCTGCACGCTCACGCCGTTCCCATCCGTTCCCCCGGTCAGGCCGCGCCCGGAGGACGACGCCGCCGCGCCGCCTCCGCCGCCCGCCGTCCCGTCCTGCGCCGGGCCGGTGATGCCCTGCTGCTCGGCGAGCCGCGCCACGTCCAGCAGCGCGAACGCGTCCAGCAGCTCCGCCCACTCGACCGCGAGGTCCCGCGGCACGCCGTGGCGCTCGGCGAGCTCCGCCTCGGTCTGGGTGCGCTCCTCGGACTCCGGGCCCATCAGGTGCTCGGAGCCGAAGCGCAGGGCCACGATGGGACGGTAGGTGTCCACGAGCTCCTGGATCCCGGTGTCCGCGTCCTGGCGGTGCAGGAACCAGCGGACCACGCGGTCCAGCAGGCGCCGCATGCGCAGCGACATCCGGTTCCACACCTCCAGGGGCACGTCCGCACCCAGCTGGGCGTGGCGGTCGGCGTAGCTCTCCAGCTCGAAGATCTCCATGGCCGCGGTGAACGCGCGCGCCACGTCCGCGAGGTCCGAACCGGAGTCGTCCACCACGCGGTACGCGAACGCGATCCCGCCGAAGTTGATGATCTGGTTGGCCACCACGGTGGAGATGATCTCCTTGCGCAGCGGGTGGGTGTCCAGCTCCGCGTCGAAGCGCTCCCGGATCTGCGCCGGGAAGTACTGGGACAGCGTGCGGTGGAACCACGGGTCGTCCGCGAGGTCGCTGTCCACGAGCGCCGCCGTGAGCTGGATCTTGGCGTACGCCGTGAGCACGGACAGTTCCGGGCCGGTCAGGGGCTGGCCCTGAGCCGCACGCTCGCGCAGCTCGGCGTCGGAGGGCAGGAACTCCAGCTCCCGGTTGAGGTCCGCGGTGTCCTCGAGCCAGTGCATGAGCCGGATGAACATCTCCGTGAAGGAGACCCCGCGGGCGCGCTCGGTGGTGAGCAGCACGTTCTGCGCCACGTTGGTGCGCAGCACCAGCTCCGCCACCTCGTCCGTCATGGACTCGATGAACTCCGCGCGCTCCTCCGCGGAGAGCAGCCCGGCCTGGACCATGCCGTCCACGAGGATCTTGATGTTCACCTCGCGGTCGGAGGACTCCACACCCCCGGAGTTGTCGATCGCGTCCGTGTTGACCAGGATCCCGTTCAGCGCGGCCTCGATGCGTCCGAGCTGGGTGGCGCCCAGGTTGCCACCCTCGCCGATCACCTTGACGCGCAGGTCCTCGCCGTTGACGCGGATGGCGTCGTTGGCCTTGTCCCCGACCTCCTGGTGGGTCTCGGAGGAGGCCTTCACGTAGGTGCCGATGCCGCCGTTGTAGAGCAGGTCTGCCGGCGCGAGCAGGATGCGGCGCACGAGCTCCTGCGGGCTGAGCGACTCCACGCCGTCCTCGATGCCCAGCGCCTCGCGCACCTGCGGGGTGAGCGGGATGGACTTCTCGCGGCGCGAGTACACGCCGCCGCCCTCGGAGATCACGCTGCGGTCGAAGTCCTGCCACGAGGTGCGCCCCGCGTTGAACAGCCGCTCACGCTCCTTGTAGGAGGCCGCGGCGTCCGGGGTGGGGTCCAGGAAGATGTCCCGGTGGTCGAACGCGGCGATCAGGTTGATGTGCTCGGAGAGCAGCATCCCGTTGCCGAACACGTCCCCGGACATGTCCCCCACGCCCACCACGGTGAACGCCTCGGACTGGGTGTCCACGCCGAGCTCGAAGAAGTGGCGCTTCACGGACTCCCACGCACCGCGGGCGGTGATGCCCATGGCCTTGTGGTCGTAGCCCACGGAGCCGCCGGACGCGAACGCGTCCCCGAGCCAGAAGCCGCGGTCCAGGGAGATCGCGTTCGCGGTGTCGGAGAACGCCGCCGTGCCCTTGTCAGCCGCGACCACCAGGTAGGAGTCGTCGCCGTCGCGGCGCACCACGTTCTCGGGGTGCACCACGGTGTCCCCGGCCTCGCCGGAGGTCTCGGCGGAACCGCTCGCACCGCCCTCGGCACCCGGGGTGGCATCCCCGCGGGACGACGACGCCGCACCCTGCCCGGTCTCGTCCGTCCCGTTCTGCGCGGAGACCTCCTGGCCGGCACCGGTCTCCGCCTCGCGCACGATGTTGTCGGTGACGTCCAGCAGGGACGCGATGAACAGCTTGTAGGCCTCGCGCCCCTCGGTCAGCCAGCCCTCGCGGTCCGTCGCGGGGTCCGGCAGCTGCTTGGGGAAGAACCCGCCCTTCGCGCCCGTGGGCACGATCACGGCGTTCTTGACCATCTGGGCCTTGACCAGGCCCAGCACCTCGGTGCGGAAGTCCTCGCGGCGGTCGGACCAGCGCAGACCGCCGCGGGCCACCTGGCCGAAGCGCAGGTGCGTGCCCTCCACGCGCGGGGACCACACCCAGATCTCGAAGGCCGGGCGCGGCTGCGGTGCCGCGGGGATGGCCGCGGGGTCCAGCTTGAACGCCATGGTGGGGCGGTTCTGGAACACGTTGGTGCGCAGGGTGGCCGTGACCACGTCCGCGAGCGCCCGGAACAGGCGGTCCGCGTCCAGGCTGGGAACGCTCTCCAGCACCTCGGCCAGCCGCTGGAGGGCGGCCTCGCGCGCCTGGCCGCGGGCGGCGTCGTCGTCCGTGAAGCGGGACGGGTCGAAGCTCGCGGAGAACAGCTCGGCGAGCTCGTGCGTGGCCTGCGGGTGGTCCACCAGGGTGTCCGCGATGAACTCGAACGAGTTGGGGTAGTTCAGCTGCAGCAGGTAGCGCACGTAGGCGCGCATCACGGCCACGGTGCGCCAGCCCATGCGCTCGGTGAGCACCAGGCGGTCCATGCTGTCGGACTCCGAGCGGTTGGAGAGCACCGCGCACAGGGTGTCCTCGATGAGGTCCTCCGTCTTGGCGTCCTCGGGGCCCTCGGGGTCCACGCCCTCGGGCAGCTCCACGCCGAAGTCGTAGAGCTGGAACTCGCGGCCGTCCGCAGGGGTGACCGTGTAGGGGCGCTGGTCCAGCACGCGCAGGCCCATGTTGTGCAGCAGGGGCAGCAGCTCGGTGAGGGACAGGGACTGCGTGAGGTAGATGTTCAGCCGGACCTGTCCGTCCTCGGTCTGCGCCACACGGACCTCGGCGGGCAGGTCCGGGTCGCGGCCCCACAGCTCCTCGCAGCGCTTGAGGTCCTGGATGGCCTCCTCGATCTCGTAGTCCTCGCGGTACGAGCCCGGAAACGCGTCCGCCCACACGGGGCCCAGCGCGCCGGCCTTCTCGTCCTCGAACTCGTGGCCGATCGCGCGGCCCAGGGACTCGGGCCAGGAGCGCACCGCGGCGCGCAGGCGGGACTCGAGGTCCTCGTGGTCGAAGTCCCGCACCTCGCCCGTGTAGGGCAGCCGGATGCGGAAGAACAGGCGGGCCAGGGAGGAGGAGGTCAGGCGCACCTCGAAGTCGATGGCCTCGGCGTCGAAGACCTCGAACAGCTGGGTCTCGATGCGCTGACGCACCGAGGTGTTGTAGCGGTCCCTGGGCAGGAACACCACCGCGGACATGAAGCGCCCGAAAGTGTCCTGGCGCAGGAACAGGCGGGTCTGGCGGCGCTCGTTGAGCCCCAGCACGCCACCGGCCGTCTCGTAGAGCTTCTCCGCGGACATGTGGAACAGCTCGTCCCGCGGGTAGTCCTCGATGATCCCCATGAGGTCCCGCGCGGAGTGCGAGTCCGGGAGGAAGCCGAAGCGCTCGACCACGCGCTCCACCTTCTCCCGCACGAGCGGGGTCTGCTGCGCGGGCACGGAGTAGGCGTGACGGGAGAACAGACCCAGGATCAGGTACTCCCCGTCCACGTCCCCGTTCTCGGCGAACGTGCGCACACCGATGTAGTCCAAGTACTCGCGGCGGTGGATCGAGGAGCGGCGGGTCGCCTTGGTCACGAACACCACCTGGTGGTCGCGGGCGTGCGCGCTGCCCAGACCCGTGAGCTTCTGCGCGTGGCCCTCGGACCCCTGCTCCCGCAGGAGCCCCAGGCCCGTGTCCGGGCGGGAGTGCAGCACGGCGTCCTCGCCGTCCGCCTCGAGGTCGTAGCGCTTGATGCCCATGAACACGAAGTTGCCGTCCCGCAGCCACTGCAGGAAGTCCTGGGAGGCGCGGACGTCCGGAAGCCGGGAGCCGTCCTGGAACGTGAGGTTCTCGAGGGGCGCGAGGGAGTCTGCGATCACCCGGGCCTGCTCGTGCATGGCCTCCTGGTCCTCGGCCACCCGGCTCACGTCCGCCACCAGCGACTCGATGTGACGGGCCAGCTCACCGCGTTCCACCTGGTCCAGGGAACGGTGCAGCTCCATGCGGATCCACGACTCCACCGCGGTGGACGAGTCACGGCCCCCGGCTGCCGCCCCGGCCAGCTCGTCCGTGATGGGGATGGCCGTGGTGTCACCGGAGGACACCGCGGAGATGTTGGGGACCTCGTCCAGGGACGTGAGCTCGTGGGAGCCGGCGTCGCGCACGGCCAGCAGCAGCGGGTGCAGCACCAGCTTGGCGCCACCCCAGTTGGCGGCGATCTCCGTGGTCAGCGTGGACACCAGGAACGGCATGTCGGTGGTGACCATGTAGAGCACGGTGACCCCGTGGTCCTCGCGGACGTCGATGCACAGCTCGCCGGCGCCGCGGGTGCGGCCCACCTCCCGGTGGGTCTCGGCCCGGTCGGTGAGCACCGGTTCCTGGGTGCCCACAAGGTCCGCGTCCGGCGCGGAGCGGTAGTACTCGTTGATCCATGCCTGCGCTCCGCTCCATCGCGGTCGCTGCCACACCGTGGGGATGGCCTGGGTGGTGGCTTGAGGAGAGGTCACTACTGCATCACGCCTTAGCTGTCGTTGAGTCGGGGATCGTAACTCCACGGCGTGGCACGTGACGCCCTGTGGGGCACCTCCGGGCAGGGTCCACCGGAACGCTCTCCCGGAGTCCACGACCTCTGCACCGCCCACGGCCACACTGCCGCATGTTCCACCACCATAGGACCCGAAACGCACGGGGACCAGACACGGCGCGTGTTCACCGCAGGGTTGCACGGTCCTACACTCGTGCGGTCACGGTTTTCCCGCTCGCATCCCCCTGCACGAGCCGGTGCGGGCGCCCGTGGCGCCACCGACGGGCACCCGGCCCGCCCCAAGACAGAGAGCAGGGCAGCCATGACCACCGTGAAACCCGCAGACGTGGTGACGGACGCCGTCGCCGCCGGACAGGCGAAGGCGACCGCGTCGTCCGGTGCCCTGGTGCTGCGCGGCGTGCTGGGCGGCGCCGTCCTGGCGGCCACCACCTCGTTCGCCGTGTCCGCGACCGTGAGCTCGGGATCCCCCGTGGTGGGGGCCGTGCTGTTCCCCGCCGGGATCACGATCGTGATCCTCATGGGGATGGAGCTCGTCACGGGCGGTTTCGCCCTGACCCCCATGGCGGCGGTGCGCGGGCTCGTGCCGTGGTCCGCCGTGGGTCGCTACAGCCTCATGGTGGTCGTCGGCCACATCATCGGCGCCGCTGCGTTCGCCCTGCTCTACGCGGGCGCGCTCACGGGCTTCGGCTCGCACGACGCCGGTGCGCTCGGGCAGAAGTTCGTGGACACCGCCCAGGCCAAGACCACCGCGTACGCCGCCATGGGAGGCGCCGGCATGGCCACGGTCCTGGTCAAGGCCGTGCTGTGCAACTGGCTCGTCTGCCTGGGAGTGTTCATGGGCATGGTCTCCAAGGACACGATCGGGAAGATTGCGGCCATCTGGCTGCCCATCATGGCGTTCTACGGGCTGGGCTTCGAGCACGCGGTGGTCAACTTCTTCATGATCCCCATGGGCATGCTCCTGGGCGCGGACGTCTCGTTCGGCGACTGGTGGCTGTGGAACCAGATCCCCGTGCTCGTGGGCAACTTCGTGGGCGGGTTCGTGTTCACGGGGCTGTCACTGCTGCACGCCCACCGCCCAGCTCGCTCTCACCAGGACGACGCCGCGGGCCCGTCTACCACCTCGGCCGGCAGCTCCCCGGGCACCGCGTCCTGAGCGGGGCCCGGCGGACGGGCGCCGCAGACGGGCGCGGGAAACGTCTGGCGAGACCCGTTCAGTCCGCGGACAGCACCTGCTCCGCGGTGACCGTGAGCACCTGACCGTTCTCCAGGCTGGGCAGCTCGGTGTCCAGCACACGGTCCAGGGTGAGCCGGATGAGGGTGCCGTGGGCCACCACCATCACGTCCTTGCCGGGGAAGTCCGCGAGGATCGTGCGCAGCACCGAGAGCCCCCGCTGCACCACGTCCTCGGTGGCCTCACCGTGCTTCTCCATCATGGCGTGGCGCTCGTTGTCGCCCATTCCCGTGCAGTCGCGGCCCTCCACGTCACCGAAGGCGCGCTCCACGAGATCCTCGTAGGTGCGGGAGAGCTCCAGCCCGATCTCCCGCCCGATGACCTGCGCGGTCTCCCTGGCGCGCTGCAGCGGTGAGGAGACCAGCACGTCCCAGTGCCCGCCCGAGGCCGCCAGCTCGCGGCCCACCGCTCGTGCCTGCTCCCGGCCGGTGTCGTTGAGGGGGATGTCCGAGCGTCCCTGCAGCCGGCGCTGCAGGTTCCAGTCGGTCTGGCCGTGGCGGATCAGGGTCAGGGTCGTTTCACTCACCCGCCCAACCTACCCCCGGGCCACGGCCACGGACGGACGACGCCGCCCGCGCCCCACGGCACGTCCGGCGGAGGACACCGTGCCGGTTCCGCAGGGTGGCCCCTGAGAGCTCAACGCCCCGTGAGCCGCCCCCTCGCGGAGCGCGGCACCCCGCCATTCGGGGGCCCGGCAGAGCACGACGCCGCGCCCCCGATCGGCGGGGCGCGGCGTCGTGGTACCGGCAGGGCCGGGAGACAAGACCTCAGACGCGGGGCTCGTCCTGGGTCTCGATGTCCACGTGCTCCTTGCGCAGGGTGTCCTCGACGACCTCGGTGCGCTCCACCCGACGGGCCACGAGACGCACGCGCTGGTAGGGCACACGCACGGTCTGCACCACGGGCTCGGAGCGGTAGAGGATGACCTCGTCCTCCCCGATCGGCAGCTCGCGGCCGTCCAGGAACGCCTGGCGCTCCTCGGCCGTGATGGGCGTGCGCACCAGGTCCGGCTCCTCGGAGCCCAGGGTGACCTCCTGGCGCACGGGCTCGGTGACCACGTACTTGCGCAGCCGGGCGCGGCCCGTCTCGGCCTGCTCCCGCTCGATGACCAGCCGCTCCTCGTGACGGATCACGGAGGCGTGGTCCTCGTGGTGGGCTGCTGCTGCGTGGCGGGGATTGCGCGGGTCCTGCCCCGGCGCGGTGTGCTGTGCTGCCATCCTGACCTCCTGGGAGAGTGTGGGTCCGAGATTATCAGCAGGGTTGCCACCCCCGCTCCCCGAGTAGCATGGGGGGACTTCGCTGCGATCCCGGGAGGACGGGCCGATGAGCTACTCGGATGACGGAAACGGCTTCTTCACACGCGCCCTGGACGCGGAGGACCGAGGTGACCACACCCTGGCGGAGACCTCCTACCGGCAGGCCATCGAGCTCTTCCAGGAGTCCGGCCCCGCGCACAGGGAACTCGCCGCGTGCCACTACAACCTGGGGCACATCCACCTGGTCATGGACCGCACCAGCAAGGCGGTGGCGGAGTACCAGAGCGCCCTGGAGCACTTCTCCCGGCTGGAGGGCAGCGGCAAGCACAAAGCCCGTGCGCACCTGATCCTGGGGTCGCTCCTCGTGGAGACCGGTGACCTGCACGGCGCGGAGACGCATCTCCTCGACGCCCTCGGGCAGTACCTGGACGCCCCGCACGAGCCGCGGGACCAGGCGGACTGCTACGTCAACCTCGCGCGCGTCTACCGGGAGACCCGCCGCCACGCCCAGGCCGTGACCGCCTTCAACCGCGCCGTGGACTTCTACGAGCAGGACCCGGACTCGTTCCGGGACCGTTCCGACTGCTTCACCGAGCTGGGCGCTCTCCACGAGTCTGCGGGGCAGCTGGACGAGTCCGCCGCGGCCTTCGCGGAGGCGGCCCGGCTGCGGCGCGCCGCCGAGCAGCACGGCGGACGCGCGTGAGCCAGTCCTTGGTCTTCGGATGCATGAACCTGGGCGGTGCCTGGGGCCAGGAGCGCATCCCGGCCGCCCAGTACGACGCCGCCCGCGACGCCGTGCACGCCGCGCACCGTGCCGGGTACACGCTCTTCGACCACGCGGACATCTACATCGGCGGGGACTCCGAGACCGTGTTCGGGCGGATCATCGGCGAGGACGCCGTGCTGCGCCAGGCCGTGCAGGTCCAGACCAAGTGCGGCATCCGGCTCCCCGGGAACACCGCTCCCGCGGGGGCTCCCGCCCACTACCGGCTGGACCGGGACGCCGTCCGCTCCTCGCTCGAGGGTTCCCTGCAACGGCTCGGGGTGGACCGGGTGGAGCGGCTGTTCCTGCACCGCCCGGATCCCCTGACGCCCCCGGAGGAGACCGCCGCCGCCCTGGACGAGCTGCACCAGGAGGGGCTCATCGGCTCCGTGGGGCTGTCCAACATGACCACGGAGCACGTGGTGGAGCTGCGCCGCCACCTGCGGGCACCCGTCACTGCCGTGCAGATGCAGCTGAGCCTGGCCCACCGGAACCTCGTGGAGGCCCAGGTGCTGGCCAACCACCCGGACGGGGCCGCCGTGTCCTTCCCCCGCGGCCTGCCGGAGCTGTGCGCCGCGGAGGGCATCGAGATCCAGGCGTGGGGTGCGCTCGCCGGCGGCGTCTACTCCGGTGCCACCCCTCCCCGGGCCTCCGCCGCGGCCCACGGCCCCTCGGACCAGGGCGAGGCGGGTCGGCGGGACCGCCCGGCCGTCGACGCCGCGGGGGAACCTGACCGTGCGGCGTCGTCCGCCGGTGCCGGGGGCCTCCCCGACACGCCCGAGGAGCGCACGAGCGCGCTGGTCGCCCGACTCGCGGAGCGCCTGGAGGTCCCGGCGGAGGCCGTAGTGGTCGGCTGGCTGCTGCGACTGCCCCACGGCATCCGCCCCGTGGTGGGGACGCTGAATCCCCGGCGGATCGCGGCCTGTGCGCAGGCTCCCCGGGCGGCGCAGCTCATGACGCACGAGGACTGGTACGCCCTGTGGACCGCGGCACGCGGACGCCCGCTGCCGTAGCCCCGCAGTCCTGATGCGCGCCTCCCGTCACCGAACAGTGACCATTCGGTGCTTGCCTGTCCCCCGAGCCGGGGATATTTTCGATCGTTAAGAAGGCGCGGCGGGCTGCCGCGCGGCCGACAGGAAGATGGCAAGCATGGAGCATGACTGGCTCACCCGAGTGCCCGGGCACGTCGTGTGCCGCCCGGACCAGTTCGGCTACCGCACGGATCTCCCGGTGCTCGACGCCCCCGCGGGCCGCCGCCTCCGGGTGGACGGGCTCACGGACGTGGAGCTGCGCGTGGGATCCGGGCACCACCAGTTCGTCATCACCCACGCGGGGCAGAGCTGGGTGGAGACGGTGGGGGTCTTCGAGGACGGCGCCGCCGAGCTGCCCATCCTGCGCGACATCTCGCGCCCCTCCCCCTTTGCCTCCCGCGTGGAGGTGGGCTGCACCGTCACCGAGCACTCCGCCCGCGGACTGCGCAAGGAGCTCGCGCGGATCCGGACCACGCTGGAGAGCGCGCCCCTGGCGGTCTGCGTCCAGGACCCGGAGGAGCCCGCCGCCATCACGGCCGCCACGTGCCACGTGGACCGGGAGTCCCACGCCCTGCTGTGGTGGACCTGGCGCGTGCTGCCCGAGCACGGCGCGGTCCTGCGCACGCGCGCCGAGCTGCAGTTCACCACGGCCCCGGGCGTCGCGGCCTGAGCCCTGCGCGCCCGTCCGGTCTCAGAACGGCGACGGCGCGGTGTGCGGCGCGAGCACGTCCCGCTGCTCACGCGTGAGGCGCAGCACCGTGCGGGTCTCCGGCAGGTAGAACGCCAGCTGGGTCTGCGCGCGCACGCACGGGGAGCCGTCCGCGGAGTCCAGGATCTCGAACCCCAGCACCAGGGTGGCGGCCCTCGCCGAGACCACCCACACGCGCACGTCCACCGGGACGTTGCGGTACTCCAGGGGCCGCAGGTACTTCACCCGGTGCTCTGCGATCAGCGCCTGGGTTCCTTCCGGCAGCACGGAGAACAGCGGAATCCTGGGCGGGACCACCTGCTCCCCCGTGCCCACGGGAACGCCGAAGGCCGCGATCCGAGCTTCCTCCAGAACACGGATGACCTCCACGTTGTTCACGTGGCCGTACGGATCCATGTCCCCCCACCGCAGGGGAACCGGGCAGGTCACGGCGCGTTCGAGGTGTTCATCCGATCGCATGTGCTGACTCCTTGCTGGGTGTTTCTCCGCCGGCGCACGCTGCCGCGGTTCGCTGCCGTGCTGGGTGAGATGATATCCGCGGCGCGCCCGCCGAACAGCCCCAGTGAGAGGAACCCCGTGGCCCCGACTCCCTCCGGGCACCCCCCTGCGCTCAGGCGGAAGTGGCCCCTCGTGGTGCTGATCGCCCTGACGATCCTCGTGACCCTGTGGCTCGCCGTGTGCCACGCCGTCCTCGACAGCCCGGACGTGGACCCGCCCCGCACCTCGGACGCCGTGTTCGTGCTGGGCCCTCCGGACCCCGCCCGCATGGCCTACGCGGAGGACCTCGTCTACAACCAGCACATCGCGGACACCCTGGTGGTCTCCACACCGGACGCCCAGCCCTTCGACCCGCCCGAGATGGTGGAGTACTACACCGCCAAGTCCTTCTGCGAACCCCGCGACGGTGTGGAGGTGCTGTGCTTCAAGCCCAATCCCTCCACCACGCAGGGAGAGGCCATCAAGCTGCAGGAGCTCGCGGCGCAGCGCGGCTGGGACACCGTCACCGCCGTGACGTTCACCCAGCACGTCTCCCGTTCCCGGCTGATCCTGGAGCGCTGCTACTCCGGGGAGCTGCGGATGTCCGGCGTGGACTTCCACCTCACGGGCAAGAGTCTCTTCAACCAGTACCTCCACCAGAGCGCCGGGTACGTGAAGGCCTGGCTCACCCCGGGGTGCGACCAGCAGCTGCCCTGGACCCCCAAGTCCGAGGACTGAACCGGAGCGCGCCCCTGCGATCGCGCGGTCCCGCCCCGGGTCGTCGCCACCGGAGACTGTGCAGGCCGCGCAACGCGTGCCCCGCCCACGGGGGCACCGGCCCGCCCCGCGGGGAGACCGGGCGCACCCCGTCCGCGAGCGGCGTCGCCCCTCACACAGACTGGCCCAGGGTGCAGCCCCGACGGCGCTTATGCGGGTCGGAACCCGTTCCTAACCTGGGGTTTCTCTTCTTCCCCGAGGTCTGGAAAGGACCGCCCCATGTCCAGGACCGCCCCGTGATGGGCCCCAGCCACGCCGCGTGCGGTGCCGCCGCGTGGGTCGCACTGACCGGCACCTACACCGTGGATCTCGCCGACGTCTCCTTCCCCGTGGGCCTCGGCCTCATGCCCGTGGGTGATCCCGGGGTGGTCACCGGCGCGCTGATCTGCGCCGGGGCCGCCCTGCTGCCGGACCTCGACCACCCGGGCGGAACCGTGGCACGGTCCCTGCCGCCGGTCTCGCGCTGGCTCGCGAAGGGCCTGAGCCGACTCGCCGGCGGGCACCGCCACGGCACGCACTCGCTTCTGGGCTTGCTTGCGATCATGGTGCTCGCCGAGCTCTCCCAGCGCGCTTCTGTTCCGGTGGGCGACGCCCTGCAGTGGAGCGGCACCGAGTCCACGGCGCATACGGCAGCCGGTGCGGCCACCGGTGCCGCGGTGTCCGGCGGGCTGGGCGCAGGGTCCGTGAGATCGGGGGCGGTCGGTGACGCGGCGGCGTCGTTGCCCGGGCAGGTGTGGCCGCTGGCCGCGGTGCTGTCCGTGCTGCTGATCGCGTGCGCGGTCAAGGTGCTGGCCTTCGTCCCGGACCGGCTCTCCCACGCCAACTGGGTGGTGGGCATCCTGCTCGGGGCGTTCGTGGCCGCGAACCCCCCGGAGCATCCGCACTGGTTCGTGGTGGCCGTGGGACTCGGGTGCGCCGTGCACATGGCCGGCGACCTGCTGACCACCCAGGGCATCCACCTGCTGTGGCCGCTGCGCCTCCCCCTCCCGCTCCCCGCCTCCCTCTACCGGCGGCGCTCGTTCGTGCGCCTCCCCCTGCTGGGCAACGCCGGATCCGGACGGGAGATCCTGCTGCTCGTGCCCCTCACGCTGTACGCGGTGGCGGGACTTCTCTGCGCCTCGATCGCGTGGACGGGGCTCACGGTCAGCATGTGATGGCGACGCCGCCGCGGCCCGGGTCGCGGGCAGCGTCGCCCCCGGCTCCGAGCACGCCGCGACGCGCTGTCGCGCGCCGCACCCCGCCTTCCGAGGCCACGATTCGCCAACCCGGGCAGGGTGGGGTAGGCTTTTCGACGTTGCTCACGGGCGTACGCCGCGTGGGACAACGAGCGCGAGTGGCGGAATAGGCAGACGCGCACGGTTCAGGTCCGTGTGCCCGAGAGGGCGTGGGGGTTCAACTCCCCCCTCGCGCACCGCAGGAAGTCCCGTTCGACCGGATGGTCGGGCGGGACTTCTGTCATTCCGATGGTCATGCACCCCCGGGGACTCTCATCACGCACTTGTCACTCACTTGCACCGTCACTGAGAATCAAAGTGTCAATCAAACTCACAATTTTGTCACTGATGCCAGTACTCTGACGCCATGGCATGGAGCACCGCCCGTCTGCAGTCCGTTCTGGAAGACATGCGCGCCCGCAGGGGAGACACCACCTCGGTCGAAGTCAAACGGGCGTCCGGTGGCCTACCCCACCTCGCCGACACCATCTGTGCCTTCGCAAACATGCCCGGGGGCGGAAGCATCATCCTGGGGGTCGACGAGTCCTCGGGGTCGTTCGACGTGACAGGACTGGACGACGTCGCAGCAGCAGAAAGCGGGCTCGTAGCCACCGCGAGACAATCGGTGTCCCCCTCCCCGCACATCACGACCGAAACCCACACCCTCGATGGGCGTGTCGTGCTCGTGGCCCACGTTGCCCCATTGCGCATCGTCGACAAACCGGCAACTACGGGCGGTCGAGCCTACCTACGGCAATCGGACGGCGACTACACCATGCAGGAGCACGAACTCCGGATGCTGGAGGTGGCCAAGCTGCACGCTGACGAACAGGTCGACTACGACCTTCAGCCAGCGCGGGGCCGCTCCATCGACGATCTGCTGCCCGAGGCGGTGAGCGCGTACCTTCACACCACCCGCGAGCGGGACCAGCGTCTTCGATCGCTTGACGACGACAAGATTCTTCGCACGACCTCGGTGGTGACGGCGGACGGCGTTCCGACCCTCGCAGGACTCTATGCCCTCGGCATGTATCCCCAGGGACACTATCCAGGGCTCACTGTCACGGCTGCCGTGCAGCTGCCGGAGAGCGGGGGCAATGTTCGAAATCAGAATTTGGAGGATTTCACCGGGCCACTCCCCGTCCTTCTCGAAGACCTCTTGGCATGGGTTCGGCGGAACCTGGGCACAGTTCAGCGGTACAGGGAAGACGGGCACATGGAATCCGTGGCCGAGATCCCGTTGAACGCCGTCCGAGAGCTCATCGGAAATGCTCTCGTCCACCGGGATTTGGGACCGAACACCCTCGGTGTGGGCAAGTCGATCCAGGTCAGACTGACGCCAAGAAATCTGTTCGTCCTGAGCCCCGGGGGACTGCGCGGGGTGTCTCTCGCACAGCTTGAAAGTGAGGACCATGCTCAGGCTGCAGTGAACCAGCGCGTTTACCAGATGGCAAAAAGGCTCACCACGAGTGACGGCGCTTCGATCATCGAAGGCGAGGGCGGCGGGCTCCGGGAGGTCTACGACGCCGCCCGCCGGCACGGCCTGCCGCGCCCGCAGTTGCACGACACGGGGGTGCAGTTCAAGGCACTGCTGTGGCGCCCCACGAGCCAGACCCCGCATTCCGGGACTCCGCCTGCTGCGAGCGCAGCGCAGCGCAGCAAGGCCACGCCGCAAACCTCCGCCCCTACCGTTCACGAAGCCAAGGTGCTGGAGGTTCTGCGTCTCCATTCCCCTCTTCGGCTGGAAGATCTCGCAGTCCAGACGGGTTTGACCACATCCCAACTCCGCTATGCCCTGCGCTTGCCGCTCGCGGAGGGTCTTGTGGCGATGCAGGGCGGCCAGGGACGCAAGGGGACGCGGTACGTCATGAACAACGACGCATAGGGCTGCCACCGTCGTCGACAACCATCTTTCGAAAATGGGCAGTTGCGCGTCCGCCACGAAAGACTGCAAGCCGCACTGCACGAGCAGTGGTGGGTGCGCCGGTACGAACCAAGGCATCCATTTGGGTTGTTCGCGACTTCTCAACTCGCCGGGGCCCGAATTATCCCTCCTGTGCCGCGGCCGACCCGCCCACCTGCGCGAACAGCGGCAGCACCCGGTTCTGGAAGTGGGTCTGCAGCACCACCACGCTGCGGGTGCGGTTCACGGCTCCGGTCCGGGCGATCGCGTCGATGACCCGCTGCAGGTCGTCGTTGGAGCGGGCCACCACGCGGACCATCACGTCGTGGTCCCCGGAGACCGTGTACATCTCGATCACCTCGGGGATCTCGCGCAGCGCCTCCCCCACGGGAACGTGGCCCACCCCCTGGCTGATCTCGATGGAGACGATCGCCATCACGGGGTAGCCGAACCGGGCCGGGTTCAAGGTGGGTGCCACGTCCTGGATCACACCGGCGGCCTTGAGCTTGTCGAGGCGGGACTGCACAGTGGGGCGGGCCACCCCGAGCGCGCGCGACGCCGCGAGCACCCCGATCCCGGAATCCTCGCTGAACAGCTGCACGATCCGGACGTCGAGCTCGTCGATCTTCATATCCGATCCCCTTGCCTGAGTACCGCCTGAGTGCCACCGCACACGCGTTGCACATGACATATTGTGCAGTGATCACCGGCACACACGCTGAGAACTGCACATTGTGCTCACTCCGGACTGACCCGGTTGTGCGCCCCCATGGGCTGTGTCACTGTGACTGCCACCACAGATCCCGCAAGGAGTCCTTCGTGTCCCATTATTCTTCGGGAGACGCGGCCCGATCCGCCGTGTCCCTGCGTTCCGCCCTGCAGTCGCTTCCCCCGTACAAGCCGGGGAAGTCCGCGGCCTCGTCCGACGTCATCACGTACAAGCTGTCCTCGAACGAGAACCCGTACCCGCCCCTGCCGTCCGTCCTGGACGCGGTCAACCAGATGTCCCCGGAGATGAACCTCTACCCGGACATGACCTGCCAGGCCGTCACGGAAGCCGTGGCCAGCCGCTGGGGCGTGGAGCCCTCGTCCGTGAGCTTCGGCAGCGGTTCCGTGGAGGTCGCCTCCCAGATCATCCGCGCCGTGTGCGAGGAGGGCGACGAGGTCGTTTTCGCGTGGCGCTCCTTCGAGGCGTACCCGATCCTCACGGGGCTCGCGGGCGCCAAGGCCGTGCACGTGCCGCTGGACGAGAACGAGCGCCACGACCTGCCGGCCATGGCCGCGGCCGTCACCGAGCGCACCAAGGTGATCCTGGTCTGCACACCCAACAACCCCACCGGCACCTCCGTGACCGCTGACGAGCTCCACGAGTTCATGAAGCAGGTCCCCGAGCACGTGCTCGTGGTGGTGGACGAGGCCTACGTGCACTTCAACGTGGACCCGGACGCGGCCCGCGGCATCGACTTCTTCCGCGCCTACCCGAACGTGGTGGTCCTCCACACGTTCTCCAAGGCGTACGGGCTGGCCGGTCTGCGCATCGGCTACGCGATCTCCCCGGACTACATCAGCGCCGCGCTGCGGGCTGTGGCCATTCCCTTCGGAGTGACCAACCTGGCGCAGCAGGCGGCCCTGGCCAGCCTCGCCGCAGAGTCCGAGGTCGAGGAGCGCATCACCGCCCTCGTGGAGCAGCGCGACCACGTGCACCAGCGGCTCACGGAGCAGGGCTGGGACGTCGTCGAGTCGCAGGCGAACTTCGTGTGGCTGCGCACGGGTGAGCACACCGCGGCCGCGGAGGAGATCTTCACCCGGCACGGCGTGATCGTGCGCGCCTTCACCGACGAGGGCATCCGCGTGAGCATCGGCTCCCCCGCCGGCAACCAGGCCTTCCTGGTGGCTGCGGAGGAAGTCCGCGCCCACCTCGACGGCGCCGCGACCTCCCGGAACGAGGGCTGAACCCCATGAGCACCACCCCTCAGGCCCCGGGTCACGCCCCGGACGCCTCCACCAAGACCGTCCGCGGCCTCAAGCCCCGCCAGCTGACCATGATGGGACTGGGCGGCGCGATCGGCGCGGGCCTGTTCCTGGGCAGCGGCAAGGGCGTGGCCGTGGCGGGCCCCGCCATCCTCGTCTCCTACGTGGTGGCGGGCGCCCTGGTGGTCCTCATCATGTGGATGATCGGCGAGCTCTCCGCCGCGAACCCCACGAGCGGCGCCTTCTCCACCCACGCGCAGAACGCCTTCGGCCCCGTGGCCGGGTACACCGTGGGCTGGCTGTACTGGGTGCAGCTCGCGGTCGTGACCGCCGCCGAGGCCAACGGAGCCGCCACGATCCTCACGGGCATCCTGGGGGACTCCGTGGCCGGGATCGGCGTGCCACCCACCTGGGTGCTGAGCCTGGTCTTCATGGCCGTCTTCACCGTGATCAACATGTTCGCCGTGAGCAAGTACGGCGAGTTCGAGTTCTGGTTCGCGTTCCTCAAGGTGGGCGTGATCCTGGCGTTCCTGGTGGTCGGCATCCTGATGCTCTTCGGAGTGATCCCCGGCCACGAGGGCGGGCTGTCCAACTTCCAGGACTTCGCCCCCACCGGGATCGCCGGTGTGGGTGCGGGCCTGCTGATCGTGATCTTCTCCTTCGGCGGCACCGAGATCGTGGCGATCGCCGCGGGTGAGACCGCGGACCCGCAGAAGAGCGTGGCCACGGCCATCCGCACCGTGGCGTGGCGCATCGTGCTGTTCTACATCGGCTCGGTGTTCATCATGGTCGCGATCCTGCCGCCCTCCCAGGCGGATCCGCCCGAGGGCCCCTTCGCGGCGGTGCTGAACGTCGCCGGCCTCCCGGCTGCGGGCAGCATCATGGCTCTGATCGCCGTGTTCGCCCTGCTCAGTGCGCTCAACGCCAACATCTATGCCGCGTCACGCATGATGCACTCCCTGGCCCAGCGCAACTACGCGCCGGCCGCGATCAAGCGCACCGCGCACAACAGTGTGCCGCGCCGCGCCGTGCTGCTCACGGTGTCCTTCGGGTTCGTGGCGAGCATCCTGGAGGCGCTGTTCCCGGGCAAGGTGCTGGACACGCTGCTGGCAATCGTGGGCTCCACGATCATCATCATCTGGATCTCCGTGGCCGCCTCGCAGATCACCCTGCGCCACCGCCGCGAGCGGGAGAATCCCGGGGTGCGTGCCAGCACGTATACCATGCCGCTCTTCCCGTTCCTGTCCTACCTCACGGTGGCCATGCTCGTGCTGATCGTGGTGGTCACCATGTTCGACCCAGCCTCCCGCAACCAGCTGCTGCTCACGGTCACCGCCACGGCGCTGATCGCGCTGACGGGCGTGTTCGTGACCCGCCGCTCCGAGCAGCCCGCCACCGAGCACGCGGACCTCGGCGAGTAGGAGCGGCACGCATGAGCACGCACGACGACGCCGCGGCCGCCCACGATTCCGGCTCGCCCCGCGGGACGACCGCCGGTCGGGCCGCCGTGGCGGCGCTGCGGGAGCACGGCGTGGACACCGTGTTCGGGATCCCCGGTGTGCAGACCTACGAGCTGTTCGAGGCTCTGCGGAAGGAACCCGGCATCGAGGTCATTGCCACGCGGCACGAGCAGGCGAGCGCCTACATGGCGCTGGGCTACGCCCAGTCCACCGGGCGCCCGGGCGTGTTCAGCGTGGTGCCCGGACCGGGCGTGCTCAATGCCGGCGCGGGCATGCTGACCTCGCTGGCGACGAGCACGCCCACGGTGTGCCTCACGAGCGAGATCCCCACCGAGTTCATCGGCAGGGGGATGGGCCACCTGCACGAGATGCCGGACCAGCAGGCCACGGTGGCCTCGTTCACCAAGTCCGCGTGCACCGTGACCGACCCCGCCGAGGTGCCCGCGGCGGTGGCCGAGGCGTTCACCCGAGCGACCGGCGGGCGGCCCGGACCCAGCGTCGTCGCCATCCCGTGGGATGTGCTCACGCAGAAGGCGGAGATGCAGAGCGTGGTGGCGCCGCCCGTGGCTGCACCGGAGGCGGACGCGGGTGAGGTGGCCCGCGCCGCGGAGCTGCTGCGCTCCGCCCGCAACCCCATGCTCATGGTGGGCAGCGGTGCCCGGCACGCGGGCACGGAGATTCTGGCCCTGGCCGAGAAGCTGCAGGCCCCTGTGGTGTCCCTACGGGGTGGTCGCGGGATCGTGTCCGACGAGCACCCGCTGGGGTTCACGAGCGCTCAGGGCTTCGAGCGCTGGGCGGAGACGGACGTGCTGCTCGGCATCGGCACCCGGCAGGAGCTCGTGTGGTTCCGCTGGCCGGACACCCCCGAGGGGCTGCGCACCGTGAACGTGGACATCGACGCGGCCCAGCAGGATCGGCTCACGCCGGACGTGCCGCTCACCGGGGACGCCCGGGCGGTCACCGCGCAGCTGCTCGAAGCCCTCGACGACATGCCCGCACGGGCATCCCGCTCCGCGGAGTTCGAGGAGGTCAAGGAGGGCGTCCGGGCCGAGATTGCACAGCTGCAGCCCCACAGCGACTACCTGGCCGCGATCCGCGAGACGCTCCCCCGGGACGGATACTTCGTGGAGGAGGTCTCGCAGATCGGCTTCGCGTCCATCTTTGCACTGGAGGTCTACGAGCCCCGCCACTTCATCACCAGCGGCTACCAGGGCAACCTGGGATACGGCTTCCAGACGGCGCTGGGGGTGCAGGCCGCGAACCGGGACAGCGTGGTGGTCTCCGTGACCGGGGACGGTGGTTTCCTGTACGGCGTGCAGGAGCTCGCCACCGCCGTGCAGCACGGGCTGAACCTCATCACGGTGGTGTTCGACAACCAGGCCTTTGGCAACGTCCAGGCGGACCAGGTGCGGATCTACGGCCACGGCTCCGCCACCGAGCTGGCCAATCCGGACTTCGTGGCGCTGGCGGAGTCCTTCGGTGCCCTGGGCCTGCGCGCCACGTCCCCGGACGAGCTGCGCACGGCCATGACGGAGGCGATCGCCGCCCGGCGCCCCACGGTGATCGAGGTGCCCATGCCGCTGTCCCTCGAGCAGAGCCCCTGGAAGTTCCTCATGCCCGCGAGCCGCGCGAAGGCCGCGGAGCCGGAACGGCCCTGAGCGCGCGGCAGCGGTGACCACGGCGGGGCACGACGCCGCCGTGGTCAGCCCCGCGCGACCGTCACCTTCCCCGTGGCGCGGTGCCACGTGGCGGTGCACCCGTTGGAGAACTTCTGCGCCATGCCCCCGGACACCGCGTACTCGTCCGTGACGGGAAAGCCCCAGCCGTGCTCGTGTCCTGCCCTGGACCATGCCGAGCCGATCCCCCCGCTGAGCTTGACCACGTGCGTTCCTCCGCGGGGTGAGTACATGGCCCGGAAGCGGGCGCTGCCCTGGTGGAAGTCCTGGTACGCCCCACCGGAGAAAAGCTTCTCCGCCATCACGGGATATCCCCACGCGCGTTCCAGACCGGCGGCCCGGTACGCGTTGCCGATGCCGGTCCCCCACTTCACGGGGTGCGCCCCGGTCTGCGAGCTCCAGTAGTAGGTGTAGTTGGCCGTGAAGCCCTGGTAGACCCCGCCCCGGTGGCCCGTGGGCTTCTCGGGGGAGGTGGGCTGTCCGTAGCGCGCAGCCCCGCCGGTGGCCAGGTAGTCGGTCCTGATGGCGCCCTTCAACCAGGACGAGGTCTGTGCGGGTGGAGCCGGGGGCAGTGCCGCGAGGTCGTGACGCAACAGGCCCACGATGTCGTACTCCTCGTGGTCGACCCCCGGCAGGGTGGACAGGGAGGTGCGGGTGAACCCGTCCTTCACGTAGCGCTTCTGGCCCTTGGTCGCCGCGTTGCGGGCCGACCACGTGGGCGGGTTGGTGCTGCCCGCCACGTCCTCGGACCCCACGTGCCAGCTCAGGGGCAGGGAGCGCACCGCGGCCCCGGGGTCCGTCTGCATCCCGTAGGAGCCGCCGCCGCCGATGATCGTGGCACCCCCGCCCTTGATCCAGCTCTGCCGGTCCGCGAGCAGCTCGTAGGTGATGAACTCGGCACCGCCCGAGTAGCCGGTGAGCCACACGCGGGAGGTGTCCAGCCCGTACCGGGCCGTGAGGGAGCTCTGCAGGGCCCGGAACCAGTCGCCGTTGGCATCCGCTTCCTCCCACCACGTGATGCCGTTGCCCCTGGCCTGACGGTCCGGTGAGATCGGGACCACCAGCACCATGTTCTTCTTCCGGGCCTCCGCGGCCATGGCCCGCATGTGCGATCCCCCGGGGTCGTGGACCCAGGACTCGCCGGGCTTGTCGTAGTCGCCACCCAGGTAGAAGACCGCTCCCACGGCCTTCGAGGGGTCCAGGCCGTCCGCGTAGACGTGGTAGGTGGAGGTCAGTCCCGCCGCGGTGAACCTCTGGTGGAACGCCGTGGTGGGAGGGACCGCGCGGGGCGCCTGAACGGTCGCCTGCTGCGGCTGCGGTGGGGCTGCTGCGGCGGGAGAGCCGGCCAGCAGGGTCAGGGTTGCCGCACACAGGACTGCAGCGGGCATGACGGAAGAACGGGGGGAAGGCATGGGGGGATGCTTTCTGAGGGGGATGTGCAGTTGTGGCCCCGACCGGTCAGCTCAGGCCCGGTCGCGGCGGTGGTCAGGCGTGCCGGGGGCGCACGTCCGTCCAGTGAACGATCATGCCATCCCCTGGTCTCCTGTTCTGCGATGCTGGCCGTTCTGACCTGCGGTGACTCCCCCTCCCGCGGTACGGACGGTGGGCTCAGGACGCCGGGCGGGGCCCAGAGCGTGCGGCCCGGTCCTTCAGAGGTGGCGTGGGCCACGGGACCGCGACGGACACCGCACTCATCCCGCCAGGCCCCGCTCCACCATGGATCGGGCGCCGTCCACCACGGCTGTGCCCCACGGGCGCGGAGAGATGCCCAAGAGTTCATGCTGGCGTGCAGCGGACACCCGCTTCACGGTCCCGAGGTCAGGGACCATGCTCCGGGCCGCCGGAACCACGAGTGCGGCGGCGCGGATCAGACCGGACGGGACGCGGCGCACGGGCCTGCCGGCCCGGGTCTCCGGGAACGTGGTGCGCAGCAGCTCGGCCACCTCCCGCAGCGGGGTGGCTGCCTCCTGCGAGGCCACCAGGATGCGCTGCCCGGCGGCGCGGGGCGCCCCCAGCGCGGAGATGTGCGCGGCGGCAACATCCCGCACGTCCACCAGCGGCACGGCCACGTCCGGGACGCCGGGCATCCTGCCGTTCAGCAGCATCTGCAGCATGTGGTTGGTCCCTGTGACCGCGTCGCTGAGCACGGGGCCCACCACGGCAGTCGGAAGCATGGTCACCAGCTCCAGCTGCGGGTGACGCTCCGCGAAGTCCCAGGCCGCCCGTTCCGAGAGCACCTTGCTCCGGCCGTAGGCGTCCATGCCGGGGCCGTCCAGGGGGGACCAGTCGGCCTCCGTGAAAACCCGGTCCACGGCCCCGTGCCCGAACCCCACGGCGTGGAACGCGGACGTCAGCACCACGCGCGGTGCTCCGGTGTCCGCAGCGGCCCGCAGCACCCGAAGCGCCCCTTCCCTGGCGGGGACCACGAGATCGTCCTCGTTCTCCACACGCCCCGGCGCCACCGGGGAGGCCACGTGCAGAACCCCCGCCGTTCCCCGGGTGGCGTCCAGCCACCCGTCATCCCGTGTGAGGTCCGCCGTGACGAACTCGAGCAGGTCCACGTTCTGCGCACCGGCACGCACCAGGATGCTCCGGGCCCGCCGCGCGCTCGACTCGGAGCGCACCGTGGTGCGCACGGGCCGCCCCGCGTGCAGGAGCTGGAGGATGCAGTGGCCGGCGATGAAGCCGGTGCCGCCCGTGACCAGGACGGGCTGGGTGGGGTATGCCATAGGCCCAGTATGGCCCGGAGGTCAGACGGTCCCCGAACACCCGCCACGAAAGGCACCCCGGGGAAACACCCGGTCCATGCCCCCGGCCCACCCGCGACCTGAGCGGTGGCCGGATCGGCGCGCGGTCACCGACCGGTGGAGGGATCCTGCGCCGCACTCGATCCCGAGCCGGCGCTCGGGGATCCGAGGTCGGAACCGTGGACAGGAGCCGCGGTCCCGGAGCCCTGGTCCTGCCGGGGCGCAGTGCCCTGGGCATCGGCCTCCGAGGCCGACGCGGCGTCGTCGTCGTGCTTCTTGCCGAACGGCAGGACGTGGACGATGCCCACGATGATCGCGCCCCAGATGACGCCGAGGACCAGCGCGCACACCGTCTCCACGAGCCACGCGAGCACGGGACCCACCACGGCCACGTGGTGCACGGCCTCGCTGAGGTGGTGGACGAGCTCCTCCGGGGCGGTGAACCCCAGCTCCGCCGTGCCCACCAGGATGATGTGTCCGCCGACCCACAACATGGCGAACATGCCCACGATGGAAATCACGTTGAGGACCGAGGGCATGGCGCGCACCAGGAACTCACCGAAGCGCTGGGACTTCTCCGAGTCCCGCTTGGCCATGGCCAGGCCGATGTCGTCCATCTTCACGATCAGGGCCACGACCCCGTAGACCAGGAACGTGATGAAGATGGCCACCGCGATCAGGATGAGTGTGCGGGCCAGCAGGGGCTCGTTGGCCACCTCGTTGAGGGAGATCACCATGATCTCCGCGCTGAGAATGAGGTCCGTGCGGATGGCGCCCGCGGTGATCTTCTTCTCCGCCTCCGGGCCCTTTTCCGCTGCAGGCTTCTTCTCCGCGTGGCCCTTGGAGAACAGGTGCTCGCCGATGGCCTCCGCACCCTCGAAGCACAGGTAGGTCCCGCCGAGCATGAGCAGGGGCGTGAGCAGCCACGGCGCGAACTCGCTCAGGATCAGGGCGATCGGCAGGATGATGAGCAGCTTGTTGCGCAGCGAGCCGATCGTGATCTTCTTGATGATCGGCAGCTCGCGGCTCGGGCTGATGCCCTCCACGTAGCGGGGGGTCACGGCGGTGTCGTCCACGACGACGCCCGCGGCCTTCGCGCTTGCCCGCCCGGCGGCCCCGGCAATGTCGTCGACGTTCGCGGCCGCCATCTTGGCGAGCGCCGCGACGTCGTCCAGCAGTGCGGCAAGTCCAGCGGACATGCGTGTACCTCTTCCCGTTCACCCAACACACGTGTGCGGGTCAAGCGTACGGGGTCTGCCCGGGAGCCTTGCCCAGAACGGTCACCATGAAGTCGCTGTCCTCGGTCCACGGCCGCAGGTCCCACCCCGCGAGGGTGAGCTGGGGTGCCAGACCCGAGGCGGCGGCGTCGTCGAGGAAGTCTCCGGCGGGGTAGCCGCGTCCGGCGCCGAAGCCCACGACGGCGCGTCCCTCGTGCGCGAGGTGGGCGGCGAAACCGCGCAGCACGTCCCGGCGCGTGCTCTCCGCCAGGAACGTCATCACGTTGCCGGCGCACACGATGAGGTCGAAAGGGTCGCCCAGGTCCAGCTCGGTCAGCAGCGCGAGGTCCGCCACACGGTATTCCGGCCCGGGGTGGTCCTCGCGGGCGGCGCGAATCAGCTCGGGGTCCACGTCCACGGCCGTGACCGTGTGGCCCACCCCGTGGAGGTGGCCGGCGATCCGTCCCGCTCCGCAGCCGGCGTCCAGGATCCTCGCCCTGCGGGGGACCATGGCGTCCACGAGGCGCGCCTCCCCCACGATGTCCTCGCCGCGCCGCGCCATGGTGCGGAACCTGTCGATGTACCACTGCGAGTGCCTCGGGTTCTGCGCCACCTGGGCCACCCACCTGCTCTGTTCCACCATGGGGCCAGGGTAGGCCCTGCCGCGGTGCCGCACGCCAGGACCGTCCTCCGCCGCTGCCCGCCGCTGTCAGGGTCGGGCCCGCCACCGGTCACGACGACACCGCGGCGTCACCCCGGTGCGCACGGCCACGAGGGAGCGCCCCGTCTGAGAGCATGGACCCCGTTCATGGGGTTGCCGTGCACCGCACCACGGACCCCGCGCCATGCCCCGCCAACCGCACACGCGCGGCGTACCCCGAGGAGCAGCACATGAGCATCCTGCTGGCCGCCCTGGCCGCCGTCCTGGTGGGCACGGTCCTGCAACGGGTCTCGGGCACCGGTGTGGGCCTCGTGGTGGCGCCCGTGCTGTCCCTGCTCATGGGACCGGGTGCCGGCGTGCTGGCCACCAACGCCGCCACCACGTGCTCCGGGTTCCTCATCACGCTCTCCGTGCGCCGGCTCGTGGAGTGGCGCCACGCCGCCGTCCTGGTGGCGGCCGCGGTTCCGGGCATCGTGGCAGGGGCCGTGGTGGTGCGCCACGTGCCCAGCGCGTGGCTGCAGGTGGCCGTGGGCTCGGTAGTGCTCGCGGGGCTGGCCATCACCCGCTTCTCCCCCGCCACCCCCTACGCCTCCCGACGCGCCACGGTGGTGCCCGCGGGCGTGATCGGCGGGTTCTTCAACTCCACCGCGGGTGTCGCGGCGCCGGCCATGGTCATCTACTCGCGAGTGACCCGGTGGGACCAGGTGCACTTCGCGGCCACCATGCAGCCGGTGTTCATGTCCATGGGGGCGCTCTCGGCCGCTTCCAAGCTGGTGGCGGGTGTGCACTTCGCCCTGCCCGTTCCGGCGCTCGTGGCAGTGGTGGCCCTCGTGCTCACGGTCCTGGCCGGGATTGCGATCGGGACATGGCTGGCCCGCCACATGTCCAAGGCGACTGCGCAGAAACTGGCCATGACGCTCGCGACCGTGGGCGGCGTCGTCGTGCTGGCCCGCGGAACCATCACCCTGCTGACCGCCTGATCCGGGCGACATGCCCCGCGCCTTCGAAACCGGCGAGCGCCTGTGAGTACCATGGCGTTTTCCTCCGCTCCTCCGGGGAACACGACCGGCTGAACTCTCCGGGCACCCCGGGTCAGCAGCGGCCCTTCCCCGAGACCTGAGAGGTGGAGCGCATGTCCGCACCCTCACCACAGTCCGCCGCAACCGCCGCGGACCCCGCCTCCGCGAGGAGCGCGCCCCGCGCGCTGCGCTGGCTGGCTGCCCC
>NZ_RCOM01000060.1 GCF_003667225.1 Kocuria rhizophila
CCGCGGCACGACCGTCCCGGCCGCCGCACCCGGACCCCAGGAGAAGCCCATGCCCTCGTCCCGCTCCGCACTGCCCGCTCTCCTCGACCTCCAGTCGGTGGACTCCCAGATCCTGACCACGCTGAACCGGGCCAAGGCCCTGCAGAGCTCGGAGACCGTGGCCGGGCTCATGCGGCGCCGGTCGCAGGCCATCGCGGCGGCCCAGGAGCTGGACGCCACCCAGCGCCGGGCCCAGGACGCGGTGGAGAGCGCCGAAGCCGCGGTGTCCGCGATCCAGGCCAAGATCGACCGGGACACGCAGCGCCTCGGCGCGGGAGGCACCTCCAAGGACCTCATGGGCATCCAGCACCAGATCGACACGCTCACGGCCCAGCGCGCGGCCGCGGAGGAGGCGCAGCTCGCCGCGATGGACCACGCGGAGGAGGTCGCGGCGGACCGCGAGCGCAAGCTGCCCCTGCTGCGCGCGGCGGATTCCGAGGCCCGCGCGGCGGTGGTGGAGCGGGACGCGGAGCTCGCCACCCTGAAGGAGCAGCACGCCGCGCTGGGGGAGCAGCGTTCCCGGCTGGCCGCGGCCACGGACGCGGGCCTGCTCGCCCGTTACGACGCGCTGCGGACCGCGCGCGGGGGCGGCCGGATCGCCGTCGCCCGCTGGGAGCGCGGGACGTGCGGTGCGTGCGGCACCCGCTTGAGCCCCGCGGATGCCGCCGCGCTGGAGGCCACGCCGGAGTCCGTGATCCCCCAGTGCCCCGAGTGCTCGGCCATGCTCGTGCTCTGACGCGTGGGCCGGCCCGCGCCCGGGCCCCGGGGCGGCGTGAGCGGATCGCTGGCTCCGGCCGCGTCCGCCGGTCGGGGAGCGGCGGGGCGGCCTTCACGCGCGGTAGGATCGGGGCGGACAGGTGGGCCGGGCGACCGCGCGGCGTCGTCGTTCGCGACGGCGTCTCGAGGAAAGTCCGGGCTCCGCAGAGCAGGACGGTGGGTAACACCCACTCGGGGAAACCCGCAGGACAGTGCCACAGAAAACAGACCGCCCGCCACGAGCGGGTCAGGGTGAAAAGGTGGTGTAAGAGACCACCAGCGCGCCGGGTGACCGGTGCGGCTCGGTAAACCCCGTCCGGAGCAAGGCCATGCAGGGCGCGTTCGAGGGCTGCTCGCCCGAGCGTCCGGGTAGGCTGCTCGAGCCGTGCGGCAACGCACGGCCTAGATGGATGGTCGTCACCGCGGTGCGGGCAACCGGCCGCGGCACAGAACCCGGCTCACAGGCCCACCTGTCCACCTACACTCGTGGGGTGCTGATTCTGCTGCCGCCCTCCGAGTCGAAGACCGCGCCCACCGAGGGCGCCCCCCTGGACCTGGCCGCCCTCCACCTGCCCGCGCTGACACCGCACCGCGAGTGGCTGGTGCGGCGCCTCGCCGAGGTCAGCGGGGGAGAGGACGCGCTGCAGGTGCTGGGCGTCGGCCCGTCGCTGGCCGCCGACGTCGCCCGCAACCGGCAGCTGCGCACCGAACCCTCCGCGCCGGCCCTGGAGGTCTACACCGGGGTGCTCTACGACGCACTGGACGCCGCGAGCCTCTGGCCCAGGGCCCGCGAGGTGGCGGACTCCTCGCTGCTGGTGGTCTCTGCGCTGTGGGGTGCGGTGCGCCCCACCGACCGGATTCCGGCCTACCGGCTGTCCATGGGAACCGCGCTGCCGGACACGGGGAAGCTGAGCAGCTGGTGGAAGCCGCGCCTCGCACCGGTGCTGGACGAGCTCGCCGCGGACCAGGTGGTGGTGGACTGCCGCTCTGCCGCCTATGCAGCCGCGTGGAAGCCCCCGGCCCCCCGCACCGTCACGGTGCGGGTGGAGCAGGAGAAGGCGGACGGCACCCGCTCGGTCGTCTCGCACCACGCCAAGCACACGCGGGGGCTCGTGGCGCGGGCCCTGTGCGAGGTCCGCAGCGCCGGGGGTGCGCTGGACACGGTGCACCAGGTCCGGGACGCACTGGCCGAGCGCTGGCACGTGGAGCTGAAGGACCCGACGAGCCGCTCGGCGGGGGTGCTGACGGTGGTGCTGGCACACTGACCGCCCGTGCCGCGCCGGTGCGGGACGGTCGGCGGGGCGGCCGTGCGCGCGGTGTCAGTGGCCGAAGGGATCCTCGTCCACGCCGGGCAGCCACGTGGAGTCCGAGCCCCACTTCTCGCGGGCCACGGCCTTGCGGGCCCTGCGCGACCACTTGGGGTTGAGCCGGTCCACGTAGAGCTTGCCGTCCAGGTGGTCGTACTCGTGCTGCATCACCCGGGCGAACCAGCCGTTGGCCTCGAACGCCACGGGATCCCCGTTCTCGTCCTGGCCCGCGATGCGCACCCACTCCGCGCGCTTGAGCGGCCACGCCTGGCCGGGCACCGACAGGCAGCCCTCGGCCTCCTCGTCCGGGTCCGGCGCCACCTCGGAGATCTTCCCCGTGGTGAGCACCGGGTTGACCAGGGTCCCGCGCGGGGCCACCCCGTCCTCGTTCTCGAAGAGGTAGGTGAAGATCCGCAGCCCCACCCCGATCTGCGGGGCGGCAAGACCCACGCCGTGGGACGCGTCCATCGTCTCGTGCATGTCCGCGACCAGGGTGCGCAGGGCGTCGTCGAACTCCGTGACCCGGGCGGCGGGCCGGTGCAGCACGGGGTTGCCGGAGATCACAATCGGGTGGATGCTCATGCGGGGGTACCTCGGGATTCACGGGTCTACGGTGCGGCGCCCGGGCCGGGGCCCGGTGCTCGGCGGAGCCGCGTGCGGCGGCGCCCAGCCGGAGCACAATATATCGTGTCGGAACCGTCAGTAAGATGTGTATCCTCGCCGGAGTGCAGCGCGGGAGCCTGCACCGGGCGTTCTGCCTGTTCCGGTCCCGTCCGCTCCCGACCCGGCGTCCCGCCGGTGCCCATCCGTGGGCCCGGGCCCATGAACCGCAGGAGGTGCCACCGAGTGAGGGTCGCGTCACTACCCCACGGCCACGCGTACGTGCAGCACCTCAGCGATCCCGCCGGGGACCACGGTGTGACCCGCCTGCCGGATCCCGCTCCCGCACGAGCCGTGCCGGGCGCCGCGTGGTGGCCGCTGGTCATGCTCGACGAGTCCTGGATCCGTGCCCACTGCGAGGACTTCGACCTCTACCACCTGCACTTCGGCTTCGACCAGACCCCGCCCAGGACTCTGCAGCGCATCGTTGACACCCTCCACGGGCTCGGCAAGCCGTTCGTCTACACGGTCCACGACCTCCGCAACCCGCACCAGGTGGATCCCGCCGCCCAGGACGCCGCCCTGGACGTCCTGGTCCCCGCCGCGGACGGTCTGATCACGCTGACTCCCGGCGCCGCACGGACCGTCGAGCGGCGCTGGGGGCGTGAGGCCACGGTCATCCCGCACCCGCACGTCCTGCCGCTGGACCGGTGGCAGGCCCGTGGGCCCGTGGGACCGGTCCCCACCGTGGGGCTGAGCTTCAAGAGCATGCGCGCGAACATGAACCCTCTTCCTGTGGCCCGGCTGCTGCTGGAGCGCGCGGCCCGGGGTCAGATCCGGCTGGTGCTCGACGCGCACACGGACGTGGTCACACCCGGTGAGCGCCACCACGACCCCCGGGTGGCGCAGCTGCTGGACACGGCCCGCTCCACCCCGCACACCCGGGTGGACGTCCACGGGGTCTACACGGACGAGCAGCTGTGGGAGCACCTTCGTGGTCTGGACCTCTCGGTCCTCGCCTACCGCTTCGGCTCCCACTCCGGATGGCTGGAGCTGTGCCACGACCTCGGCACCAGGGTGCTCGCGCCGCACACGGGTTTCTACCACGAGCAGCATCCCGGGGTGCTCGGCTTCGACTGGGACCACAGTGGTCGACCGGACGAGGGTCAGATCGACGCCGCCCTCGCCTCCCTTCCCGGCAGCCCGCCGTGGCAGGCGTCCGCCGAGGAGCGCGCGGAGCAACGACGCCGGATTGCCGCCTCCCACACGGAGGTCTACCGGCGCGCGTCGGCCGCGCTCGGCCGGACGGGAGGGGATCCCGCATGAAGGTTGCCCTCCTGGCGCACGACCGCTTCCCCATCATCCCGCCGTTCTCCGGCGGGCTGGAGTCCTTCACGTGGCACCTGGCCCGCGGGCTGCGCGCGAGGGGCATCGACGTGGTGGTCTTCGCCGCGCCCGGTTCCGACCCACAGCTGGGCATCGAGGAGCTGGACGTGGAACCGCTCGTGCTCAGTGACGAGGCCCGCAACGACGTCTCCATGCCCCCCGAGGCCCAGGTACGGGAGACGTTCTCGTACCTGCAGGTCATGCGGGCGTTCGCGTCCCGGCCGGACATCGACGTGGTGCACAACAACTCCCTGCACTTCCTGCCCATCGTGATGTCCGCAGCCATCCCGCAGCCCTTGCTGACCACGCTCCACACCCCCGCCACGCCGTGGCTCGAACCCGCGCTGCGCCTGACGCCGGCCGCCCACACGGTGGCCGTGAGCGACTCCGTGGCGCAGCTGTGGAGCACGGTCACGCCCGCCCGGGTGATCCGCAACGGCGTGGACCCTCACGAGTGGCGCCCGGGTCCCGGCGGGGACGCGCTCGTGTGGTCCGGGCGGATCGTGCCCGAGAAGGCCCCCCACGTGGCCGCCCTGATCGCGATCAAGGCGGGGTGGCGGCTGCGCATCGCGGGTCCCGTGGCGGACCGGCAGTACTTCGAGACGCGGTTGAAGCCCCTGCTGGACGAGAACGTGACGTACGTCGGGCACCTGGACACGGACCAGCTTCGTGAGCTCGCGGGCCACAGTGCGGCGAGCCTCGTGACCCCGGCGTGGGAGGAGCCCTACGGGCTGGTGGCCGCCGAGGCCATGGCCTGCGGCACCCCCGTCCTCGCCGTGGCCCGCGGTGGTCTCAGCGAGATCGTGCGTTTTCCCGGCGGTCTCACGTCCCAGCCCGGTGCGAGCGAGGCGGAGACGGTGGCCGCAGCGGCCGCGATGCTGCCGCTCGTGGTGGGCATGGACCGGGCGCGCGTGCGGCGCTACGCGCTCCAGAACTGTTCCCTGGACGCCACGGTGGACGCCTATGCGCAGCTCTACCGGGAGCTGGTGCGCGCGTGATCGGCTACTACGTGCACCACCACGGCCTGGGGCACCGCAACCGGGCCACCCAGATCGCCCGTGAGCTGAGCGTTCCCGTGCTGGGCTTCAGCACGCTCGAGTGCCCGCAGGACTGGCCGGGGGAGTGGGTCCAGCTGCCGCCGGACACCACCGACCAGCCGGAGGACCCCACGGCCAACGGGGTGCTGCACTGGGCACCCCTGGGCCACCCCGGGCACCGCGAGCGGATGGGGCTGCTGGCCGACCGTCTCCGCGCCGACGTGGACCTCATGGTCACGGACACCTCCGCCGAGGTCACCCTGCTGGCCCGGCTCATGGGCGTTCCCACGGTCGTCATGGCCATGCGCGGCGACCGCACCGACCGCACGCACCGCGCGGCCTACGACGCCGCCACGGCCCTCGTCGCGCCGTGGTCCGCCGAGACTGCCGAGCCGTACTGGCCCGAGGAGTGGAACCGCAAGACCACGTTCACCGGAGCCATCTCCCGCTTCGACGCTCCCGTGCGGGATGCCGCCGGGGCGGGGAGGCACCCGCTGCAACCCGCCACGACCGCCACCGGAACCGACGCCGCCGCGCCGCCGAGCGGCGTCGTGCACCGAGGGAGCGTGCTGGTCGTGTGGGGCCGTGGCGGGACCGTGGTGGGGGACGAGGAGATCGCCGCGGCCCGCGCCGCGACGCCCGGCTGGCGCTGGACCGTCCGCACCCCGGACGCACCCTCCCCTGACCTGTGGCGTGAGCTCCACGAGGCCACCGTGGTGGTGACGCACGGTGGCAACAACGCCGTGGCCGAGCTCTCCGCCGCGCGTGTCCCCGCCGTGGTGGTGGCCCAGCCGAGACCGCACGACGAGCAGCTGGCCACGGCCGCGGCCCTGGACCGCGCCGGGATCTGCGTGGGCCTCGAGCACTGGCCGTCACCCGCCGACTGGCCCGTGCTCCTGGAACGCGCCCTCACCCTGGGTGGGCAGCGGTGGGACGTGTGGCGCCACGGCGACGGTGCCCACCGGGCCGCGGCGGCCCTGGAGGCCCTGCTGCGAGGGGAGAGGCCATGAGCACGGCCGTGGTGACGATCGCCAGCGGGCGGCACACCCACCTGCGGCGGCAGCGGGAGTGGCTCGCGGTGCAGAGCGAGGCCCCGCTGGTGCACGTGGTGGTGAGCATGGGGGACCCGCAGATCGGCGGGGTGGTGCGGCTGCGCGCGGACCTTTCGAGCGACGTCGTGGAGCTGGAGCCGTGCGACGAGCTGCCCCTGGCCGCGGCCCGCAACGCCGGTGTGCAGCGGGCCGCGCAGCTCGGCGCGGACTCCGTGGTGCTGCTGGACGTGGACTGCCTGCCGCACCGGGACCTCGTGCGCGACTACTCGCGCGCGCTGCGCGAGCTGGGCGGGAAGCACGCGGTGGTGAGCGGGCGGGTGCAGTACCTGCCGGAGGGGATGACCGACGCGGACCACACGCCCGAGGTCGCGGCCCGGCTCGGGCGCGACCACGCCGCACGCGTGCTGCCCCCGCCCGGGGAGCTCGTGGCCGCCGACCCCCGTATGCTGTGGTCGCTGTCCATGGCCTGCACCGTGGCCACGTGGGACGCCGCCGGGGGATTCGACGAGCGCTACGTGGGCTACGGCGGCGAGGACACGGACTTCGGCCAGCGGATCGCCGCAGTCGGCGGGGGACTGTGGTGGCTGGGTGGCGCAGCGGCCTACCACCAGCACCACCCGTCGCAGTCACCCCCGGTGCAGCACGCGAGGGCGATCGCGCGCAACGCGAACATCTTCCGCGGGACGTGGGGCTTCGACCCCATGGAAGGGTGGCTGCACGAGCTGGAGCGGCTGGGGCACCTGCGCCGCGAGGGGAATGAATGGTCTGCGGTCGAACAATGTTCGACCAATGATGCGTGAGCTTACTATTATGCTCGTCGGGTGACAGACGCACGCTCGGAGATCTCGCTCGCCCTCATCAACGACTACCCCGTGATCGTCGAAGGACTCGGGCGCATGCTGCAGGACCACCCCCGCCTGAGGGTCGTGGAACGCAATTTGGAGGGACTGCCCGACGGCGGTGCGGACCTCGTGCTCTACGACGCGTTCGCCGCCACGGAACGCGGCACCGCGGAGGTGACCCGTCTGATCGCGGAACCGCGCTTCCGCAAGGTGGTCATGTACACGTGGAACGTGAGTGCGGACCGGGTGTCCGAGGCCATGGGCATGGGGATCGACGGATTTCTCTCCAAGGAGCTCAGTGCCGCGGACCTGGCCGAGGCCCTGGTGCGGGTGCACGAGGGTCAGCGCGTGGTGTCCCCGGAACCCGTTCGGGAGGACATCGCCCTGCCGGACTGGCCGGGCCGCCCCGAGGGTCTCTCCGCGCGGGAGGCGGAGGTGGTGGGGCTCATCACCCAGGGGTTCACCAACGACCAGATTGCGCGCAACTGCTTCCTGAGCATCAACTCCGTGAAGTCCTACATCCGTTCCGCGTACCGCAAGATGGGCGTGGAACGCCGCAGCCAGGCCGTGCTCTGGGGTGTGCAGCACGGGATGGACCCCCGCGACCAGCCGGGGCGCACTCCCGGCGTGTGAGCATTCCCGTCCCGGTGATGGCCACCCCGTCAGGTGGGTGACGGCCCGGGGCCCTGCGGTGCACAATGGGGGCATGACCGAAGACAAGTTCGCAGCAGACCACAAAGCCCAGCAGCTCGCCGGCGAGGACGGCGGCTTCCCCGAGCAGGAGCAGACCCCTCCCGGGCTGTCCACGGACATGACGCCGTTCCCGGACCACGGCGAGCAGAACTGGGTGGGCCGCGGTCGGCTCGAGGGCCTCAAGGCCCTCGTGACGGGCGGCGACTCCGGGATCGGCCGTGCGGTGGCCATCGCCTTCGCCCGTGAGGGTGCGGACGTGGCCATCAACTACCTGCCCGAGGAGCAGTCCGACGCCGAGGACACCCAGCAGTGGATCGAGAAGGCCGGCCGCAAGGCGGTCCTGCTCCCCGCGGACCTGCGCGAGGAGTCCCAGGCGCGCGGCGTCGTGGACCAGGCCGCCGAGCAGCTCGGCGGACTGGACATCCTGGTCAACAACGCGGGCTTCCAGTGGGCGCGCCGGGACGGCGGCCTGCAGGGACTGAAGACCGAGGAGATGGACCGGGTCTTCAAGACCAACCTGTACGCCCTGTTCTGGGTGTCCCAGCAGGCGCTGTCGTACCTCAAGGAGGGCTCGTCCATCATCAACGTGAGCTCCATCCAGGCCTACGACCCCTCCGAGAACCTGATCGACTACGCCTCCACCAAGGCCGCGATCAACAACTTCACGGTCAACCTGGCCAGTGAGCTGGGGGAGAAGGGCATCCGCGTCAACGCCGTGGCCCCCGGGCCCATCTGGACGCCGCTGCAACCCGCCACCAAGGCGGGTGAGGCCATGCCGGCCTTCGGCGGCGACACCCCGCTGGGCCGGGCAGGCCAGCCGTCGGAGATGGCGGGCGCCTTCGTGTTCCTGGCCAGCCCCGCCGAGGCCTCCTACGTCTCCGGCACGGTGATCGGTGTGACCGGCGGCAAGCCGGTCTTCTGATCCTCCGCGGAGGGCAGTGGAGCAGTGGGTGCAGCGGCGTGGTCGCTGCACCCGCTGCCGTGTCCGGACCCCGTTGACCCAGAGACAGAGCCCGATGCTCAGGGAGACTCCGTGACCACTCAGCCCACCATGCAGCGCCGCCTGGGACTCGGCGACGCCGTGGCCATCGGCCTCGGGTCGATGATCGGCGCGGGCATCTTCGCCGTGTTCGCGCCCGCGGCCCGGACGGCCGGCACCTGGTTGCCGCTCGCCCTGCTGCTCGCGGGGCTCGTGGCGCTGTGCAACGCGCTGTCCTCCGCCCAGCTGGCCGCGCAGTACCCCGTGGCGGGCGGGAGCTACGTCTACGGCCGGGAGCGCCTGGGGCCCTGGCCGGGATTCTTCGCGGGGTGGTGCTTCATCACCGGCAAGACCGCCAGCTGCGCGGCCATGGCCATGACGTTCGCGGCCTACGCCGTCCCCGGTCCGTGGGAGCGGCTCGTCGCCGCGGCGGCCGTGGTCGCCCTCGTGACCGTCAACTGCCTGGGGGTCAGCCGCACCGCACGCGCCACCAAGATCCTGGTGGCTGTGGTTCTCGCCGTCCTGGCGCTCGTGGCGCTGGCCGGAGTGCAGTCCGGAGTCTCCGCAGGAGTCGCACCCTTTTCCTCGGCCCCGCCCGCGGGTGCCTACGGGGTGCTGCAGGCCGCGGGGCTGCTCTTCTTCGCGTTCGCCGGGTACGCGCGGATCGCCACCATGGGCGAGGAGGTCCGCGATCCCGCCCGCACGATCCCCCGCGCCATCGTCATCGCCCTGAGCGGCGCTCTCGTGGTCTACGGCGTCCTCGCCATGCTGTCGCTCGCGGTCCTCGGACCCGACGCGCTCGCCGCCTCCACGACGCCGCTCGCGGACCTCGCCGCGGTCGGCGGCTGGGACTGGACGGCCCCGGTGGTGCGCCTGGGCGCAGCCGCCGCGACCCTGGGTGCCCTGCTGGCGGGGATCACGGGCATTGCCCGCACGTCCCTGGCGATGGCGCGCACGGGGGACCTGCCCCGGCCCCTCGCCGTGCTGGACGCGCACCACGGGGTGCCGCGCCGGGCGGAGATCGCCCTCGGCGCGGTGGTCGTGCTGCTGGTCGTGACGGGGGACGTCCGCGACGTCATCGGCTTCTCGTCCTTCGGCGTGCTGCTGTACTACCTCGTGGCGAACCTCAGCGCGTTCACCCAGACCGGTGAGCACCGCCGGTATCCGCGGGCCGTGTCCGTGCTGGGGGCTTCCCTGTGCGTCCTGCTGGTGGCCACCCTGCCGTTGACCTCCGCGCTCGCGGGCGTGCTGGTGCTGTGTGCGGGAGTGCTGTGGCGGGTGCTGCGGCTGCACCGCACGGCTCCCCGGTCAACGGGCCCCCGCAGGGGTGGTGACGGGGAGCCTCGTCGGTGATTGACTGGGGGCATGCGTGCACTGACATGGCAAGGACTCGGCGACGTCCGGGTTGAGAACGTTCCCGATCCCGTGCTGCAGGACCCCACGGACGCGATCGTCCGGGTGACCTCCACGGCCATCTGCGGCTCGGACCTGCACCTCTACGGGGTGCTGGGCCCGTACATGCACAAGAACGACGTGCTGGGCCACGAGTTCATGGGCGTCGTGGAGGAAGTGGGCTCCGAGGTCTCCTCCCTGAAACCGGGAGACCGGGTGGTCGTCCCCTTCGTGATCGCGTGCGGGCACTGCTGGATGTGCGACCGCGGGCTCTTCGCGGCGTGCGAGACCACGCAGATGCGTGAGATGGGCACAGGGGCGGCCCTGTTCGGGTTCTCCTCGCTCTATGGCGCCGTGCCCGGTGGCCAGGCCGAGATGGTCCGGGTGCCCCACGCGGACTTCGGCCCGGTGAAGCTCCCCCAGGACTTCGACGACGAGCGCTTCCTCTACCTCAGCGACATCCTGCCCACCGCGTGGCAGGGCGTGAAGTACGCGAACGTGGGGGAGCAGGACACCCTGGCGGTGCTGGGACTCGGCCCCGTGGGCCAGCTGGCGGTGCGCTCCGCCAAGCTGCAGGGCGTGCAGCGCGTCATCGCGGTGGACCTCGTGGACGAGCGCCTGGCCGCGGCCAAGAGCTGGGGGGTGGAGACGGTGGACCTGCGCGAGGTGGACGACGTCTCCGAGACGCTGCGCGAGATGACCGACGGGCGCGGTCCGGACGGCGTCCTGGACGCGGTGGGCATGGAGGCCCACGGCAACCCGGTGGCGGAGAAGATCGTCGCGGGTGCGGCCCGGTTGCCCAAGGCCCTGGGTCGAAAGACCATCGAGACGGTGGGGATCGACCGCCTGGACGCCCTGCACACCGCGATCCACAGCGTGCGCCGCGCGGGCACGGTGTCCCTCTCCGGTGTCTACGGCGGGATGGCCGACCCCATGCCCATGATGGAGATGTTCGACAAGGGCATCACCATGCGCATGGGCCAGTGCCACGTCCGTCACTGGACGGACGAGCTGCTGGAGATCGCCAGCCGCCCGGAGGACGTCCTGGGGCTGGAGTCCCTGGCGACCCACCACGTGTCCCTGGACGACGCCCCTGAGGCGTACAAGATGTTCCAGGAGAAGAAGGACGGCTGCCTCAAGGTGGTTCTCAAGCCGTAGGGCCTGGTGCGAACGGCGGCCGGTCGCTTCCCCCGCGGGGCGGCCGGCCGCCGTCGTGCTGTCCTGAGGGGATCCGCACGGGACTGCACCGGGAAGCGGGGTGCATAAAGCCGGGCCCCGCGTACCGGGCCGGTGGTTCGTGGCGGCACACGAGTCCGGTCTCGGGGGAGGGCTGGTCCCGAGGGGCACCGACCCGGACACGAAGAACGCGGCATCCGCACCGGATGCCGCGTTCTTCGGGTGATGGGGTGAGCGACGGGGGTTGAACCCGCGACCTCCTGGACCACAACCAGGCGCTCTGCCGACTGAGCTACGCCCACCATGAAACCCGTTGCGGAAAGCTTTGCGTCCCTCCGGGCAACGACGACCACTATAGCGCACGTTCGGCCGCATTCCCGCATCGGGCCGCCGGCCGCGCGGGCGGGGTCAGTGGCCCGAACGGGTGGGGGAGGCCTGGATCAGCGCGGCGACCCTGCGGGCGTCGTCGGACGTGGGCCCCGGGTCCCCGGGGAACAGGATGTGGCGGTAGTAGCGCAGCTCGTCGATCGAGTCCTCGATGTCTCCCAGCGCGCGGTGGTTGCCGGTCTTCTCCGGTGCCTGGAAGTAGGCCCGCGGGTACCAGCGGCGGGCAAGCTCCTTGATCGTGGAGACGTCGATGATCCGGTAGTGCAGGTGGTCCACGAGCTCGGGCATGTCCCGGCTCAGGAACGTCTTGTCGGTGCCCACGGAGTTGCCGCCCAGGGGGGCCTTGCCCGCCTCGGGAACCCACTCGCGGATGTAGTCCAGCACCATGGCCTGGGCCTGTGCCATGTCCGTGCCCTTCTCCAGCTCGGGGAGCAGCCCGGACTTCTCGTGCATGGTGCGCACGAAGTCGTTCATCTGCTCCAGCGCCTGCTGCGGCGGCTTGATCACCACGTCCACGCCGCTGCCGAGCACGTTCAGCTCGTCGTCGGTCACGAGCGCTGCCACTTCGATCAACGCGTCATCGGACAGGGACAACCCCGTCATCTCGCAGTCGATCCACACGATTCTCCGGTTTCCAGTCGTCACGCCGTCCAATCTATCGCGCCGCGCGCCCCCTCCCGCGCCCGCGGCCGGATGCCGCCCCGCGTCTCGGCGCGAGGCCGCCCCGGGGTTCCGCCACGACGGCGCCCACCGGTCGGGCACGACGCCGCCCGGGCCCGGTACCGACGCCGCGCGGTAGGATCGGCCCCGACGTCTCCGCCGGGCACCCGCACAGGAGACACCCGCCGGAGCATTCGTCCACGCCCGGCACGCACTCGACCGGGAGGAGCGCCGTGCGCCTCACGTCCACGACGGACCGCCACGCCACGAGGCCCCCGGGAACGGGTGCGCCGCGAGCGGAACGGGACGCGGCGACGTCGTCCTCCCTGCGCCGGACGGTGCTCATGGGCACGCTGGGCTCGGTGATGCTGTTCCTCGGGTCTCTGGGCGTCGGGTGGCTGGCCAGTGTGTCCGGGCTCCGGCGCAATCTCCTGGTCATGTGGATGCGGTTCGAGACCCTGGGTGTCGTCGTGTCCGTGGTGCTGCTGGCCCTGGGGGCCATGCTCCTGGTGCGGCAGTGGCTGCGGCTGGGGCAGAAGCTGCACCCGTGGGGCCCGCAGAGTGCACGGTGGGTGTTGATCGCGATCGCCGCGTGGGCGGGGCCCATGCTCGTGAGCATCCCGCTGTTCAGCCGGGACGTCTACTCGTACATCGGGCAGGGGCGGGTCATGGCCAACGGACTGAACCCGTACGAGTCCGGGGTCTCGTCCATCGACAACTTCTTCCAGCTCGGCGCGGACCAGCTGTGGGCCGAGTCCCCGCCGCCCTACGGGCCCGTCTTCCTGTGGATCGAGCAGCTGGTGGTCACGCTGTCGGGCGGCAACCCCGACGTGGCGGTGCTGCTGTTCCGAGCCCTGTGCGTGGTCTCCGTGATCGCGTGCATGTGGGTGATCCCGCGCCTGGCCCGGCTGCACGGGGTCAACCCCCGCCGCGCGCTGTGGCTCTCGGTGGCCAATCCGCTGTTCCTCACCAACTTCGTGATCGCCGCGCACAACGACGCCATCATGCTCGCGCTCGCCCTGCTGGGAACCTACGCGGCGGCCGTGCAGCGCAACTGGAAGGGTGGGCTGATCGGCACCACCCTCGTGACCCTCTCGGTGGCCATCAAACCCATCACCCTGGTGTTCCTGCCCTTCGTGGGCCTGCTGTGGGCGGGCAGGAACGCCGGCTGGCCCCGCAAGTTCGTGGTGTGGGCCCTCACGCTGGCCTACTCCGTGGTGCTGCTCGCCGTCATGGGACTGGTCAGCGGCTTCGGCTTCGGGTGGGTCTCCGCGGTGTCCACCCCGGGCACGGTGTACATCTGGTACGCGCCCTTCGGGCTGCTGGGGCTCTTCGCGCAGCTCGTGGGGGACTCGTGGGGCCTCGACGGCTCCGCGTGGATGGAGGCCGTGCACACCCTGGGCACGGTGGTCGCGGCGGGCGTGGCGATCGCGCTGATGTTCGTGGGGCGCGATGCCACCATCATGCGCCGGCTCGCGTGGTCCATGGCGGGCTTCGTGCTGCTCGCCCCGATCATCCAGGCCTGGTACGTGGTGTGGCTGATCCCCTTGTTCGCCATCACCGGGATCCGCCCCGACTGGCAGACGGACGTGCTGTTCTTTGTCACGGGGTTCTTCTCGGTCTACGCCGTGGCGGACCAGCTGGACATCTTCCCCTACCTGGACCTCAGCCTCATCGCGGCCCGCGTGATCGCCGCGCTGCTCGCGCTGACCTACGGGATCTACCTCTGGGCCCTGGACCCGGCCACGCGCCGCATCCGCCGCCACGGGCCGGCACCGGGGCGGCGACCCGTGGTGCTCTAGACCCGGGTGCTCCAGACCCGGTGCCGCGAACCCGTGCACGGACCAGCGGCCCCGTTCCACAGGGAAGGGGGCCGCCGGTCTGTCAGTGGCTGCAGCTCACACGCCGTAGTAGAGCTGGAACTCCAGGGGGTGGGGGACCAGCGAGAGCGGCTTGAGCTCGAACTCGCGCTTGTACTCGATCCAGGACTCGATCAGGTCCTCGGTGAACACGTCACCGGCGAGCAGGAACTCGTGGTCCTCCTCCAGGGCCTTCAGGGCCTCCTCGAGCGAGGTGGGGGCCTTCTTGATGTCCTTGGCCTCCTCCGGGGGCAGCTCGTAGAGGTCCTTGTCCACCGGGTCCGCGGGCTCGATCCGGTTGCGGATGCCGTCCAGGCCCGCCATCAGCTGTGCGGCGAACGCGAGGTACGGGTTGCAGGAGGGGTCCGGGGCGCGGAACTCCAGGCGCTTGGCCTTGGGGTTGGTGCCCGTGATGGGGATGCGGATGCCCGCGGAGCGGTTGCCCTGCGAGTAGACCATGTTCACGGGGGCCTCGTAGCCCTTGACCAGGCGGCGGTAGGAGTTGACCGTGGGGTTGGTGAACGCCAGCACGGCGGAGGAGTGCTCCAGCAGACCGCCGATGTACCAGCGGGCCACGTCCGAGAGACCGGCATAGCCCTTCTCGTCGTAGAACAGCGGCTCGCCGCCCTTCCACAGGGACTGGTGGCAGTGCATGCCGGAGCCGTTGTCGTCGTACACGGGCTTGGGCATGAAGGTGACGGACTTGCCGTAGGCATCCGCGGTGTTCTTGATGACGTACTTGAACTTCAGCAGGTCGTCGGCCGCGGCGGTCAGGGTGGAGAATTTGTAGTTGATCTCCGCCTGGCCGGAGGCGCCCACCTCGTGGTGGGAGCGCTCGACCTCGAGACCCACCTCGTCCAGGGCCACGCACATGGCGTCACGCAGGTCCGCCTGCTTGTCCACGGGGGACACGGGGAAGTAGCCGCCCTTGAGGGCGGTCTTGTTGGCCAGGTTGCCACCCTCCTCCTTGCGGCCGCTGTTCCACGGGGCCTCCTCGGAGTCCAGCTTGTAGAAGGTGGACTCCGGGCGGACCTGGAAGCGGGCGTCGTCGAACACGAAGAACTCGGCCTCGGACGCGAAGTTGGCGGTGTCCGCGATGCCCGTGGAGGCCAGGTAGGCCTCGGCGCGCTCGGCCACACCGCGGGGGTCGCGGTGGTAGGGCTCACCGGTGCGGGGGTTCACGATCGAGCACGTGACCACCAGGGTCTTCTCCACGCGGAAGGGATCCACGAAGGCCGACTGGGGGTCGGGGATCAGCTGCATGTCGGACTCGGCGATGCCCTGGAAGCCGCGGATCGAGGACCCGTCGAAGAGCTGGCCGTCCGTGAAGAAATCCTCGTCCACCGCCTTGGCCGGCAGGTTGAAGTGCTGCTGCACCCCGGGCATGTCCGTGAAGCGGAGGTCGACGAACACGACCTCCTCGTCCTTGAGGAATGCCAGAACTTCTTCGGCTGATTGGAACATGGACCTGTTCTCCTTGTCTGTGGGCGTCCGATCGACGCCGCGGCGGACCCTGACGGGGACCGCGGCCGTTCGGTTCTGGTGTCCAGCGTAGGAACCTGGCGTTGCCCACCCGTGACGCGCGTGTTTCGCGCGTGTAACAGCCCCGGGAGGGCGGCCGACCGGTCAGTACGGGTCCCAGTCTAGCGAGGCTGCACGGGGTCACCGGGCGCGGCGGATAGGCTGGAACCATGATTTCTCGCCAGGACATGGGCTCGTGGCTCGACGGCGCCCCCGGCTCGGGCAGCCCCTATCCGGGCCGTCGGCTCGGTCGCCCCCCGGAGGGCCCGGCCTCGGTCGCACGCTTTGCGCCCCGGGTGGTGGCGCTCGTGCTGGACTGGCTCATCTCGCTGGCCATCGCGGGTCTGTTCCTCGCGCAGTGGAACGGTGCCGGGCTCATGAACCTGCTGGTGTTCTTTGTGCTGAGCGCGCTGATGGTCGGGTTCTTCGGGCGTTCCCCGGGCCACTGGATCATGGGTCTGCAGGTGCAGACGATGAACGGCCGCCCCGCCGGTTTCGGCAGAGCGGCCGTTCGGTCCCTCTTGATCTGTCTGGTGGTCCCGCCGCTCGTGGTGGACGAGGACCACCGCGGGCTGCACGACCGCGCCGTGGGCACCGTGCTGGTGCGCGTGCGCTGACTCAGCGGCCGCGCATGGACTTCCGGTCCGGGCGGGCGC
>NZ_RCOM01000061.1 GCF_003667225.1 Kocuria rhizophila
GCCCCGGGGAATCCTCACCACGGCCACCGCCGTGCTGCGTCCCGGCGTGGACGAGGCCCGGGTGCGGGAGGTCTACCGGGCGGCCTACGCGCACGAGCCGTTCGTCCACCTGCTGCCGGAGGGCCAGTGGCCGACCACCCAGTCCGTGCTGGGGTCCAACCACGCGGCCCTGCAGCTCGCGGTGGATCCGCACGCGGGGCGCCTCGTGGTGACCTCCGTGATCGACAACCTCACCAAGGGCACCGCCGGGGGAGCGGTTCAGTCCGTGAACCTGGCCCTCGGCCTGTCCGAGACCACGGGCCTCACCGCTCAGGGGATGGCCCCGTGACCGGTTCCGCCGCAGCCCACCCCTCCGACCGCACAGGAGCAGAGACACCCATGACGTCCCACGACCCCGTTCCCGAGATCCCCGTGACCACGGAGTCCGGCGTGTGCACCGCCGCGGGCTTCACCGCCTCCGGCGTCGAGGCCGGCTTCAAGGCCTCCGGCGGTCCCGACCTGGCGCTCGTGGTCAACACCGGGCCCGAGTTCGCCGCCGCCGCCCAGTTCACCTCCAACCGCGTGGCCGCGGCCCCCGTGCACTGGTCCCGCGAGGTGGTGCGCGCAGGATCGGTGCGTGCCGTGGTCCTGAACTCCGGCGGCGCGAACGCGTGCACGGGCCCCGAGGGCTTCCAGAACACGCACACTACGGCGGAGCTCGTGGCCGGGGAGCTGGGCATCGGCGCGGGGGACGTGGTGGTGTGCTCCACCGGGCTGATCGGGGAGCAGCTGCCCATGGACGTGGTGCGCCGCGGGGTCCCCGAGGTGGTGCGCGCGCTCGCGGCCGGGCAGGACGCCGGGCGGCGGGCCGCGGAGGCCATCATGACCACGGACTCCGTCCCCAAGCAGGCCAGCGTCTCCGGCCCCGGGTGGACCGTGGGCGGCATGGCCAAGGGCGCGGGAATGCTCGCCCCGGGACTTGCCACCATGCTCGTGGTGCTCACCACGGACGCCGTCATGGCCGCGGACGCGCTGGACGCCGCCCTGCGGGAGGCCTGCCGCGTGACGTTCAACCGCACGGACTCGGACGGCTGCATGTCCACCAACGACACCGTGGTGCTGATGTCCTCCGGGGCGTCGGGCACGGCCGCGGAGCAGGGGGAGTTCACCCGGGCCCTGACCGCGGTGTGCCACAGCCTCGCGCAGCAGCTCATCACGGACGCGGAGGGCGCGTCCCACGACATCGCGATCACCACGGTGGGCGCGGCCACCGAGACGGAGGCCGAGGACGTCTCCCGCACGGTGGCGCGCTCCAACCTGCTCAAGACCGCGGTGTTCGGCAACGACCCCAACTGGGGTCGGGTGCTCTCCGCGGTGGGCACCACGCAGGCACAGTTCGACCCCGACCGGATCGACGTCACCATCAACGGTGTCACCGTCTGCCGCAACGGCGGCATCGGCGATCCCCGCGAGGGTGTGGACCTCGCGGCGTCGCGCGCGGTGGACATCGAGATCGACCTGAAGACCGGGGACGCCCGAGCCACCGTGTGGACCAACGACCTCACCCACGACTACGTCGAGGAGAACAGCGCCTACTCCAGCTAGGCCGACCACCATGTCACGACTCAGCGACAGCACCCGGTACGACACCGCCCGCTCCAAGGCGGAGACCCTCATGGAGGCCCTGCCCTGGATCCAGCGCTACGCGGGATCCACCATGGTCTTCAAGTACGGCGGCAACGCCATGGTCGACGACCAGCTGCGCCGCGCGTTCGCGGAGGACATCGTCTTCCTGCGCCACGTGGGCATCCGCCCCGTGGTGGTCCACGGCGGCGGCCCGCAGATCAGCACCATGCTGGAGTCCCTGAACATCCACTCGGAGTTCAAGGACGGGCTGCGGGTCACCACGGAGGAGGCCGTCAACGTGATCCGCATGGTCCTCACGGGCCAGGTGGGCCGCGAGCTCGTGGGCCTGATCAACGCCCACGGCCCGTACGCGGTGGGCATGTCCGGGGAGGACGCCGGGCTGCTGCAGGCCCGCCGCGTCCGCACCGGTTCCGACGGCGCCCCGGTGGACCTCGGTCTCGTGGGCACCGTCACGCGGGTCAACACCGTGGCGGTCGAGCAGCTGCTGGACATCGGCAAGATCCCGGTGATCGCCTCGATCGCCCCCGAGCTCGCGGAGCCGGAGGATGACGCCGCCGGGCTCGGTGCGCTCACCGGCCAGGTTCTCAACGTCAACGCCGACACCGCCGCGGCGGAGGTTGCCGTGGCCCTGGGTGCGGAGAAGTTCGTGGCGCTCACGGACGTCGAGGGGCTCTACGCGGACTGGCCGGACCGCTCGTCGCTGATCTCCTCGCTCACGGCCCCCGAGCTGCGGGAGATGCTGCCCTCCCTGGAGTCCGGGATGATCCCCAAGATGCGTGCGGCCCTGCGCGCGGTGGACGGCGGGGTACCACGGGCGAGCATCGTGGACGGGCGCTCCGAGCACTCCTCGCTGCTGGAGATCTTCACGGACACGGGCATCGGCACCGAGGTCACACCGGACGAGGAGGGCATCGCATGAGTCGGACCACGGAACTGCTGGACGGGTACCGGGACAACCTGCTGGGGGTGTTCGGGGATCCAGCGCTCGTGCTCGTGGAGGGGCAGGGGTGCCGCGTCACGGACGCCGACGGCCGCCGCTACCTGGACCTGCTCGCGGGCATCGCCGTCAACTCCCTGGGCCACGCGCATCCGGCGTGGGTGCGGGCCGTCGCGGAGCAGGCGGGTCGGCTGGCGCACGTGTCCAACCTGTTCACGACCCCGGAGGTCGTCGAGCTGGCACGGGAGCTCCTGGAGGTCACCGCGGCACCGTCGGGATCCCACGTGTTCTTCGCGAACTCCGGCTCCGAGGCGAACGAGGCCGCGTTCAAGCTCGCGCGCCGGCACGGCAGGGAGCACCCGGATGCCCAGGGGCGCCCGCGGACGCGCGTGCTCGCGCTGGAGCACGCGTTCCACGGGCGGACCATGGGATCGCTCGCGCTCACGGCCAAGGAGGCCTACCGCGCACCCTTCGAGCCGCTGCCCGGCGGGGTGAGCCACGTCCCGGCCACGGTCGAGGCACTCGCGGCCGAGCTGGACGACACGGTGGCCGCACTGATCGTGGAGCCGGTGCAGGGCGAGGCCGGTGTCCGTGGACTCCCGGAGGGCTACCTGGCGCGGGCCAGAGAGCTCACACGGGAGCACGGCGCCCTGCTGGTCGTGGACGAGGTGCAGTCCGGGATCGGACGCACCGGCGACTGGCTCGCGAGCACGTCCCAGCTGCCCGGGGGCGAGTTCCCGGACGCCGTGACGCTCGCCAAGGGACTGGGCGGCGGCTTCCCCATCGGGGCCCTGCTCACGGCGGGCCCCGAGGTGTCCGGGTTGCTCGGTGCCGGCCAGCACGGGACCACGTTCGGCGGCAACCCGTTGGCGGCCGCGGCCGCGCTCGCCACTGTCAGGACCATCCGTGACGAGGGCCTGCTCGAGAACGCCCGCGCGGTGGGGGAGCACCTCGCCGCCCGGCTGCGGGACGTCCCCGGCGTGACGGACGTGCGCGGGTACGGGCTGCTCGTGGGATTCGACCTCGTCCCGAGCGCTCCCGACGACGCCGTGGCCCCGCGTCTCGTGGCCGCCGCGCGGGACGCGGGGTTCCTGGTCAACGCGACCGGACCGGCCACGGTGCGCCTGGCGCCGCCGCTGATCGTGACCCGGCAGGAGGTGGACACGTTCGTGTCCGCGCTGCCCGACCTGCTGCGCACCGTCAGCTCCACCTGAGACTCTGCCCCTGGGAGGAATCCCTGCCTCCCCGCGCCCGACACGGCGCGTCCGAGATCCCGGTCCCGCTGGGGCCCCGCGAACCGAAGGAGAACCCCGCGTGCTGCGCCACTTCCTGGTCGACACCGATCTGAGCCCCGAGGAGCAGACCGAGGTCCTGGACCTCGCCGCCGCCCTCAAGGCGGACCGCTTCTCGCGGCGTCCGCTCGCCGGCCCGCAGACGGTGGGGGTGATCTTCGACAAGACCTCCACGCGCACCCGGGTCTCGTTCGCCGCCGGGGTCAGCGACCTCGGCGGGAACCCCCTCGTCATCAACCCGGGGGAGTCCCAGCTGGGGCACAAGGAGAGCGTGGCGGACAGTGCCCGCGTGCTCTCCCGCATGCTCTCGGCGATCGTGTGGCGCACGTACGGGCAGACCGGGCTGGAGGAGATGGCCGAGCACAGCAGCGTGCCCGTGGTCAACGCCCTCACGGACGACTACCACCCGTGCCAGATCCTCGCGGACCTGCTCACCCTCCGGGAGCACTTCGGGGACGTGGCCGGGCGCACCCTGGTGTACCTGGGTGACTCCGCGAACAACATGGCCAACTCCTACCTGCTGGGCTGCGCCACCGCCGGAATGCACGTGCGGATCGCGGGCCCGGAGGGGTTCCTGCCGCGGGAGGACGTGGTGGACGCGGCACGCGAGCGGGCCGAGCAGACGGGCGGATCGGTGCTCGTCACCACCGACGCGGGCGAGGCGCTCGCGGGCGCGGACGCCGTCGTGACGGACACGTGGGTGTCCATGGGGCAGGAGAGCGAGAAGGCCGAGCGCTCCGAGATCTTTCGGCCGTACTCGGTGACCCCCGAGGCCATGGCGCTCGCCGCGGAGCACGCGGTGTTCCTGCACTGCCTGCCCGCCTACCGCGGGCTGGAGGTCGCCGCCGAGGTCATCGACGGGCCGGCGTCCCTCGTGTGGGACGAGGCCGAGAACCGGCTCCACGCCCAGAAGGCGCTGCTGACGTTCCTGTTGGACTCCTCGGGACTGTCCGCGGACCTGCCGGCGGCCCTGCGACGGGAGGAGACGCGATGAGCATCCCCACGACCAAGACCGCCCGGCAGGCGCGGATCCTGGACCTCGTGACGGGCGGGGACGTCCACTCGCAGGCGGAGCTCGCGGAGCTGCTGGCCGCGGACGGCATCCAGGTCACCCAGGCCACCCTGTCGCGGGACCTCGTGGAGCTGGAGGCCGTCCGGGTGCGCTCTCCGCGGGGCGGGATGGTCTACGCGGTGCCCATGGCAGGGGCGGACCGCTCCCCGGCGAGCGGCATCACGCGCGAGAGCACCGAGGCCAAGCTCGGGGCACTGTGCCGCGAGCTGCTGGTCACGGCGGAGGGCAGCGCCAACCTGGTGATCCTGCGCACCCCGCCCGGAGCCGCGCAGTACTTCGCGTCCGCGATCGACCACTCGGTCACCCCCGAGATCCTGGGCACGATCGCCGGGGACGACACCATCATGGTGGTCAGCCGGGACCCGCAGGGCGGCGAGCAGCTCGCGCAGCGGTTCCTGGACCTCGCCCGCTGAGCTGGCCGGCGCGGGCCGCCCCGCCGACGACGCCGCCCGCGGCGCCCTCTGCTCGTCTCGCCTCTTGGAGTGGACCCCGTTGCCCTGGGCCCCCGCGCCGTCGTTGCGGCGCAGGTCCCGGAGCTGCCGGCGCGGCTCAGGACTCGCGCGTCTCGAAGCTCTCGAGCAGCGGCAGCAGGTGCTCCTGGCCGAAGACCCGTGCGACGTCCTGAGCATGCTGGTGCCCCGTGGCCTGGCCCGCACCGGCCTCCAGCAGCGCCCGGGCGATCGGCTCGTTGCCGCGGAACACGGCGCAGACCAGGGCGGTGAACCCCATGTCGCTCACGCGCTCGGTGTCCGCACCCTTCTCCAGCAGCATCTCCACCGTGTCCTCCCGCTCGAGGTACGCGGCGAGGTTGAGCAGGGTGTCTCCCTTGTCGTTGGTGAGGTTCACCGGAACGCCGGCCTCCACGGCAGTGCGCAGCATCGGGGTGTCGCCGTTGCGGGCGGCGTCGAACAGGGAGGCCACGTAGGCGAGCTCCTCGTCCGTGAACTGGGGGGTCTGAGCGGCGCTCTGCTGATCGGTCACGGGGCATCCTCCGACACTGAGCGGCCCGCTGCCTGGCGGGCCTGGTGCTGATGTTCACTGCTGCCGCTCCGTGGCACCCCGGGGGAGGGGTCACGGTGCGGCGCGCTCCAGTCTCCCACGCCCCAGCCGGGGCGGTGACGGTGTTTGACTCAGATACCCGATACGGGCAGTATCACGTGGTAGAACTCACATTCCTACCTGGAGGATCCATGACAAATCTGGCCACCCTGCTCACCACGTCGGCCGAGAAGTACGGCTCGGATCCCGTGATCATCCTCGACGACCTCCACATGAGCTACGACCAGCTCAACGACCTCTCGGCCCGCGGCGCGGCGCTGCTGAAGGCCAACGGGATCCGTCCCGGGGACCGTGTGGCGCTCGTGCTGCCCAACGTGCCGCACATGGCCGTGCTCTACTACGCGATCCTGCGCGCGGGCGGCATCGTGGTGCCCCTCAACCCGCTGCTCACTCCCCGTGAACTGACCTACCACTTCCAGGACGCGGGGGTCTCCTTCGTGCTCGCGTGGGAGGACATGGCCGAGGCCAGCCAGAAGGCGGCCGAGGAGATCGACGGGCTCAACGTCCTGCCCATCAGCGCCCAGGGCACGGTGGGGCGGCTGCAGGCCGTGGATCCCGACCACGAGGTCGTGGAGCGCGCGGACTCGGACACCGCGGTGCTGCTGTACACCTCCGGCACCACGGGCCGGCCCAAGGGTGCGGAGCTGACCCACCACAATCTCCTGTCCAACGCGGAGGTCGCCGGTGAGGTCTTCAACCTGGCCCACGGGGACGTGATGTTCGGCGGACTCCCGTTCTTCCACGTGTTCGGCCAGACCGTGGCGCTGAACGGCGTGATCTGCGCCGGTGCCACCGTCACGCTGCTGCCGCGCTTCCACCCGGCCAAGGCGCTGGAGGTGCTGCGCCGGGACCGGGTGACCATCTTCGCCGGCGTGCCCACCATGTACGTCGCGTTGCTGCACCAGTCCGGGCAGGATCCGCAGGCCGTGGAGGGGATCGACCTGCGCGCCGGGGTCTCGGGCGGCTCGTCCATGCCCGTGGAGGTCCTGGCCAAGTTCGAGAAGGTCTTCGGCACCACGGTGTTCGAGGGCTACGGGCTCTCGGAGACCTCTCCCGTGGTGTGCTTCAACCAGCCCGGCAACGTGCGCAAGCCGGGTTCCATCGGCTCCGAGGTGCGCGGGGCGCAGCTGCGGGTGGTGGACGGCCAGGACAACGAGGTCCCCACCGGCGAGGTCGGCGAGCTCGTGGTGGCCGGCCAGTACGTCATGAAGGGCTACTGGCACAAGCCGGAGGCCACCGAGGAGGCCATGCGTGGCGGCTGGTTCCACACGGGGGACATGGCCCGCCAGGACGAGGACGGCATGTTCTTCATCGTGGACCGCAAGAAGGACATGATCCTGCGCGGCGGCTACAACGTGTACCCGCGTGAGGTCGAGGAGGTCATCTACCAGTTCCCGGGCGTGGTCGAGGCCGCCGTGGTGGGGGTCCCGGACGAGAAGCACGGCGAGGAGGTCGGCGCCGTGGTCGTGTTCGAGTCCGGTGTGCTCGAGTCCAAGGGCAACGAAGCGCTGACCCGGGAGCTGGACGCCTTCGTGCAGGAACGGGTGGCCAAGTACAAGTACCCCCGCATCTACCGCGTCACCGACGAGCTGCCCAAGGGCCCCACGGGCAAGATCCTGAAGCGCGAACTCACCCTCGATGCATAAATACTGACTGGCGTGTATAGTCATGCACGAAGCGCGGGATGTCCCGTGCAGTCAGAGTCGTCGTTGAGCAGTGTGGAGGGAAGCACCGTGAGTGATCGCGTGGTATTGGCCTACTCGGGTGGACTGGACACGTCCGTGGCCATCGGGTGGATCGGTGAGGCCACCGGTGCCGAGGTCGTGGCCGTGGCCGTGGACGTGGGACAGGGTGGCGAGGACCTGGAGACCATCCGCCAGCGCGCTCTGGACTGCGGCGCCGTCGAGGCGTACGTGGCCGATGCCCGGGACGAGTTCGCGAGCGAGTACTGCATGCCCGCGCTGCAGGCCAACGGCCTGTACATGGACTCGTACCCGCTGGTCTCCGCCGTGTCCCGCCCGGTGATCGTCAAGCACCTGGTGGCGGCCGCGAAGAAGTTCGGAGCCACCACGGTGGCCCACGGCTGCACGGGCAAGGGCAACGACCAGGTCCGCTTCGAGGTGGGCATCCAGACCCTCGGTCCGGAGCTCAAGTGCATCGCCCCGGTGCGGGACCTCGCGCTGACCCGTGAGAAGGCCATCACCTACGCGGAGCAGAACAACCTGCCGATCGAGACCACCAAGAAGAACCCGTTCTCGATCGACCAGAACGTGTGGGGCCGTGCGGTGGAGACGGGCTTCCTCGAGGACATCTGGAACGGGCCCACCAAGGACGTCTACGACTACACGGACGACCCCACCTTCCCGCCCGCCGCGGACGAGGTCGTGATCACGTTCGAGAGGGGCGTCCCCGTGGCGATCGACGGCAAGCCCGTCACGCCGCTGCAGGCCATCCAGGAGATGAACCGCCGCGCCGGCGCGCAGGGCGTGGGCCGGATCGACATCGTGGAGGACCGCCTCGTGGGCATCAAGTCCCGCGAGATCTACGAGGCCCCCGGTGCCATGGCGCTGATCGCCGCGCACCAGGAGCTCGAGAACGTCACCATCGAGCGCGAACAGGCCCGCTTCAAGAAGACCGTGGGCCAGCGCTGGACGGAGCTCGTCTACGACGGCCAGTGGTTCTCCCCGCTGAAGAAGTCTCTCGACGTGTTCATCCAGGACACCCAGACCTACGTGAACGGCGACATCCGCATGGAGCTGCACGCCGGGCGGGCCACGGTGACCGGTCGCCGTTCGAACACCGGGCTGTACGACTTCAACCTGGCCACGTACGACGAGGGCGACTCCTTCGACCAGTCCAACGCCCGCGGCTTCATCGAGCTGTTCGGCATGTCCTCCAAGGTCGCGTCCCGGCGCGAGCAGGGACTCGCCGGTAAGTGACACCCGGTGGCCGCGGCAGCGCGGCCCCACCGCCCACGGGCGGACCCTGACGGCCGGGCTCCTAGACTGGAGCCCGGCCGTTCACCACGCCGGGCGGCGTCGTCCCCGGCCCCCGCAGGGTCGCCGCACGCGCGACTCGGCCCCCGCGGGGGACAGCGCACGCGCCACTCGACCCGCAGGGGACGCGGCGCCCGGCCCACGAACCACAGCACACGTCAGCGAGGAGCACCATGGCCCAGCACGAGCAGCACGGAACCAACGAGGGCGCCCTGTGGGGTGGCCGCTTTGCCGGGGGACCGGCGGACGCGCTCGCCGAGCTGAGCCGCTCCACCCAGTTCGACTGGCGCCTGGCGCCGTACGACATCGCGGGCTCCCGCGCGCACGCCCGGGTGCTGCACACCGCGGGGTTGCTGGACGACGCCGAGCTCGCGGGCATGCTCGACGCCCTGGACCGGCTCGAGGCGGACGTGCGCAGCGGCGCGTACGCCCCGGCGCCCTCGGACGAGGACGTCCACGGCTGCCTCGAGCGCGGACTGATCGAGCGAGCCGGGGCCCAGCTGGGCGGCAAGCTGCGGGCCGGGCGCTCCCGCAACGACCAGATCGCCACGCTCGGGCGCATGTACCTGCGGGACCACGCCTCGATCGTGGCCCGCAACCTGCTGGACGTGGTGCGCGCGCTGATGGAGCAGGCCGAGCGCCACCCGAACGCCCCCATGCCGGGGCGCACGCACCTGCAGCACGCCCAGCCGGTGCTGCTGTCCCACCACCTGCTGGCCCACGCGTGGGCCGTGCTGCGGGACGTCCAGCGGTTCGTGGACTGGGACCGCCGCGCGGCCGTCTCGCCCTACGGCTCCGGAGCGCTCGCGGGCTCCTCCCTGGGGCTGGACCCGAATGCCGTGGCCTCGGAGCTCGGCTTCGACTCCGCAGTGCACAACTCGATCGACGGCACGGCCTCGCGGGACGTCTACGCCGAGTTCGCGTGGGTGTGCGCGATGGCCGCGGTGGACGTCTCGCGCATGAGCGAGGAGGTCACCACGTGGGCCACCAAGGAGTTCTCCTTCGTGACCCTGGACGACGCCTTCTCCACGGGCTCCTCGATCATGCCGCAGAAGAAGAACCCGGACGTCGCGGAGCTCGCGCGCGGCAAGGCGGGGCGGCTCATCGGCGACCTCACGGGTCTGCTGGCCACGCTCAAGGGCCTGCCGCTCGCCTACAACCGCGACCTGCAGGAGGACAAGGAGCCGGTCTTCGACGCGATCGACCAGCTCGAGGTGCTGCTGCCGGCGGTCGCCGGGATGATGGCCACGCTCGAGTTCCACCCCGATCGCCTCGCGGAGCTCGCACCGCAGGGCTTCGCGCTCGCCACGGACGTGGCGGAGTGGCTCGTGCGCCAGGGTGTGCCCTTCCGCGAGGCCCACGAGATCTCGGGGGAGGCCGTGCGCGTGTGCGAGGAGCAGGGCATCGAGCTGTGGGACCTCACGGACGAGCAGTTCGCGGCCATCTCGACGCACCTCACACCGGGCGTGCGCGAGGTGCTCACGGTGGCCGGTTCGCTCGCCTCCCGCAGCTCGCAGGGCGGGACCGCGCCCGAGGCCGTGGCCCGGCAGCTCACGGAGCTGAAGCGGCAACTCGCGGAGCTTGCCGAGTTCGAGACGCGCGAGCCCGTCATCTCGTGAGCCCCGCGCTGCACGAGCTGCTGTCCCGGCCCGCGCCCGACGTCGCTCCCCGCCTCCTCGGGGCCGTGCTCGTCTGCGCGCGGGACACCGGCACGGTCGCGCTGCGCCTCACGGAGGTGGAGGCCTACGGCGGTCCGCAGGACTCGGACCTCCCGGACCCCGGGGCGCACACCTTCCGCGGTCGCACCGCCCGCAACGCCGCCATGTTCGGGCCGCCCGGGCACCTCTACGTCTACTTCACCTACGGGCTGCACCACGCCGTGAACGTCGTGTGCCGCCCCGAGGGCACGGGCGGTGGCATCCTGATCCGCTCCGGAGAGGTGGTCCTGGGGACCGAGCCCGCCACGCGGCGTCGGCTGGCCACGCGCAGCTCGGAACCCCCGTTCGCCACCCTGGCGCGCGGACCCGGCAACACCGCCCAGGCCCTCGGGCTCACCCTAGAGGACGACGCCGCCGCGATCGTCGATCTCGGGGCTTCGCCCGATCCCGTGGCCCGTGCCCGCGAGGCCGTGGCCGAGCGGGAGGGAACCACCTGGACGGGTCTGGCGCTCGCGGAGCCTGCACCGGAGGAGTTCCTCGAGACCCCGCGCACGGGAGTGTCCGGGGAGGGCGGCACGGATGCCTTCCCATGGCGCTTCGCCCTGCCCGGGGAACCCACGGTGTCCCCGTACCGCAGGGCCGCAGTGAAACGGCGGCGCACCCGCTGACTCCGAGGGGGCGGAACCGGCTGGGACGGATACGATGACCGGGTGACTGAATCCGTGGAACAGATGATCGACCGGTTGTGCGCCAAGATCCCCGACCACCCCGAGCCGGGGGTGCTGTTCCGTGACCTCACACCGCTGTTCGCGGACGGGCCCGGGTTCCACCGCACGGTGGACGCCCTCGTGGACGCCTTCGACGGCCAGTACGACTGCGTGGCCGGCGTGGAGGCGCGCGGCTTCATGATCGCCGCCGCCGTGGCCTACGCCTCCGGGGCCGGGATCATTCCCGTGCGCAAGGAGGGCAAGCTGCCCCGGGAGACCATCTCCCAGTCGTACAACCTCGAGTACGGCACCGGGACGCTGGAGATCCACACCGACGACGCCCCGCGGGGTGCGCGCGTGCTCGTGCTCGACGACGTCCTGGCCACCGGCGGAACACTCGGCGCCGCGGCGTCCCTGCTGACCCGGGGCGGCTACAACGTCGCGGGGTTCGGCGTGATCATGGAGCTCACCGCGCTGCGCGGTCGCGCCCAGCTGGGTGGGCACCGGGTGCGCGCGCTGCTGCGCGTGTGAGCGCCCCGGCGGCGTCGGCCGAACGGTAGGATGGTCGATCGCCGGTCAAGGAACCGGCGTTTCCGGCTGTGTGCGTGAGGTGAACTGCGTGGAGGAATCCGCAACCGTGGGAGTGTCCCGGCAACTCGAGCTGGAGCGCGAGCACGTCGCCACGGCCTACACACGGCTCGACGAGCTGCGAGCGCAGAGCGAGCGCGAGCTGCGCCGGGTGCGGACCACCCAGTACGGCGGAGGCCACCAGGCCCGTTCGGAGCGCGATGCGTTCGCCACCCACTACGAGGACCGGCTCACCCAGCTCAACGCCGTGGACGAGCGGCTCGTGTTCGGCCGCCTGGACACCACGGAAGACGAACGGCACTACGTGGGCAGGCTCGGTCTGGCCACCGAGGACCACCGCCGGCTCGTGCTGGACTGGCGCGCCCGTGAGGCGGGCGCCTTCTACCAGGCCACGGCCGCGAACCCCATGGACCTCGTGCGCCGCCGCCACCTCATCATGGACGGGCGGGACGTGACCGCGCTCGAGGACGACGTCTTCGACGCGGAGCGGGTCGCGGACGAGGACGTGGTGCACGGGGAGGGCGCGCTGATCGCCGCGCTGAACTCCGAGCGCACGGGCCGCATGACGGACATCGTGGCCACCATCCAGGCCGAGCAGGACCGGATCATCCGGGCGCCGCTGTCCGGTGTGAGGGTTGTTCAGGGCGGACCCGGCACGGGCAAGACGGCCGTGGCCCTGCACCGCGCGGCGTTCCTGCTCTACGAGCACCGTGAGCGGCTGGCCAAGTCCGGTGTGCTGATCGTGGGTCCGTCATCCTCGTTCCTCTGGTACATCGAGCGCGTGCTGCCGGCCCTCGGCGAGACGGGCGTGGTGATGTCCTCGCTCGCGGACCTCTACCCGGGCGTCCACGGCACGGTCGAGTCGTACCCCTGGGTCGCCCGCTGGAAGTCGGGGCTGCACATGGTGGACGTGGTCGCCCGGGCGGTCGCCGACCGCCAGAAGGTCCCGCCCCGCGCCCAGTGGCTCACGGTCGACGGCCACCGCGTGAAGCTCTCCCGGTCTCTCGTGCGTCGCGCGCGGGAGCGCGCCCGCGCGACCGGCAAGCCGCACAACGAGGCCCGCGAGACGTTCGTGAAGGTGGTCATCAAGGAGCTCGCTCAGAAGCTCGGGGACGAGCTGAACGAGAAGGCCGGCTCCACCATGGACCGCTCGTACCTCAAGGAGGACCTGCGGCAGTCCCGCGAGGTCAGGATCGCGCTCAACCTGCTGTGGCTGCCCCTGACGCCCCAGCAGCTCGTGGGCCAGCTGTTCAGCAAGGAGCGCTACCTGCGTTCCGCCGCCCCGGAGCTGAGTGACGCGGAGCTCGCGCGCCTGCTCCGTCCCGCGGACGCGCCGCTCACGGTCGCGGACGTCGCCCTGCTCGACGAGGCGGCCGAGCTGCTCGGGGACTTCGAGTCCGCGGGCATCACCGTGCGCGGTGACCGGACGCTCGAGGAGCGCAAGTCCCAGGAGTCGGCGCAGAAGGCCCTGGAGGCCATGGCCGAGGGCTTCGAGGACATCGGTGCCCAGGGCGTCGTGACGGTCGAGCAGCTCACGGCGTTCAACGCCGAGGCGCCGCGCCGCATGACCGCGGCCGAGGCGGCGTCGTCGGACCGCACGTGGGCCTACGGGCACGTGGTCGTGGACGAGGCGCAGGAGCTGTCGCCCATGCAGTGGCGCGTGCTGATGCGTCGGTGCCCCCTGAAGTCGTTCACCGTGGTGGGGGACATCGCGCAGGCGGGCAACGCTGCGGCCGCTCGCACGTGGTCCGAGGCGCTCGAACCGTTCGTGGGGGAGCGCTTCGACCTCGAGGAGCTCACGGTCAACTACCGCACACCCCAGCCGATCGCCGACGCCGCCGCGCGGGTGGCGCGCGCCGCGAACCTCACCGTGTCCGACCCCCGGGCCGTGCGCGACGGCGAGGCGCCCGATGTCCTGTGCCCGGGCACCGAGGACGAGGTCACGCACGCGGTGGTGCGGTGCGTGGGTGCCGAGCTCGACGCCCTCGTCGGCGGCCTCGTGGGGGTCGTGTGCCCGGGCCACCTCATCGGCGCGGTTGGCCGGGCCCTGGACCGAGGGTTCCCCGGGATGGTCGCCGCGGGCATGCGCAGCCTGGACCGGCGCATCATGGTCCTCACCCCGTGGGACGCCAAGGGCCTGGAGTTCGACTCTGTCGTGGTCGTCGAGCCGAACGACATCGCCGGGGACCCCGCGGGCGGGGCGGGCAACCTGTACGTGGCCATGACCCGGCCCACCCAGCGGCTGCACCTCGTGGGCGCGCACGGCATGCCCACCGGCATCGCGGAGCAGGGCGGGGAGCCCCAGCCCGTCTCCTGATAAATTGGTCGGCGTGTCAACCACCGATCTCAGCACGCAGCACAACGACCCCTCGTTCTCCTCCCTCTGGGAGGAACTGAACTGGCGGGGCCTGGTCCAGGTCTCCACGGACCCGGAGGCCCTGCAGGCGGCGCTGGACGGTGAGCCCATCACCTACTACTGCGGCTTCGATCCCACGGCGTCCTCGCTGCACCTGGGCCACCTGGTGCAGCTGCTGCTGCTGCGCCGGCTCCAGCTCGCGGGGCACCACCCCATCGGCCTGGTGGGTGGGTCCACGGGGCTCATCGGAGACCCGCGACAGACGTCAGAACGCGTCCTCAATTCGCGCGAGACCGTGGCCGAGTGGGTTGAGATGCTGCGCGAGCAGGTGCAGCGCTTCCTGTCCTTCGAGGGGGAGAACCCGGCGCGCATGGTCAACAACCTGGACTGGACGTCGCAGCTGTCGGCCATCGACTTCCTGCGGGACATCGGCAAGAACTTCCGCGTGGGCACCATGATCAAGAAGGACATCGTGGCCAAGCGTCTGAACTCGGAGGAGGGGATCTCCTACACCGAGTTCAGCTACCAGATCCTGCAGGGACTGGACTTCCTCAACCTCTACCGGCAGTACGGCTGCACCCTGCAGACCGGCGGCTCGGACCAGTGGGGCAACCTCACGTCGGGAACGGACCTCGTGCGCAAGGCCGAAGGGGCGGCGGTGCACGCCATCGGCACCCCGTTGATCACCAACTCGGACGGCACCAAGTTCGGCAAGTCGGAGGGCAACGCCATCTGGCTGAACCCGGAGCTGACCTCGCCCTACGCCTTCTACCAGTTCTGGCTCAACACCGCTGACGCGGATGTGGCGGACCGCCTGAAGGTCTTCACGTTCCGCACCCGCGAGGAGATCGCGGAGCTCGAACGTCTCACCCGCGAGGAGCCGTACCGCCGCGAGGCCCAGCGCGTGCTCGCGGAGGACGTCAACACGCTGGTGCACGGCGCCGAGGCCACCCGGCAGGCCATCGAGGCGTCCGCCGCAGTGTTCGGCAAGGGCGCGTTCGAGGAACTGGACGAGTCCACCCTCGCGGCCGTGGCCGACGCGCTGCCCGGCACGACGGTGACCGGGCGGCAGGAGCAGCCGGTCGTGGACCTGCTGGTGGGCACTGGACTGTCCGAGTCCAAGTCCGCGGCGCGGCGCACGCTCAAGGAGGGTGGTGTGTCCCTCAACAACCACAAGATCACGGGGGAGGACGCCGTGGTCACCTCGGACGACCTCCTGCACGGACGTTTCGTGCTGCTACGGCGCGGCAAGAAGAACCTCGCCGCGGTCACCTTCACGGACTAGTTCCTGCGGGCCCGGTGCCGGGCCGAGGGAATCCTCACTGTCCGGCTTCCGGCGCCGCCGCGAGGAGCGACGGCCCCTCCACGGCCGGCGTGACCCGAGAGGGCAGCGCAGCCTGCAGCACCTCTTCCGCACGAGCCAGGACCGGCACTTTGCGCCGGTCCTGGCTCGTGTGTAATGTATTCCGAGTCGCCGCGGCAAGGGGCCCGAAAGGGTGCGGACCCGCGGGGGTGACCGGCAAAGATCAGCCCGAGAGTTCGGACCTCGTTCATGCTACGGTTGCTCAGCAACCCGCCGGGGAAGCGCGCAGACTTGAGAAGTCAAGTTGACACGCCGAACCAGGTAGGGATAAGCTCTTCGAGTTACTCCAGCGAAGGACCGGAACGGTCCGACCGGGGGCGACAGTCAAAATCTTGATCCGCCGCACGGCGCGATCGCAACCGACCGTGGTGGTCCTCGTGATGGGGAGCTGCGTTGTGGTGTGTTGTTTGTCAACTCAATAGTGTGTCTAGTTTGTTGATACCAGAAGTTTTATATTTTTGGTTGAGGCCCAGCATCT
>NZ_RCOM01000062.1 GCF_003667225.1 Kocuria rhizophila
CCACGGAACTGTTCACGGGTGGCTAGTGCGCGGCGGGAGCCCGGATGCCTCGGGTGGGCCACCCCGCCCGGGGCGTCTCACTGCGGCGGGGTGGCCACCGTGAGATCCCACGGGTCGGTGCGCAGCGTGCTCACGTGGATCTCCACCGCGTAGCCGCGGGCGGTCAGCGCACGCTGCAGGTCCTCGGCGGCCCACGGGAGCCACAGGGCCTCGCTCGCGGAGTGCGCGGCGTCCACCAGCGCGGGGGTGCCGTGCTCCCCCGGCCCGAGGGCGCGCTCCCTGGCCTCCGACGCCGGGTGGTGGCGCAGGTCCGCGGTCACGTAGACGTCCGCGCCGTGGCTGCGCACGACGTCGAAGAGGGAGTCCCCCGAGCCGCCGCACACCGCCACCGTGCTCACGCGCCGCTCCGGATCACCCGCCACCCGGAGTCCCTGCACCGTGGGCGGGATGCGCCGCGCCAGCCGTTCGGCGAGCTCTCTCAGGATCACCGGCTCGTCCAGGGTTCCCACACGGCCCAGCCCCGTGCGGGGGTCGGAGGAGTGCGGAACGAGCGGAGCGGCGTCGTCGGGCCCGACGCCGCACGCCGCGATCAGCGCGTCCGAGACGCCGCGGCGGGCCGAGTCCGCGCTGGTGTGGCAGCACAGCAGGGCGCAGCGGTTCTCCACGAGGTCGTGGACCACGCGGCCCTTGAAACCGTCCGCGGCCACGGAGGTGACTCCGCGCAGCAGCAGGGGGTGGTGGGTGAGCAGCAGGTCAGCTCCCGCGTCCACGGCCTCCCGGACCACGGCGGCCACGGGATCGACGGCCAGGTGGATGCGCCGCACCGGGGCCTCGGGGCGCCCGAGCACCAGACCGGACGCGTCCCAGTCCTCCTGGAGCCGGAAGGGCCACAGTGCGTCCGCCGCGGCGACGACGTCCTGGACCGTGGGGTGCGGATCGGATGGCGGCTGATCGGTGCTCATGGCCCCATCCTAGGAGCGCGGCCTCCGCCACGGGCGGGGAATCTTCTGGCGCGCCACGCGTTGTACTGGGCATGACTTCATCGACGCCGCAGACGTTCGTGCTGGCCGGTGGCTGCTTCTGGTGTCTGGACGCCGTGTACCGCAGGGTGCGCGGAGTGCAGAGCGTGCGCAGCGTGTACACGGGTGGGCACACGCCGCACCCGGACTACGAATCGGTGTGCTCCGGAACCACCGGCCACGCCGAGGCCGTGGAGGTCGTGTTCGACCCGGACGTGGTGCCCGCGGACGTGATCCTGGACCTGTTCTTCACGGGTCACGACCCCACCACCCTGAACCGCCAGGGCTACGACGTGGGCACGCAGTACCGCTCAGCCGTGTTCCCGGCGGACGAGGAGCAGCGCCGCCTCTTCGAGGCCGCCATCGTGCGCGCCCAGGAGCTGTTCGACGACCCCGTGGTCACCACGGTGGAGCCACTGGGCCCGCTGCACGAGGCCGAGGACTTCCACCAGGACTTCTACGGCAACCAGCCGTTCAACGGCTACTGCCAGGTGATCATCAACCCCAAGCTCGCGAAGGTCCGCCAACATTACGCCGCGTGGCTCACGGACTGAGGAACCGCCGGAAACCGGGGCTACGCTGACACGGAATCCGCGCCCTCACCCGGCACCGTCATGCCGCGCGTACGGCACCGCAGAACCGCGACACCACAGAACAAGGAGACAAGTGATGGGCAAGATCTACAACGACGTCACAGAGATCGTGGGGGGCACCCCCCTGGTGCGCCTCAACCAGCTGGACAAGGACCTCCCCGGCAACGTGGCGGTCAAGCTCGAGTTCTACAACCCCGCCAACTCCGTGAAAGACCGGATCGGCAAGGCCATCGTGGACGCCGCCGAGGCGTCCGGGCAGCTCAAGCCCGGCGGGACCATCGTGGAGGGCACCTCCGGCAACACGGGCATCGCCCTGGCCATGGTGGGTGCCGCCCGCGGCTACAAGGTCATCCTCACCATGCCCGAGACCATGTCCACCGAGCGTCGGGTCATGCTGCGCGCCTACGGCGCGGAGATCGTGCTCACCCCGGGCGCGGACGGCATGCGCGGCGCCGTGGACAAGGCCCAGGAGATCGTGGACACCACCGAGAACGCCGTCCTGGCCAGCCAGTTCGCGAATCCCGCCAACCCGAAGGTCCACTACGAGACCACAGGACCCGAGATCTGGAACGACACCGACGGCGCCGTGGACGTCTTCGTCGCCGGCATCGGCACGGGCGGCACCATCTCCGGTGCCGGCAAGTACCTCAAGGAGCAGAAGCCGGAGGTCCGGCTCGTCGCCGTGGAGCCCTCCGACTCCCCGCTGCTCACCGAGGGCAAGGCCGGCCCCCACAAGATCCAGGGGCTGGGCGCCAACTTCGTGCCGGACGTGCTGGACCGCGAGATCTACGACGACGTCTACGACGTCACCGTGGAGGACTCGGTCCAGTACGCCCGTGAGCTCGGCAGCAAGGAGGGCATCCTGGGCGGGATCTCCACCGGCGCGATCATCTGGGCCGCGCTGCAGGAGGCCGCCAAAGAAGAGAACCGGGACAAGCTGATCGTGGCCGTGGTGTGCGACTACGGCGAGCGCTACGTCTCCACCATCCTGTACGAGGACATCCGGGGCTGAGTCCCGGTCAGACCGCCCGGGGCGCGGGACACCCGTCCCGAGCATCCGTTGCACATCGGCGGGCACCGGTTCACCGGTGCCCGCCCCGTTCCACACCAGGGGGTAGCACGCGTGGGTTTCTGGCGCAGACTGCACGAGGACCTCGAGACCGCCCGCACGCACGATCCGGCGGCCCGCTCCAGCGTGGAGATCGTCCTGAACTACTCGGGGCTCCACGCCATCTGGGCGCACCGGCTCTCCCACCGGCTGTGGCAGAACCCCGACCGTCGGCTGCTGGCGCGCACCGTGTCCCAGCTGGCGCGCTTCGCCACGGGTGTGGAGATCCACCCCGGCGCCACGATCGGTCGGCGCTTCTTCATCGACCACGGCATGGGCGTGGTGATCGGCGAGACCGCTGAGATCGGTGACGACGTGATGCTCTACCACGGTGTGACCCTGGGCGGGCGGTCCATGGCGCCCGTGAAACGCCACCCCACGGTGGAGGACCGGGTCACCATCGGTGCGGGTGCCAAGGTGCTGGGGCCCATCACTGTGGGGCGCGACTCTGCCGTGGGCGCCAACGCCGTGGTGGTCAAGGACGTCCCCGCGGAATCGATCGTCACGGGCATCCCCGGCAAGGTCCGCCCCCGCACGCCCGAAAAGAAGGCCCCGCTCGTGGACCCCGCCGCGTACGTGGATCCCGCCATGTGGATCTGACGCGGCGCTACCGCACCTGGCTCCAGGAATGCGCAACGGGCCGGGTTCCCCTTGGGGAACCCGGCCCGTTCTCATGCGCTGCGTCCCACGACGACGCCGCGCGACCGCCTCAGGAGACGACCTCGGAGCGGTCCCCGCTCCACAGCACGTGGAAGCTGGAGTCCGGGTCGTCAACGCGCTTGTACGTGTGCGCCCCGAAGTAGTCGCGCAGCCCCTGGGTCAGTGCCGCGTTCAGGCGCGGGCGGCGCAGGGCGTCGTAGTACGCGAGCGCGGACGAGAACACCGGTGCGGGAATGCCGCGCTCGACGGCGCGTGCCACCACGCGGCGCCAGGCCGGCAGCGCGTCCTCGATGGACTTCACGAACTCCGGCGCGAACAGCAGGTTCAGCGGAGCCTTGTCCCCCTCGTAGGCGGCCATGATCACGTTCAGCAGCTCGGCGCGGATGATGCAGCCGTTGCGCCACAGGCTCGCGATCGAGGCGAGGTCCAGGTTCCACCCGTACTCGCGTCCGGCCATGGTGAGCATGTCCAGGCCCTGGGCGTAGGAGACCAGCTTGGACGCGTAGAGCGCCTTGCGGACGTCGTCCACGAACTCCGGGTCCTTCACCACGTCCTCGGTGGTGTCCCCGATGCCCGCGGGCAGCACCTCCTGGGCCTCCTTGCGCATGGCGGGTTCCGAGGAGGACAGCGCGCGGGCGAACACGGACTCGGCGATCGCGGTGACCGGGGAGCCGAGCTCCAGGGCCTCCTGCACGGTCCAGCGCCCGGTGCCCTTCTGGCCCGCGGCGTCCGCGACGATGTCGATGAACGGCTTGCCGGTCTTCGGGTCCACCTGGCGCAGCACCTGCGACGTGATCTCGATCAGGTAGGAGGACAGTTCGGTGGTGTTCCACTCGTCGAACACGTCCGCCTGCTCGGCGGGCTCGAGCCCGGCCACCGAGCGCAGCAGCTCGTGGGCCTCGCCGATCACCTGCATGTCCGCGTACTCGATGCCGTTGTGCACCATCTTGACGAAGTGCCCGGCGCCGTCCGTGCTGATCCACGCGCAGCAGGGAGCACCGTCGTCCGCCTTCGCGGAGATGTCCTCGAGCATGGGCCCCAGCGTGCTGTACGACTCCTCGGAGCCACCCGGCATGATGGAGGGGCCGTTGAGCGCGCCCTCCTCGCCACCGGAGACGCCGACGCCCACGAAGTGCAGCCCGTTCTGCGCGCACTCGCGCTCACGGCGGCGGGTGTCCTGGAAGTAGGAGTTGCCGCCGTCGATGATGATGTCGCCCTCGTCCAGCAGCGGGGTGAGCTGCTCGATCACGGAGTCCACGGGCGCACCCGCCTTGACCATGACCAGCACGCGGCGCGGGCGCTCGAGGGAGTCCACGAGCTCCTGCATGGTCTCCGTGCGGATGAAGTCACCCTCGGAGCCGTGCTCCTGGATCAGCGCATCCGTCTTGGCGGACGAGCGGTTGTGCAGCGCCACCGTGTATCCGTGGTGCGCGAAGTTGCGGGCAAGGTTGGCGCCCATCACGGCAAGGCCGGTGACACCGATATCAGCTTTCTTTTCTGCAGCCATGGCTCCTAGCCTACGCACCCGGACCGACAGCGCGCAGACCCGTGCGTGGCGCGGGTGGATGGGCAGACGATGCGAAAAACCCCGGAGCCATGTGGCTCCGGGGTTTCCCTCGCAGTGGAGACCGACGGAATCGAACCGCCGTATCTGTCACGCCCGAAGGCGATCAAGCGCACCAGCGTCCCCTGGTGAACAGCTGCGGTTTCCCGCGAGCTACCCCATCATCTTAACGCCAGGTGACGCGCTCGTGTCAAACCGGACAGCTCCGTATGAGCGGCACGTGTGCAAGCTCACCCCACCCGTCCTGGGCGGGAACCCGACCGAACGGTAGGCTGACTCCCAATCGGGTGCTGGCAGCTGCTCCAGTCGTGCCCACCCGATCCCGGGCCTTTAGCTCAGCTGGTAGAGCGCTACGTTTACACCGTAGATGTCGTCGGTTCGATCCCGGCAGGGCCCACCAGCGCACGCCCCGCCCGTCCTCGCACGGGCGGGGCGTCTGCATCTCCGGATCCCCGACCCGTGGTGGACGGGACTCCGCAGCCGTGGCTCTGTCCACAGACGGGCCCGTACCCCTTCCCCGTGGTTTCCCCGCGTGTCTAGCGTGGGCGCGTGAACAAAGTCACGGGGATCATGGGCGGGCAGAGCGGCCCGGGATGGACACGGTGCTGCGCGGGCGAGAGCTGTGGGCCGGCGCGGGAAAACAGGGCCGCCGCGAGCATGCCACGGGTGACCGCGCCACAGGCCGGGTGCCCGTGCGGCGTCGCCTCTCGTCCCTGTGCGGGAGCGGTCTCGTGAGCGGCCCGTCGCGCGCCCGGGTGGCCCCCTACCGACCGGGGCGCCCCTCGAGGAGGCGTGCCAGCCCAGCGTCCGTCCTGCCGCGGCTCGTGGCGTGGCTCGTGTGGCCCGTGGCCCTGGGGCTCCCACCACTGCTCTTCATCCTGCGGGTGGGCTTCGAGCTCGAGGGGCTCCACGCGGTCATCCACCTCTTCGTCGGCCTGCCCATCGCGTGGATCGCGGGCGCGGTGCTGGCCGTCCCCGTGACGGCGCGCGCCTGTTTGGTGAAGCCCTACGCCGCTGGGGCGTGGAGCACGGGCTTCCTGCTGTTCCACTGGCTGATGCAGATCCTCCTCGGACTGGCACTGGGGGATGTTGTAGACCCCCGCGGAACCACGGTTCCCGGTCCTCTGGAACGGTGGGGACTCACGCAGCGCACGGCGGACGAGGTCTCCATGGTCGCCTTCCACGGTGCCTGGATCGGGGCACTGACCGCGCTGATCGCGGCGATGGTCGAATTGGGCACGGTCCCCCGGCGGCGTCCGCAACATCCACCCGCCCCGCCTGCCGGCTGACGCCGCCCGTGCTGGCGCGCGCGACCGGTGCGGGGCCGCGGTCGATCCGGTGACGCCCCGGGTCAGTCGGCGGGTGGACGCCACATCCCGATGGCGGGCACCGTTCCGCGGCAGGCAATGGGACCGCGCGAGCGGAAGCCGAATCGTTCGTAGTACTGAACCAGGCCGGTGGTGGAAGCCTCCAGATAGGCTCCGACGTGCTGCCGGTCGATCTCCACCAGGCGGTCCTCGAGCAGGCGGGATCCCACCCCGGTGCCCTGGGCGGGTGGCACCGTGGCCAGCGCCTTGAGGTACCAGTGGGGGGACGTCGGCTGCGCGCGCTGCGTGAGGTACTCGGTCGCGAGTGCGTCCGGGAAACGGGTGCGGAAGATCCGGGCGTAGGTCGCCACACCGGGGAGCATCCGGGACAAGGAGACCCGAGTGCCCGGGGCGGCCCACAGCGCCGCACCCAGCGGCCGGTCCTCCCCCGGCGGCACCGCCAGGTAGACGTGACCGCCCGCCGCGAACGTCTCCCGCACGACGCGTCGCCACAGCAGGGTGAGGGCCTCGAGCACATCGCCGTGGGGCAGCAGACCGACCACGTGGGGATCGGTGGCGAACGCCTCGGCGAGCACCGCGGCGGCAGGCTCGGTGTCTGCGCGGGAGGCGGGGACGATCTCGAGCTGCGGTGCGGGATGGACGGAGCGATGCTGGTTCTGCGTCACACGTTCAGGCTAACAGTTGATGCACCACGGACAGCACCCTCCGCGCCTCCGTCCCTGCTCTGACCTGCGGCGGAACCGGCGCGCGGCCACCATGGCCGGTGGCGTGCCTACAGCAGCCGCGGCTGGGTGACCGTGTCCGCGGACCTCTTCGCCCGACGACGCCGCGGGGCCGGCTTCTCCTCGTGGTCCTCGTCGGCGCTCCCCGGGCTCTGCGCGGGCTCCGGCTCGGTGCCCGGTGCGTCGCGGCGCGCGGCGCGACGTCGTGCGGCGGGTGCCGCGGCGGAGCGCGCTGCCGGCGGGACGAGCGTCTGCTGTCCCGCGAGCTCGGCCTGCTGGTCCCGCAGCACGTCGATCGCGCGCTCGAAGTCCTCCAGGTCCTCGAACGCCTGGTACACCGAGGCGAACCGGAGGTAGGCCACCACGTCCAGGCGTCGCAGCGGCGGAAGGATCGCCAGGCCCACGTCGTGCGCCTCGACCTCCGCGCTGCCGGACGCCTGGATGGACTCCTCGACCTCCTGCGCGAGCATCGCGAGGTCGTCCTCGCTCACGGGCCGCCCCTGGCACGCCTTGCGCACGCCGTTGACGATCTTCTGGCGGTCGAACGGCTCGGTGACCCCGGAACGCTTGATCACGGAGATCGACGTGGTCTCGAGCGTGGAGAAGCGACGGCCGCACTCGGTGCAGCGGCGGCGCCGTCGGATGGACGTGCCGTCGTCCGACGTGCGGGAGTCCACGACCTTGGAGTCGTTGTGGCGGCAGAACGGACAGTGCACGGCTCAGCCCTTCCCGTGGGTGTCGGGGGACCCGGTGCCGGGCGCGCCCGGGACGCGGGCGGCGTCGCCCGCACGGGACGCGGGGTCGTCCTCCGCCCCGGGGGTGGAGCGCGGGGTGGCGCTGGGGGCGGCCGCGGACCCGGCCGCCCCGTGGGCGCCCTCGGCGACGTGGTCCTCCGAGCGGAGGGCCACGGCGCGGCCGTGCGCGGGCAGGTCCTCGCTGCCGGACAGGGCCACGATGTCCTCCTCCAGCTCCGCGAGCGCCTCGCGGGTGTACTCGACCACCTGCACGGCCTTCATGAAGGAAGCGGCCTGCAGCCCGGATGCGAACACGGCCGTGCCGCCCGTGGGCAGCACGTGGTTGGACCCGGCGGCGTAGTCCCCCAGCGGCACGGGACTGTACGGGCCCACGAAGATCGCCCCGGCGTTGCGGACCCGTGCGGCCACCTCGCGGGCGTCCCGGGTGTGGATCTCCAGGTGCTCCGCGGCGTAGGCGTCCGCCACGTCGATCGACTGCTCGAGCCCGTCCGTGAGCACCACCCCGGACTGCGGACCACCCAGTGCCGTGGTGATCCGCTCGCGGTGCCGTGCCTCCGGGACCTGCGCGAACAGTTCCCGCTCCACGGCCCGGGCCAGGTCCGGGGAGTCGGTGATGAGCACCGAGCCGGCCGCGGGATCGTGCTCCGCCTGGGAGATCAGGTCTGCGGCCACGAACCGGGGATCCGCGGAGTCGTCCGCGAGCACGGCGATCTCGGTGGTGCCGGCCTCAGCATCCACGCCCACCAGGGAGCGCAGCTGGCGCTTGGCCGTGGCCACGAAGATGTTGCCGGGGCCGGTGAGGGTGTTCACGGGTTCCAGGACGTCCTGGCCGTCCGTGACGCCCAGCGCCATGGCCGCGAGGGACTGCGCGCCGCCCACGGCCCACACCTCGTCCACGCCGAGCAGCCCGGCCGCCCCCAGGATCACGGGGTGCGGCAACCCGCCGAACTCCTTCTGCGGTGGCGAGCACAGCACCACGGACTCCACGCCCGCGGCCTGAGCCGGCACCACGTTCATCACCACGGAAGAGGGGTACACGGCCAGTCCCCCGGGGATGTAGAGGCCCGCGCGGCGCACAGCGGTCCAGCGGTGGCGCAGCACTGCCCCGGGCGCCACCTCCACCTCCACGTCCCGCGGCCGCTGCGCCTCGGCGAACGCCCGGGTCCGCGCGATGGCGGTCTCCAGGGCGCGTCGCACAGCCGGGTCCAGCTCCGCCACGGCCCGCGCGATCTGCTCGGGGGCCACGCGGATGCGATCCTGCTCCACACCGTCGAACCGGTGGGCTAACTCGCGCAGCGCGTCCGCCCCGCGCGTTCGGACGTCCTCGATGATCCCCCGGACGGCGTCCTCGGCCGCGGAGACGGACGACGCCGCCTGACGCGGCACCACACGGCGCAGCTCGTCCCAGCCCAGATGCCTTCCGCGCAGGTCGACGACCCTCAGGTGGGCGTCAGCGGGGCCGGAGGACGGGGTGGTGTGGGGTTGCGCGTTCACCGTGCCAGTCTACAATCGCGCGTCAAAGCCGCCCGGGACGCCCGCGCACGGTTGTCCGTGGAGGTGACGCGGATGCGACGCCACCGCGAGCGCGGAGGACGCCGGGGCGCTCAGGCCTCCAGGCAGGCGGGGCCGAGCAGCACCTTGAGGTCCCCGAACAGCGCGGGTGACGGGTTCACCCGGTACTCCGGGCCCAGCCGCATCACCTGGATGCTGCGCCGGGTGTCCAGGTGGATCCGCACCTCGGAGTCCCCCTTGTGGTTGCGCAGCACCTCCCCGATCTGGCGGATCGTGGCCTCCGTGGCGCGGTGCTCGGGCAGGGCCACGCACACCGGCCCGGAGGAGCCGTCCACGCTCAGCTCGGGCACCGTGAGCTCCTGCGCGGAGATGGTGATCGAGCCGTCGTCACGGCGCTGCATCCGCCCCTTGATCACGCAGATCAGGTCCTCCGCGAGCACGCCCGCGATCGGCGCGTACGCCTTGCCGAAGAACATGACCTCGATCGAGCCCGAGCGGTCCTCGAGCTCCACGCGGGCGTAGGCGTTGCCGGAGGACTTAGCGATCCTGCGGGACAGGGAGGTGATCATGCCGCCGATGGTGACCACGGCGCCGTCGGGCCGGGTGTTCTCCTCGGTGAGCAGCGGGGCGATCGCCGTGTCCGTGTACTGGCCCAGGGCGTCGTCGAGACCGCGCAGCGGGTGGTCCGAGACGTAGAGGCCCAGCATCTCGCGCTCGAAGGCGAGCAGGTCCTTGCGCTCCCACTCGGGGACGTCCGGGACCTCCACGGAGAACGTCTCCTGGTCCTCGTCCTCGGAGCCGCCCATCGAGAAGATGTCGAACGTGAACTCGCCGTTGTCCTCCTTCTTCTTCTGCGCCACCACGTCCTCGACGGCCTGCTCGTGGCACATCACCAGGCCGCGGCGCGTGTGCCCGAGCTGGTCGAACGCACCGGCCTTGACCATGGACTCGATGGTCCGCTTGTTGCACACCACCGCCGGAACCTTGGCCAGGAAGTCGTTGAAGGACGTGAACTTCCCCTGCTCGTTGCGGGCGTCCACCATGGCCTGGACCACGTTGGCGCCCACGTTGCGCACCGCGCCCATGCCGAAGCGGATGTCGGTGCCCACAGGGGTGAAGTTCAGCTCGGACTCGTTCACGTCCGGCGGCAGCACCGTGATGCCCATGTGACGGCACTCGGTGAGGTACATGGCCAGCTTGTCCTTGTCGTCGCCCACCGAGGTGAGCAGGGCCGCCATGTACTCGGCCGGGTAGTGCGCCTTGAGGTACGCGGTCCAGTACGAGACCAGCCCGTAGGCCGCGGAGTGCGCCTTGTTGAACGCGTAGTCCGAGAACGGCAGCAGGATGTCCCACAGCGCCTTGATCGCGGCCTCGGAGTAGCCGCGGTCCACCATGCCCTGGTGGAAGCCCTGGTACTGCTTGTCCAGCTCCGCCTTCTTCTTCTTGCCCATGGCACGGCGGAGGATGTCCGCCTGGCCGAGCGAGTAGCCCGCGACCTTCTGGGCGATCGCCATCACCTGCTCCTGGTACACGATCAGGCCGTAGGTGGTGCCCAGGATCTCCTCGAGCGGCTCCGCGAGCTCGGGGTGGATGGGGGTGATCTCCTGCGCGCCGTTCTTGCGCAGCGCGTAGTTGGTGTGGGAGTTCGCGCCCATGGGACCCGGCCGGTAGAGGGCGATGGTCGCGGAGATGTCCTCGAAGTTGTCCGGGCGCATGAGCTTGAGCAGCTGGCGCATGGGCCCGCCGTCCAGCTGGAACACGCCCAGGGTGTCCCCGCGGGCCAGCAGCTCGTAGGAGCCGGGGTCGTCGATGGGCAGGTGCTCCAGGTCCAGCACGAAGCCGTCCCGGTTCAGCGTGATGTTCTCCAGCGCGTCGGAGATGATCGTGAGGTTGCGCAGCCCCAGGAAGTCCATCTTGATCAGCCCCAGGCCCTCGCACGTGGGGTAGTCGAACTGGGTGATCACCTGACCGTCCTGCTCGCGGCGCATGAGCGGGATGATGTCGATCAGCGGGTCCGAGGACATGATCACGCCCGCGGCGTGCACACCCCACTGGCGCTTGAGCCCCTCCAGGCCCTGGGCTGTCTCGAAGACCTTCATGGACTCGGGGTCGTCCTCGAGCACCTCGCGCAGCTCACCGGCCTCGTCGTAGCGCTTGGCGTCCTTGTCGTAGACGTCCTGCAGGGAGATGCCCTTGCCCATGACGTCCGGCGGCATGGCCTTGGTGAGCCGCTCCCCCATGGAGAACGGGTAGCCGAGCACGCGTGAGGAGTCCTTGAGCGCCTGCTTGGCCTTGATGGTGCCGTACGTGACGATCATGGCCACGCGCTCGTCGCCGTACTTCTCCGTGACGTAGTGGATCACCTCGGAGCGGCGGCGGTCGTCGAAGTCCACGTCGAAGTCGGGCATGGACACGCGGTCCGGGTTGAGGAAGCGCTCGAAGATCAGCCCGTGCGCGAGCGGGTTCAGCTCGGTGATGCGCATGGCGTACGCCACCATGGAACCGGCACCGGAACCACGGCCGGGACCCACGCGGATGCCGTTGTCCTTGGACCAGTTGATGAAGTCCGCGACCACCAGGAAGTAGCCGGGGAAGCCCATCTGGATGATGATCTTCTTCTCGTACTCGGCCTGCTCGCGGACGTCGTCCGGGATCCCGCCCGGGAAGCGGTAGTGCAGCCCCTTCTCGACCTCCTTGATGAACCACGAGGTCTCGTCCTCCCCCTCGGGCGTGGGGAAGCGCGGCATGTAGTTGGCGGAGGTGTCGAACTCCACCTCGCAGCGCTCAGCGATCTCCAGGGTGTTGTCGCACGCCTCCGGGAAGTCCCGGAACAGCTCCCGCATCTGCTCGGGGGACTTGAGGTAGAACTCGTCCGCGTCGAACTTGAAGCGCTTGGGGTCCTGCAGCGTGGAGCCGGACTGCACGCACAGCAGCGCCGCGTGGGACTTGGCGTCCTCGGCGTGCGTGTAGTGCAGGTCGTTGGTCGCCACGAGCGGCAGGCTGAGGTCTTTGGCCAGGCGCAGCAGGTCCTGGGTCACGCGCTTCTCGATGCCCAGCCCGTGGTCCATGAGCTCGCAGTAGAAGTTCTCCGCGCCGAAGATGTCCCGGAACTCGGCGGCGGCCTTCACGGCCTCGTCGTACTGGCCCAGCCGCAACCGGGTCTGCACCTCCCCGGACGGGCAGCCGGTGGTGGCGATGAGCCCCTTGCCGTACTGGTTGAGCAGCTCCCGGTCCATGCGGGGCTTGTACAACTGGCCCTCCAGGGACGCCTTGGTGGAGGCCCGGAAGAGGTTCTGCATGCCCTCGCTGGACTGCGCGAGCAGGGTCATGTGCGTGTAGGCGCCGGCACCGGATACGTCGTCGCGGCCGCCGTCCGCGAACTTCACGCGGGTGCGGTCCTGGCGGGCGGTGCCCGGCGTGAGGTAGGCCTCCACGCCGATGATCGGCTTGATGCCGGCCGCGCGCGCCTTGTTCCAGAAGTCGAACGCCCCGAACACGAACCCGTGGTCCGTGGTGGCCAGCGAGTCCATGCCCAGCCGGTGGCACTCCTCGAAGAGGTCGTTCAGGCGCGCGGCACCGTCCAGCATGGAGTACTCGGTGTGCACGTGGAGATGGGTGAAGCCTTTTTTGCCGGTCGCCGAAGTCACCCGACCATTCTAGGCCGCGGCCCGGACGTCCCCGCCCGCTCCCGGGCGGAGATCCGTCACAGCTGCGGACCGCCGTCGCGCAGCGTCTCCACCGCGTAGGCCAGGTCCGTGGGGTACGGACTCTCGTACTCCACGTACTGCCCCGTGGCGGGGCTGGTGAAGCCCAGGCGCTTGGCGTGCAGCCACTGCCGGGTCAGGCCCAGACCCGCGGAGAGCGCGGGGTCCGCGCCGTAGGTGAGGTCCCCGCAGCACGGGTGCTGCAGCGCGCTGAAGTGCACGCGGATCTGGTGGGTGCGCCCGGTCTCCAGGTGCACCTCCACGAGGGACGCCCGCCCGAACGCCTCGAGCACCTCGTAGTGGGTCACCGAGTTCCGCCCGTCCTCCAGCACGGCGAAGCGCCACTCGTGGCCCGGGTGGCGTCCGATGGGCGCGTCGATGGTGCCCTTCAGCGGGTCCGGGATGCCCTGCACCACGGCGTGGTACACCTTGGTGACCGTGCGCTCCTTGAACGCCCGCTTGAGCTGGGAGTAGGCGCTCTCGTCACGGGCCACGACCATGAGACCGGACGTCCCCACGTCCAGCCGGTGCACGATCCCCTGGCGCTCGGGAGCGCCGGAGGTGGCCACGGAGATCCCCGCTCCGGCCAGTGCGCCGACCACCGTGGGTCCCTTCCACCCAGGAGACGGGTGGGCCGCCACACCGGCGGGCTTGTCGATCACCACGTACGAGGCCTCCGAGTGCACCACGCGCAGGTCCGGGACGTGCTGCGGGGCGATCCGGTGGGGATCCTCGGGCACCGGGACCTGCACCGTGTACGTCTCGGACGAGGCCACGCGGTGCGACTTGCCCACCGGCCTGCCCCGGAACCCCACCCGGTCCTCGCCGCACAGCTGGGCCGCCGCAGAACGGGACAGACCCGTCCAGGCGGCCACGGCGGCGTCGAGCCGCAGGCCGTCCTGCTCCTGCGACACCGTGAACCGGGCGTCGTCGAACTCGGGCTCCGAACCCGTGGGGCGCGTGCGCTCAGCCACCACGGGGCGCCGCCATGTCACGGTCCTTGAGGATCAGCACCATGATGATGCCGATCCCCACGGTCACGCCGCAGTCCGCGATGTTGAAGACCGCGAAGTGCGGCACGGCGATGAAGTCCACCACGTGGCCCACGCCGAAACCGGGCTCACGGAGCAGCCGGTCCGTGAGGTTGCCCAGGGTGCCCCCGAGCACCAGTCCCAGGCCCACGGCCCACCAGGGATCGCGCACGCGGCGCAGCACCCGGACGATGCCCGCGGCGACCACCGCCATCACCACGGTGAAGACCCACGTGAACTCCGAGCCCAGGGAGAAGGCGCCTCCGCTGTTGCGGATGTGCTCCCACCACAGCAGCCCCGGGACCACGGGATGCTCCACCCCGGGCACCAGGCTGCTGACCACCCACAGCTTCAACAGCTGGTCCACGGCCCAGACCGTGGCGGCCACGGCCAGCGCCACGACGACGCAGCGGCGGCCGGTCCGCTGGGGAACCTGGGCCGCCGCTGCACCGGGCATGTGATCCGTCACAGGCGCTTACTTGGCGGTGCGCTTGGTGCCGGACGCCTGCGCGGGTGCGAGCGAACCGGTGTTGTCGAGGTCCTTCAGCTGAGTGTTCAGGAAGCTCTTGAGGTTGCCGCGGTAGTCGGACTCGAAGGTGCGCAGCTCGGCCACCGCCGCCTCCAGGTCCACCTTCTCGGCCTCGAGGGCGGAGAGGGTCTCCTCCTTGGTGCGCTTGCCCTCGGCCACGAGGTGGTCCGCCTGGGTGCGGCCCTCGGTGATCAGGCGCTCACGCTCGGACTGGCCCTGGGAGACGTAGTCGTCGTGCAGCTTCTGCGCCATGGCGAGCACGGCGGCCGCGGACTGCGTGGAGTCGGTGGAGGCCGTCCCCTCGGCCACCGGGCGGGCCGCAGTGGCCGACGGCGCGGCGTCGGTGCCGCTCGTGCCGGTTCCGGTGGTCTTCGGCTCGGCGGGAGCGGTGGTCTCGGCCGGAGCCGCTGCCACGGGCTCGGACACGGTCTCCTCGCGGGAGTCACGGCTCGTGGCCGCGGCGACCGTGGTGGCCTGGCCGGCGCCGGTCCCCGGCTCGGACACGGAGGTCTCGGCGGGCGCGTCCTCGGGGCGGCCGCCGAGGGTCTCCACCTGCTTGCGCAGGGTGTCGTTCTCCTGGTGCAGGCGGCGCAGCTCCACCACGACCTCGTCGAGGAAGTCGTCCACCTCGTCCTGGTCGTAGCCCTCACGGAACTTGGTGGGCTGGAACCGCTTGTTGATGACGTCTTCGGCTGTCAGAGCCATGGGTCTGTCTCCTCGTCTCGAACTGGAACCACCCGTGCCGGGGCGCTTCTCGGCGCCCCGGGGGTGGAGGGATTTCCGGCCCAGGATACAACTGCGCACCCGGGGCCGACGACTATCACGCGCGCAGCAGCAGTCCCGCCACGATCGACTGCAGGATGCTGAGCACGAAGACCAGGATCAGGAACCCGAGATCCAGGGCCACCCCGCCGAACCGCAGGGGCGGGACCAGCCTGCGCAGCGCGTTCATGGGCGGGTCGGTGAGCGAGTAGATCGTGGATGCCGCCACCAGCGCCAGGCCCTTGGGCCGCCAGCCGCGCGCGAACATCTGGACCCAGTCCAGCACGAGACGCCCGAGCAGGGCGATGTACAGGACGTGGACCACCAGGTAGACGATCGACAGCGCGAGGTGCACGGATCAGCCCTCGACCCGTTCGAGGGACGCGGGCTCCTCGTCGATGTCGTCGCTGTGGCCCTGGTCCCGGACCTCCACGAAGGAGGGGGTCAGCAGGAACACCTTGGCGGTGACGCGCTCGATGGAGCCGTGCAGCGCGAAGACGAGTCCCGCGGCGAAGTCCACCAGGCGCTTGGCCTCGGCCTCACCCATGTCGGACACGTTCATGATCACGGGGGTCCCGTCCCGGAACGCCTCCCCGATGGACTTGGCATCGTTGTAGGACCGGGGGTGCACGGTGGTGATGGTGCGCAATTCGTTCTCGTCCTCTCGGGAACTGGGTGCCCGCTTGATGGGGGTCACCGGGGCCCTGTACTCGGGGGAACGGCGTGCCACGGAGGTGCTGCCGTTCTCGCTCACGGCCAGGGTGGAGCCACCGGTGCTCTGGGGGGTGTCCCGGGGG
>NZ_RCOM01000063.1 GCF_003667225.1 Kocuria rhizophila
GGGCGGGCGTACGGGACCTTGGTTCCCAGCACGGACGCCAGCGTGTCCTGCGCAATGCGCTGCGCGGTGAGGCCCGTGTGCCGCAGGATTTGGTCCCGGCTCGCGTGCTCCAGGAACTCCGTGGGAAGGCCCACCTCGTTCAGCGCGGTGTCCACCCCGTGCGCCCGCATCTGCTGGCGGATGAGAGAACCGATGCCCCCGGCGCGCACCCCGTCCTCGACGACCACCACGATCCGGTGGCGCGCAGCAGTCTCCACCACGGAGTCCGCCACGGGCAGCACCCAGCGGGGATCGAGCACGGTGGAGGACACGCCGTGGGCGGCGAGCCGCTCGGAGACGTCCAGCGCCATGACGCACATGGCACCCACACCCACGATCAGCACGTCGCGGTGCTCCTGCTCCGGACCGGTGCCCTCGCCGCTGCGGGCGAGCACGTCCACACCGTCCGCCAGGCGCTCCAGCGCGGGCAGGGGGGCGCCCACGGGGCCCTTGGGGTAGCGCACCACGGTGGGTGCGTCGGACACGGCCACCGCCTCGCGCAGCTCCTCGACCATCGTGGCCTCGTCACGCGGTGCCGCGAGGTGCAGCCCGGGCACGATCTGCAGCAGTGCGAGGTCCCACATGCCGTGGTGGCTGGGGCCGTCCGGGCCCGTGACGCCCGCGCGGTCCAGCACCACCGTGACACCCGCCCTGTGCAGGGCCACGTCCATGAGCAGCTGGTCGAAACCGCGATTGAGGAACGTGGCGTAGAGCCCCACTACGGGGTGCAGGCCGCTGAAGGCCATGCCGGCGGCCATGGTCAGGGCGTGCTGCTCCGCGATCCCCACGTCCACCACGCGGTCCGGGTGCGCGAGCTGCATCTTCTGCAGCCCCATGGGGATCAGCATGGCGCCCGTGATCCCCACCACGTCCTCCCGGTCGTCGGCGATCGCCGCGATCTCGTCCCGGAACACGTGGGTCCACGTGCGGGCGGAGGCCGTGCCGGTGGGTTTGCCCGTCTCGGGGTCGATCACCGGAACGGAGTGGAACTGGTCGTTCTCGTCCAGCCGCGCCGGGAGGTAGCCGTGACCCTTCTCGGTGATGGCGTGCACGATCACCGGCCCGCCGAAGTTGCGGGCGTTGGTCAGAGCCTGCTCCATGGCCGCGAGGTCGTGGCCGTCCACCGGACCCACGTACTTCATCCCGAGGTCCTCGAAGATGCCCTGCTGGACCACCACGTCCTTGATGCCCTGCTTCATCCCGTGCAGGCCGCGGTAGATCGCCTGGCCCAGGTGCCCGGACGCGGTGAGCATGTGCTTGGCCCGGTCCAGCGTCTGCTCGTAGCGGCGGTCCGTGCGCACCGCGTCCACGCCCTGCTGCACGCTGGCCTGCAGGTCCTTGAGGTGGTTGGCGAACCCGCCCACCGTGGGGGCGTAGGAGCGGCCGTTGTCGTTGACCACGATTACGACCTTGCGGTCCCGGTCCGAGGCGATGTTGTTCACGGCCTCCCAGGCCATGCCTCCGGTGAGCGCGCCGTCCCCGATCACGGCCACCGTGTGCCGGTCGTTCTGACCCGTGAGCGCGTAGCCCCGGGAGATCCCGTCCGCCCAGGAGAGGGACGAGGACGCGTGGGAGGACTCCACGATGTCGTGCTCGGACTCCGCCCGGGAGGGGTACCCGGCCAGACCGCCCTCCTGCCGCAGCGTGCTGAAGTCCTGTCGCCCGGTGAGCAGCTTGTGCACGTAGGACTGGTGGCCGGTGTCGAAGACCACGGAGTCCGTGGGCGAGGAGAAGACGCGGTGCACCGCCATCGTGAGTTCCACAACGCCCAGGTTGGGCCCCAGGTGCCCCCCGGTGGCCGAGACGTTGCTGATCAGGAACGCGCGGATCTCCCCCGCCAGCTGCTCCATCTGCCCGGCGTCCAGCCGCTTCAGGTCTTCAGGTCCCGCGATGCTCTCCAGAAGGGTCATTGCCTGCTCTCCGTGGTGTCTCGGCGCCGGTGCCCCGCACCCGCCAGGCGGTGGCCCGGTGGGAGGTGTCGCGTTGGGGGCGCGGCGCCCGAATGCTCCGTCCGATCCTACTCGCACCCCGTGGGGCGCAGCGCACACGGCAACGGCCGGGACCCCCGGACAGGGGATCACCGGCCGTTGCTCGGGTGTGCCGTGCGGAACGCGCTACTTGGCGATCTGGCGCAGCACGTACTGCAGGATGCCGCCGTTGCGGTAGTAGTCGGCCTCACCCGGGGTGTCGATGCGCAGCACGGCGTCGAACTCCACGGTGGAGCCGTCCTCCTTGGCGGCGGTGACCTTCAGGGTCTTGGGAGTGGTGCCCTCGTTGAGAGCGGTCACCCCTTCGATCGAGAAGGTCTCCGTGCCGTCCAGGCCCAGGGAGTCCGCGGACTCGCCCTCGGGGAACTGCAGGGGCAGCACACCCATGCCGATCAGGTTGGAGCGGTGGATGCGCTCGTAGGACTGTGCGATCACCGCGCGCACACCCAGCAGGGAGGTGCCCTTGGCAGCCCAGTCGCGCGAGGACCCGGAGCCGTACTCCTTGCCGCCCAGCACCACCAGGGGCACGCCGGCCTCCTGGTAGTTCATGGCGGCGTCGTACACCGCGGCCTGGGGGCCGCCGTCCTGGGTGAAGTCGCGGGTGAAGCCACCCTCGACCCCGTCCAGGAGCTGGTTCTTGATGCGGATGTTCGCGAACGTGCCGCGGATCATGACCTCGTGGTTGCCGCGGCGGGAGCCGTAGGAGTTGAAGTCCTTGCGCGCCACGCCGTGCTCGGTGAGGTACTTGCCCGCCGGGGTGTCCGACTTGAACGAGCCGGCCGGGGAGATGTGGTCCGTGGTGACAGAGTCCCCCAGCTTGAGCAGCACGCGGGCACCCTCGATGTCCTCCACCGGGGTGGTCTCCATGGACATGCCCTCGAAGTACGGTGGCTTGCGCACGTAGGTGGATTCGGGGTCCCACTCGAACACGTCACCCGTGGGGGTGTCGAGGTTCTGCCAGCGCTGGTCGCCGTCGAAGATCGTGCCGTACTCGCGGTCGAACATCTCCGTGTCGATCGACGCGTCGATGATCTTCTGCACCTCGGTGGGGTCCGGCCAGATGTCCTTGAGGAACACGTCCTTGCCGTCCGAGTCCTGGCCCAGGGGCTCCTTCTCGAAGTCGAAGTCCATGGTCCCGGCCAGGGCGTAGGCGATGACCAGCGGCGGGGACGCCAGGTAGTTCATCTTCACGTCCGGGTTGATGCGACCCTCGAAGTTGCGGTTGCCGGAGAGCACGGACGTGACCGAGAGGTCGTTGTCCTGGATGGCCTGGGAGATCTCGGACTCGAGCGGACCCGAGTTGCCGATGCACGTGGTGCAGCCGTAGCCCACGATGTAGAAGCCCAGCTCCTCCAGCGCGGGAACCAGACCGGACTTCTCGTAGTACTCGGTGACCACGCGGGAGCCGGGGGCGATCGAGGTCTTGACCCACGGCTTGGCCTTCAGACCCTTCTCCGTGGCGTTGCGCGCCAGCACGGCCGCCGCCATCATCACGGAGGGGTTGGAGGTGTTGGTGCACGAGGTGATCGAGGCGATCGACACCGCACCGTGGTCCAGCTCGAACTCGCGGCCGTCGGGCATGGTGACGGGCACGGTCTTCTCGGCACGATCACGCAGCTGGGCCGCGGAGGCCTCCCGCGGCTCGTGCTCCGGGTCCTGCTCCTCGGCGGCGTCGTGGGACGGGGCGTCCGAGGCCGGGAAGGACTCCACCACGTTGGCGTCCACCTCCACGTTCTCGTCCTGCGCCACGTAGTTCACGAGGTCCTCGCGGAACTGCTCCTTGGAGCGGGACAGCTCGATGCGGTCCTGGGGACGCTTGGGTCCGGAGATGGAGGGGACCACCGTGGAGAGGTCCAGCTCCAGGTACTCGGAGTAGCTGACCTCCTTGGCGGGGTCGTGCCACATGCCCTGTTCCTTCGTGTACGCCTCGATCAGGGCGATCTGCTCCTCGGAGCGGCCCGTGAGCTTCAGGTAGTCCAGGGTCACCTGGTCGATCGGGAAGATCGCGGCGGTGGAGCCGAACTCCGGGGACATGTTGCCGATCGTGGCGCGGTTGGCCAGCGGCACGGCCGCCACGCCCTCGCCGTAGAACTCCACGAACTTGCCCACCACGCCGTGCTCGCGCAGCATCTCGGTGATCGTCAGCACCACGTCCGTGGCGGTGGCGCCCGCGGGGATCTCGCCCGTGAGCTTGAAGCCCACCACGCGGGGGATCAGCATGGAGATGGGCTGGCCCAGCATGGCCGCCTCGGCCTCGATGCCGCCCACGCCCCAGCCCAGCACGCCGATGCCGTTCTCCATGGTGGTGTGGGAGTCGGTGCCCACGCAGGTGTCCGGGTAGGCACGCACGGTGCCGTCCACCTCGCGGGTCATGACCACGCGCGCCAGGTTCTCGATGTTGACCTGGTGCACGATGCCCATTCCGGGCGGAACGACCTTGAAGTCGTCGAACGCGGTCTGACCCCAGCGCAGGAACTGGTAGCGCTCACCGTTGCGCTGGTACTCGATGTCCATGTTGCGCTCGATCGCGTCGGCGGAGCCGAACTCGTCGATCTGCACGGAGTGGTCGATGACCAGCTCGGCGGGTGCCAGCGGGTTCACGCGGGAAGGGTCTCCCCCGAGGTCCGCCACGGCCTCGCGCATGGTGGCGAGGTCCACGATGCAGGGCACGCCGGTGAAGTCCTGCATGATCACGCGACCAGGGGTGAACTGGATCTCCGTGTCGGGCTGGGCGCTGGGGTCCCAGGACCCCAGGGCCTCGATGTGCTTGCTCGTGACGTTGGCACCGTCCTCGGTGCGCAGCAGGTTCTCGAGCAGGACCTTCAGGCTGTAGGGGAGCTTCTCGGCTCCCGCCACGGCGTTCAGTCGGAAAATTTCGTAGTCGGTGCCCTTGACGTTGAGAACGCCCTTGGCTCCAAAGCTGTCCACAGTCATGGTGTGGAACTCCTCTCGCCACCGTCGGTTGCGTTCCACGCACCGGGGCACCGGAGTGTCCCGCGCACGGGGAACGGTCCCTGCCAGTGTATCCCGTGCCACGTCCCGCGCCCGTCATGACCACCCCGGGGAACCCGCCCGGGCGGTCCGGTCCGCGTGGACCGGCTCAGGCGTCGCGGCGCAGCACGGCCACGGCCTCCACGTGGTGCGTGTTGGGGTACAGGTCCAGGGCCGTCACGTCCTCGACCTTCCACCCGCGCCGACGGAGCCTGCCCAGGTCCCGCCCGAGGGCCGCCGGATCGCACGCCACGTACACGATGGTGCGGGGCCCGGCCTGGTCCACGGCGGCCAGCACCTCCTTGGCGGCACCGGCCCGCGGCGGGTCCATGATGACCACGTCGGGACGCGGCACCCGTGCCCCGGCGGACGACGCCGCTCGGTGGCCTCGGCGTCGTCGGTCGCCCTGGCGGTGGCCCCCGCGTCCGATCAGGACACGGGCCACGTCCCCGCGCACGCTGCGCACGTGCTCGGCGTGGGCGAGGTTGTGGGCGGCGTCGGCGGAGGTGACGGGCGAGCCCTCCACCGCGAACACCGCGCCGCTCTCCCCCACGGCGCGCGCCGCGACGGCCGTGAACAGCCCGGCGCCGCTGTAGAGGTCCCACACGGTGTCACCCACGCGCAGGTCGGCCCCGGCCAGCACGGTCCCGGCGAGCGCCGCCGGGGCCTCGCGGTGGATCTGCCAGAAGCCCGTGGGGCTCACGCGCCACTGCAGCGGCTGCGCGGCCTCCCCGGAGGCGTCCGTGGACGCGGGCCACTCGAGGGTCTCGAGCACCTCGCCGGTTCCGGCCCATGTGGCGACCCTGCGGTGGTCCGCCGAACGCGCCGTGACGGAGACGCCGTGGGCGGAGCCCCACTCGCCGAGCTGGGCCCGCAGCGCGTCTAGCTGCCGTTCGCCCGCGTCCGCCCGCAGGCTCACGTGCAGCAGCGGGGTCCGGCCGTTCGCCGGGGCGGAGACGTCCAGGCGCTCGGCTCCCTCGACACGCAGGGCCCACGGGGCCAGGGCCTGGATCGGGGCGGAGGCCAGGGGCATGTCCTGGAGGGTCACCAGCTCGTTGGAGCGGTGCGGGTGCATGCCGGGGGTGCCGTCCGCGGCCACGTCCAGGTGCAGCCGGGTCCGCCACCCCGTGCCGTCGGGCGTCTCCCCCTCGGTGGGGTGCACCCGGCCCTGCCACTCGTGGCCGGCCAGGTGCAGGAGCTGCTCCGCGAGAACGCGCCGCTTGAGCTCGCGCTGGGTGGCGAGGTCCGCGTGGCCGAACTCCGCTCCCCCCACCGGCTTGCGCCCCTCGGCCGCCGCCAGCAGGGCGTCGGCCCGGGACCACACGTGGTGCTCGCGGCGTCCGGGCGCGGGGTCGACGACCTCGACCACGTCCCCGCGCCAGAAGGACGCGTCGGGCTGCCGGTCCGTGAGGGCCACCCGTGCCAGCTCCCCGGGCAGCCCGTGCCGCACGAACACCACCCTGCCCTCGGCAGTTCGGGCCACCACGTGGCCGCCGTGGGCCACCTCGCCCAGGCGCAGCTCGAGGGTGTGCGGGGTGTCGGTCATCGGCTGTTCTCCGTGAGTTGCAGTTCGCGCACCGATTCGAGGTGCCAGGGCACGGAGGCGATCATGACTCCGCGTTCGTAGTGCAGCCGGGTCCGCAGGGGGCGGATGGCCTGGTTGTGCAGGAAGCGTTCCCAGCCGCGCCCCACCACGTACTCGGGGAGGTAGACGATCACGAGGTCCCGGGGGGACTTGCGCCGGATCCCGCGGATGTGGGCGATCACCGGGCCCACCGAGTCCCGGTAGGGCGAGGCGAGCACGGTGATGGGCACCGGGATCTCCAGCGACTGCCAGCTGCGCACGATGTCCTCCGTGCGCGTGCGGTCCGTGTCCACCACCACGGCCTCCAGGCTGGAGGGGCGGGACGCCCGCGCGTAGGTCAGTGCGCGCACCACGGGCTTGCGGACGGACGTGACCACGATGATCGAGTGCACACGGGAGGGCAGGGCGCGCACCATGGAGTCGGGGTGCACCTCCAGCTCCGCGTCCACGGCGCGGTAGTGGTGGGCGATGGCCCGCATGAAGAGGGTGGTCAGGGCGATGGCCACGATCGTGAGCCACGCCCCCTGCGCGAACTTGGTCACGAGGATCACCACGAACACGGCGGCGCAGGCCACCAGGGCGACCGTGGCCACCGTGAGGCGCACGGCGATCTGCCGGTTGGTGGCCCGGGAGGTCCGCGTGCGGCGGAGCCGGTTCCAGTGCCGCACCATCCCGGCCTGGGTGAGGGTGAAGGCGAAGAACGCGCCCACCACGTAGAGCTGGATCAGCGCGTTGACGTTCGCGCCGAACACCAGGGTGAACGCGGCCGCCACCACGGACAGCAGCACGATCCCGTTGGTGAAGGCGAAGCGGTCCCCCCGGCTCTGCAGCTGCCGGGGCAGCAGGGCTGCGGAGGCCAGCCGGGAGGCGAGCACCGGGAAACCCGAGTAGGCGGTGTTGGCCGCCATGAACAGCACGCCCACGGTCACGAGCGCGAGCACCACGACCCACACGGAGTCCGCGCCGGTGACCGCCTGGGCGATCTGGGCGAGCACGGGGACCTGGTAGAAGTCCGCGGCGGGAGCGTGCCCGTCGATCAGCAGCTGCCGGTCGGGGTCCATGACCACCACCACGCCCGTGCGCCGGGTCAGGTACAGGACCCCCAGCAGCAGCACGGCGGAGAGGGCACCGAGGACGGCGAGGGTCCGCGCGGCGTTGAGCGCCTTGGGCTTGCGGAAGTAGGGCACGGAGTGGGTGATCGTCTCCACCCCGGTCACGGCCACCGCGCCCGAGGAGAAGGCCCGCAGCACGAGCATGGCGCCCGCCAGACCCACCAGTCCCGCGTCCATGCCCTCGGCGGGCAGCACCTCGTAGGCCGCCGACGGCGCAGGGTCCAGTGCCCCGGCCAGGTCCTGCACCACACCGACCACGATGAGCAGCAGCACCACGGCCACGAAAGCGTACGTGGGTACGGAGGACGCCCGGCCCATGAACTTCAGCCCGCGCAGGTTCAGCAGCCCCACCAGGGCGATCCCCACCACCGCGACCGCGGTGCGGTGCTCCACCAGCACGGGGACGACCGCCGCGAGGTACTGCGCGGCGGCGGCCATGGACACCGCGACCACCAGCGTGTAGTCGACCATCAGGGCCGCACCCACGGCGGCACCGGCGGGACGTCCCAGGTTCTTGGAGGCGATCTCGAAGTCCGCGCCGCCCGAGGGATAGGCCCGCACGTTCTGCCGGTAGGCGGTGATGACCACGGCGAGGACCACCAGTACCGCAAGCCCCACCCAGGGGGACACCACGATCGCGGAGGAGCCCGCGAGCGCGAGCGTCAGGACGATCTCGTCGGGCGCGTAGGCCACCGAGGAGAGGGCGTCGGACGCGAAGACGGGCAGGGCCGTGCCCTTGGAGAGCACCGTGCCCGCGGCGCGCTCGTTGTGGAGGGGTTTGCCCACGAGAGCGCGGCGGAGGAGCTGGGACGCATACACGTGGGAACACGCTAGTCGCTGAGCGGGTCCTTGTCCCGCGGTGGTGGCACCTATGCTGTGCCCCATGGCGCATTTCGTGATCATGGGCGTGGGCAGGGTGGGCATCAGCCTGGCGCACGCCCTCGAGGACTCCGGGCACACCGTGGCGGTGATCGACCAGGACGACCGCGCGTTCCGCAAGCTGCGTCCCGACTTCTCGGGCAAGAAGGTCACCGGCCACGGCTTCGACAGGGATGTGCTGCAGCGCGCGGGGATAGCGGACGCCTACGCGTTCGCGGCGGTCTCCAGCGGGGACAACTCCAACATCATCGCGGCGCGCGTGGCGCGCGAGACCTTCAAGGTCAAGCACGTGGTGGCCAGGATCTACGACCCCACCCGCGCCGAGTTCTACCAGCGCATGGGAATCCCCACCGTGGCCAGCGTGCGCTGGAGCGCGGACCAGGTGCTGCGCCGGATCCTGCCCGAGCACGCGATCACGGGCGACTTCCGGGAGGCCTCGGGGCGCCTGCAGCTCGGCGAGCTTCCCCTGGACGACTCCTGGTCCGGGCTGCACCTGGACCGGATCGAGGAGGCCGCCGGGGTGCGGATCGCCTTCGTGACCCGTTTCGGGGAGGGCATCCTCCCCGCCAGCGACACCAGCTACCAGCAAGGAGACATCGTGCACGCGATGATGCGCGTCGAGGACGTGGAGCGCGTTGCCCGCGTCCTCTCCCGTCCGCCGTCGGACGAGGTCATGGAGGCCGTGGCGCTCGCGGCCACCCGGGACGGGAAGGGGCGGCACTGATGCACGTGGTCATCGTGGGCGGGGGCTCCGTGGGTTCCTCGATCGCCCGGGAGCTGCTCTCGCACGGGCACGACGTCGTGGTGGTGGACGCCACCGCCGAGGTGATCGGGCGCTCCAACCTGCGCGGTGCCCAGTGGGTTGTGGGGGACGCGTGCGACCTCGACGTCCTGCAGCGTGCCCGGGCCGAGGAGGCGGACGTCATGGTGGCCGCCACGGGGGACGACAAGGCGAACCTCGTGGTGTCCCTGCTCGCCCGCAGCGAGTTCGGGGTGCCCCGCACCGTGGGCCGGGTGAACAACCCCAAGAACGAGTGGCTCTTCGACGACGCCTGGGGCGTGGACGTGGCCGTGTCCACCCCCCGCCTCATGACGGCCCTCGTGGAGGAAGCCGTGGAGATCGGGGACGTTGTGCGGCTGCTGAGCTTCCAGACCGGGGCCGCCACGCTGTCCGCCTACACGGTCCCGCGCGAGCACCCCGTGGTCGCGAGCACGGTGTCCCAGGTGCCGTGGCCCCCGGACGTGGCCCTCGTGGCCATCCTGCGCGACGGCGTGCCGATCGCCCCGTCCGTGGACGACCTGCTGGAGGGCGGGGACGAGCTCTTCTTCATCACCACCGCGGAGGGAGAGGAGCAGCTGCGGGCCATGTTCACCACGGCCCGGGACGTCAATCTGCAGGCTGCGCTGGACGAGGGCGGCTCGACAGCCATGCCAGCCACAGCACGGCGGCGTACAGCGGGGTCCCCATCACCAGACGCGTGACGCCGAGAGCGGTCACGTTCTCGGCGTAGTACAGCGGCAGCTGGACCACCAGGCGGGCCGTAAACATGGCCATGAGCAGCCCGTTGGCCCGCTGGTAGACGGCGCGTCGCGCCGGATCGGACTGCCAGGCGGTCCCCTCGCCCCGCACGTAGCCGTACAGCACCCCGAGCAGGGGCCACTTCACGGCCGCCGACAGCGCGAGCCCCAGCAGCCACGCGGCGTTGATGAAGAATCCCGGGACGTAGTAGTCCAGTGCCTGACCGCCCACCCGTGCGAACAGCGCGCACACGCCCACGCCCACGAGACCGGCGAGCGCCTGGGTGACCGTCTGGCGCTGCGCGAGCCGCGCGAGGGTGAACACGGCGGCGGTCGCGATAGACGCGGTCAGGGCCACGGACAGCTCGCCCACGAGGATCACGCACGCGAGGTACACGAGCCCGGGCAGGATCGACTCGACGACGCCGCGCCAGCCGCCCATCGCGGAGAGCACGTCCAGCTGCCCGCTCTCGTCGCGGCGCAGGCCGGAGCGCTCGGCGAACTCCTGCGCGGCGCGGCGCACCGAGGCGTCGGGGTCCCCGGCGGCGTCGCCCCGGGTGGGCTCTGCGCCCGGCTCCCGCGTCATCGGGCGGCCCGCTTGGGCGTGACGATCTCGTAGCGAGGGTTGTACATGGTGGGAACCCCGTCCGGGAAGCACACGACCGCGAGGCAGCGCAGCCTGGTGCCGGCGGCAACTCCCGGAACCGTGCGCTGACCGTGCCACAGCAGCTCCACACCGCACGGCACGGCGCTGCCGGGACGCGGCACCTTCAGCAGGGCGCGGAAGTGCGGGGGCGCGGTGGCGGGCGCCACGGTGACCTCCACCACCACGCCCTCCACCACCGCCCGGCGCCGGCACCGCTCCCCGGTGCCGGGCGTGAGCTCGTGCTCCCCGGCCTCGGGCTCGGAGCGCACGTCGATCGCGCCGGTGAGGGGGTTGTTGACGGGCACGGTCAGCCGATCTCGGTGATCTCGGGACCGCGGCGCGGCGGCTGAACGTCCGGGCGCGACGACGCCTCCCCGGACCCACCGACGCCCTGCGGTGCCGTGTCCCCGGGGCCGTCCGCGCGGGTGATCGTGGCGTTCTCGGGCATGGTCAGGGCCAGCATGTCGCGCGGCGGGTGCGGATCCTGGCCGCGGACCACCACGAGGGCCCGCACGGCGTCGTCGAGCACCTCCGCAGTGGTGCCGGGCATGGCGGCGCCGCCCGTGAACACCGCGCGCAGGAACCAGCGTGGGCCGTCGATGCCCACGAAGCGCGCGAGACGGTAGCCCTTCTGGCCGTCCGGGGTGGTCCCCGGGAACTTCGCGTCGACCTGCAGCCCGAGCGGGCCCTGGGACACGGTCGGGTTCCCGCCGTCGCGGCGCAGCCCGGCCACGAGCTCGGCCCGCACCTCGTCCCACAGCTGCGCGGTCTTCGGGGCCGTGAACGCCTGCAGCTGCACCGAGCCGTCACGGAAGTCCAGGTTCACCGCGCGCGGCACCTTGGTGTGCTGGTCCACCTCCATGCGCACGGTCACCCCGCTGATGGGCTTGACCAGCAGTGCACCCATGTCCAGGTAGTCGCCACGTTCACCCGAGAACTCGGCCTCGTCCCACGGGCCGTTCGCCCGCGGGTCCGTCACGTCCTGATCCGGCTCGCCCGCCTCCTCGCCCTGGGGGGCGCCGTTCTCCTCGGCGGCCGTCTCCGCCGCGTCGGTGCTGTTGCGCTTCTTACGTCCGAACATCGATCACTCCAGGAAGTCGTCGGGCAGAAAATCGGTGGTGCCCCGCCACGGGTGCGGGTCAGTGGGTTCCGGAGGAGCCGAAGCCCCGTTCCCCGCGCTCACTGTCGTCGAGCTCGTCGCTCAGCACGAAGCGCGCCGTGACCACCGGCTGGATCACCAGCTGGGCGATCCGCTCGCCCCGGCGGACCGTGTAGCTCTCGCGGGCGTCCGTGTTGAGCAGGCACACCTTCAGCTCCCCCCGGTAGCCGCTGTCCACGGTGCCCGGGGCGTTGACCACGGTGATCCCGTGCTTCACGGCCAGTCCGGACCGGGGGTGCACCAGGCCCACGTGGCCCTGCGGGACGGCCACGGCGACACCCGTATCCACGAGTGCCCGCTCACCCGGCGCCAGTACCACGTCGTGGCGCGCCCGCAGGTCCGCCCCGGCGTCGCCCGCGCGCGCGTAGGACGGCGGGAGCAGATCCGGGTCCAGCATCCGAAGCGGAACGGGGAGATCCTCGGGGGTGTTCACGTCAGTCACAGTCCTCCACTCTAACGCCCCGCCCCGGCGCCGACGGAGCGCGTTCAGCACCCATCCAGGAGCAGCGGGTCAGTACCACCGGGCCCATTCCCGGGACCACCGCCGCGGGCGGAGGTCACGAGTGGTGCGCCCCGCCCCGGTCCCAGGGGGGTCTCCGGCGGCGCCGCAACGGACCCGGACGTCCCGCGGCCGTGTGGCCACGCCATCCGCGGTCTCCCGGCGGCGCACCGGGCGCACGAGTGTGCCAGGGTAGAGGCATGAGCTCTCAGCACCCCGTCCCCGGCGAGAACACCCCTCAGGACGCCACGACCCCCCGCGAGGCCCGGAGCACCGCACCGGGGAGCAGCCCGGGCCGCACCGCGACCGCCGGTCCGCACGACCCGCGGGACCGAGAGGTGTCCCCCGCGTCCCGTGCCGGGGACGCGGACGGCGCGAGGGCGGCGTCGTCCACCGGCGGCGCGCACGACGGCGCGGTGCGCTACTCCGAGAAGCTCACCGTGTCCTGGTGGATGTGGCTGATCGTGGCCTTCGTGGGCGGCACGGGCTTCGTGGCCGTGGCCCCCATCAGCATTGTCGTGGGAGTCGTCGTGGCCGTGGTGCTGGTGGTCGCCGTGGGTCTCGCGGTGCACCTCGGCGCGCCGAGCATCGTGCTCACGGACGAGGACCTGCGCGTGGGACGGGCGTACATCGAGCGGCGCTACGTGGGCCGCGCGGAGGCCCTGCGCGGAACCGCGGCCCGTGAGGCACGCGGCCCGCAGCTGGACGGCCGCGCCTTCATGAACTTCCGGGTGTCTGTCCCGGACCTGTGCCGGATCGAGATCACCGACCCCGTGGACCCCACGCCCTACTGGCTCACCGCGACCCGCCATCCGGAGGAACTCGCCCGCGCCATCAACGAGCGACCGGCGCCCGGCCACTGACGGACGCGCTGAGCCCCGGCCCTCCCGCGCGGATGCGGCCACGTGCCCCGGTCCCGGGAACGACGACGGGCGGTCACCCTGACAGGGTGACCGCCCGTGGCAGTCGTGCGGGCGGGGAACTCAGCCCAGGCACTCGTAGCAGTACTTCACGCCGCCGCGCTCCTCGGCGAGCTGCGAGCGGTGGCGCACCAGGAAGCAGGAACCGCACGTGAACTCGTCGTCCTGGGCCGGCAGGACCACCACGGAGAGCTCCTCGTTGGAGAGGTCCGCTCCGGGCAGCTCGAAGCTCTCGGCCGCCGTGGCCTCGTCCTCGTCAACGCTTCCGGACTGGTGGTCCGACCGCCGGGACTGCAGCTCCTCGATGGAGTCTTCCTTGAGGTCCTCGTCCTGCTTGCGCGGCGCGTCGTAGTCTGTGGCCATGTGTCTATCCGCTCCAACCGGTCTTCGCGAGATCGCTGTGTGCAACGGCGTCCGGACGATCTCCCCCGGGGCCGTGTCGCGTAGAGTGTGCACCATGGGGGCTGAAAAAGCCAGTGCCCCTGACACAGATTTCTCACAGGGCATGATCCGCCGCAGCGGCGGGCAGATCCGCGCCCGGACCAGCCCCGACGCCGCCGCCACGCGGCCGTGCGGCACCCGCCCCGGCGCCCCGCGGGCCTGCCAGTAGACTGGCGCACGGATGGCGCGGGGCGCACCACGGAGGACGTGGGGAGCGCTCCCCCGACGGAAGGACAGCATGGAGCAGTTGCGCCTGGCAGGAGTGCACGACGACGGCGAGCACCTGATCGTGGAAACCCCCGACTCCACGCGGTACCGCCTGAAGATCGACCAGCAGTTGCGGCAGGCGATCCAGTACGCCCGGCGCAAGCCGCCGGCCCGGGGGCGCGGCGGCGCGTCCTACGGTCCGCGCGACATCCAGGCGAGGTTCCGGGCGGGTGCCAGCGTGGACGACATCGTGGCCGAGTCCGGGTGGGAGCCGGAGCGCGTGCGCCGCTACGAGTGGCCCATCCTCGCCGAGCGCTCCCACATGGTCACCGAGGCCTGCCGGGTCAAGGTCTCCGGCACCAACCCCTCGCACGACGGCTACCGCTCCGTGTTCGAGGGAGAGCCCAAGTCCCTGCAGGAGACGGTCGAGGCCCAAGCGGCCCGACTCGGCGTGGACCGTTCCAGCTTCGACTGGGACGCGTGGCTCCGGGAGGACCAGCTGTGGACGGTGCAGCTGAGCTTCGACCCCCCTGCCGAGCGTGACTCCCTGCCCGCACCCGAGCCGGCACGGTGGAGCTACAACCCCGCCACGCGCAGCGTGCGCCCGGACAACGACTGGGCCCGGGCCCTGGGAGAGGAGCCCCGCGAGACGGGCCCGCTCGGCGCCGCGGCACCGGCCGCACCCGTGCAGGCCCCCGGCCGCGCCGTGCACCGGCTGCAGCACGAGGCCGGCCCGGCGGACGACCTCCTGGACGTGCTGCAGGCCCGCCGCGGCCGCCGTCTGGGCACCGACGAGTCCGGCGACGACCGGCTCGCGGAGATGCTCGGCCGCGGGATGGGCCAGGTGGAGCAGCGCCCCCGGCCGATCGACGCGCCCAAGGACTCCCCCGTGTTCGACCGCCCCATCCAGCCCGCCGCCTCGCAGGTGGCCGAGGACCAGGCGCTGCGGGGTGAGGGGATCCAGATCGTGGACGACTCCACCCCCGACCGCGAGGATCCCCGTGCCACCGGTGCGGACACCTCCCCCGAGTCAGCTCCCGGGCCCGAGGAGGACACCCACCTGGACGGGGACGAGACCTGGGTGGAGGTCACCCAGGAGCAGGACGCCCCCCGGGAGCGCACCGACCTCCAGGGCCCCGAGGGCCACACCGACGCCGCTCCGGTGGCCACCCTGACCCCGCGCACCACGGGTGCCGGTCGGGATGCGGCCGGTCACGGTGCGCAAGACCCGGAGGAGAGCAACCGGGACGAGGATCCTCGGGAGACTCGGGCGGCTTCCGCCGAGCACGACGCCGGCGCGGACTCCGAGTCCACAACCCCCGGACCGCGCGGACGCACCCCCAAGGCGAAACGGTCCTCCGTGCCCAGCTGGGACGACATCGTGTTCGGCGCCAACAGGTCCTGACCACTCCACGGCCACGAGCCGTGGTGCAACACCCCCGCGCCGCACGGTACAGTCGCGTGGGCAGGTCGGGTTCCACGGGGAGAATGTGCTCCGGCCGCACGCGAACACGGGCAACTCGTAGGGAAATCGGGCATGAGCAACTCCATTCAGGACGATCTATTCGGCGACGACTCACCGTCGGGCGAGGGCACGGACTCCGCGCCCCGCTCGGGAGCTCGCCGCTACCTGGCACCCGTGGCCCTGGGAGGGGCCGCGCTGCTCGTCCTGGCCGGTGTGGGTGCCGTGGCCTTCACGGGGTTCACGGGAGGTTCGGACGAACCCGCTCCCGCGGACTTCGCCACGGAGACCGCAACACCGAGCGCTCCCCCGACGCGCACGAAGACCCCCACCCCGACTC
>NZ_RCOM01000064.1 GCF_003667225.1 Kocuria rhizophila
GGCCATGGGGGGTGTCCCCTCGTCGGATGGGGGTCCGATGTGCTGCGGTGCGGGCGGGGGCCCTCAGAACCTGCTGCCGGCCCGGCGGGGGTGCCGCGCCCCGGCGGCGTTGGCGGCCTCCACGAGAAGGGCGACCGCTTTCTCGGCCGCCCAGGGGGGCAGACGGTCCGAGACGGCGTCGAGAGCGGGGCACACGACCGCAAGGGTTCTCTCGGTGACCAGTTTAGCCGTGACCAGCACCGATACCCGCCAGGGGGTGAGACGACCCCCGTCCGCGGGTTCTGCGAGCGGGCCGTGGATCTCCCGGAAGCGCCGCCGGGCGGCCCCCGCGTGCAGGGCGCGCACGGTGCGCGAACGGGTGGTCGTGGCACCCATCCGGTGCTCGGTGGTCAGCTCCGGTGCCACGAGCACAGGGATGCCCGCAGAGTGCAGCCGGAACCCGTAGTCCACGTCCTCCCACCCGTAGCCCCGGTACCGCTCGTCGTAGGGTCCAATGCTCCGGGCCGTGTCCGAGGTGACGGAGACGTTGCCGCCCCACAGCCGCCACACGCGCTCCGGGGGGCAGTCCTGCGCGGCCCGCAGGGACCGTTCGGACGCGGCGTTGCCGTAGGACCGGGCGAAGGCGGTGTCCGGCAGGACGTTGTGGCACGGCCCCACCACGGCCATCGTGCGCCCCTCGTGACGCCGCACGTGACCCGCCACGAACTCCGGCCCGGGAACGAGGTCGTCGTCGCACCGGATGAGCACGCGCCCGCGGGCCGCGCGGATGCCGGCGTTGAGGGCGCCCGCGCGGCCGACGTTCTCGGGCAGCACCACGGGTTCCAGCCGGAGGGTTCCCCGTGCGGCCCAGGACCGGATCACCTCCTCCGAGCCGTCGATGTCCCCGTCCACCACGAGAACCACCTCGAAGTCCCTGGTGCTCTGCTGCTCGAGCGCGGCGAGCAGCACCGGGAGACGCCGCGCGCCACCCCGGGTGGGGACCACGACCGACGCGGCCGGGCTCACGGGAGGATCCCCAGGTCCCGGAGCAGTCCGGCCACCCGCTCGCGGCCGGCGGCCGGGCTCCAGAGCGCTTCCCAGCGGCGTCGGGCCCGGGCGACGGCGTGCTCGCCCGCTTCCGTGCCCAGCGCACCGAGGGCCTGGCGCAGGACGCACGCGAGTGACACCGGATCCTCGACGCCCGCCACCCAGGGGTGGTCGGGGCCCACCACCTCGGGAAGCGCGCCGGCGTCGGTGACCACCACGGGCACCCCGGCGGCCATGGCCTCAGCGGCCACGAGACCGAACGACTCCGGCACCCGGGAGGGGCACACGAGCACGTCCACGCGCGAGAGGAAGTCACGGCGCTGCACCCACCCCTCCCGGAGCAGCCTGGCCCCCAGCCTTCCCATGGCCCGTGAGAGCTCCTCCGCCTGCTCCTCGGAGACGAACAGCGCCTCCCCGCCCACGCGCACCACCGGCCGCAGCGCCACGCCCTGCTCGTCGAGCAGCTCCACGGCCTTCACCAGGTCCACCAGGCCCTTCTCCGGGGCGATCCGCCCCAGGTACCCCACGACCGGCGGCTCCCCGGTCCGGCGACCACGCGGGGCGGTGGCGTCGAACGGCTCGGCCGCCGGGGCGCCGTCGTGGTCTCCGCGGGTTCCGGGACCGAGGGAGGTGTCCTCGCTCCAGTTGCCGAGGACGTGGGCGCGGCGGGCCAGGTGACGGGGGAGGAACCCGCGCGTGGACTCGGAGGGAACCACCACGGCCCGGCTGCCGGCGGCCGCGGCGGCCAGCACCGGCATCTGCGCGCGGGTCGGAACACGGTGGACGTGCGCGATGCGTCCCGGGATCCCAGCCGTGGCCACCACCGGACGCAGACCGTGGCACCACACGGGCGCTCCGGCATCCTGCGCCCGCACACCCGCCACGGCCCTGCGGGCGGCCCGGGCGGCCCGCCACCAGGGATCCTCCGGGTGGGTGGGCACCTCGACGGTGGCGTGGCCCGCGCACCGGGCCGCCGAGAGCACGTGCGAGGGGGCGGTGGGTGCCACCACCACGGGTTCCATCCCCACGGCGGTGAGGGCGTCCGCGCACGCGAGGAGCATGACCTCACCCCCGCCCAGGTCCCCGTGGCCGGCCACCAGGACGATGCGCCCGCTCACTTCAGGTTCCCCGCGACCTGACCGCGCGCGATCCGTCTGGCCCACCTGTCGAGCCGCTCCTGCTCGCGCTCCGCCCGCAGCTGCGCCCGCTGCACCGCCAGGTGGTGGCCGGCGAAGCCCAGCACCAGCGCACCCGGGATGGCCAGGAACACCTCGCCCAGGTTGGTGGCACACACCGCCAGCGCCACAAGTGCCCCCTCGAGCCAGACCGAGCGTCGCGCGGTGGGCAGCGCCACGAGCGCCACGAACGTGGCCGCGAACAGCCCCACCACCAGGGCGAAGCCGATCCACCCGGCCTCTGCCCGGATGGCCAGGTAGGAGTCGTGGAAGAAGAACGTCATGTCGTCCAGCTGCACCTGCGCACTGCCCGCCCCGTTGCCCACGAGCGGCTGCTGGGCCACGAGCAGCTGCTCCTGCTCGGAGATGCGCTCACGCAGCGCGTCCGAGCCCTCCCGCCCCTCGAACGGCCCCGTGGTGGCCACGGAGTCCGGCAGCCGGAGGATCCAGGCGACCGCGGCCACCACACCCAGCACGCCCAGGATCCTGTTGAGCCGCCCTCCGAGCACCATCCAGAGGAGGGCGATTCCTGCCGCGAGCCAGGTGGTGCGGGAGAACGTCATCACCAGCGCGGTGATCCCCACGAGCAGCACCACCACGGTGGTCTTCTTGGACGGCAGGTACGGCAGGCTCAGCAGCAGCACGGTGAGCAGGAAGAGGCCGGCGGTGTTGGGGTCCCCGAACCAGCCCGTGACGCGGCCCTCGTAGGCGCTGCTGCCGATGGTGGCCAGGGCGTGCGCTCCGGCCACCGTGATCCCGAGCGCGAGCCCCCGTGCCGCCATGAACAGGGGAATCCGCCCGGAGGAGAGCACCAGGGCAGTGGCCGCCCACAGCGAGATGCTCGCGATCCGTTTGGCGTCCACCTCGCCGTTGAGCACGGAGGCCACCGCCATCCAGACGGGCACGAGCACGATCGCCAGGGGGAACCAGGTGGGTCGCGGTGGCGCCGTGGAGGCGAAGAAGAGCGAGCCCAGCACCAGGGGCACGAGTGCCACCGAGCTCAGGGGCAGCGGGGCGCCCGGGATCTCCTGTCCCTCGCACACCGCGGCGGCGAACAGCAGCAGCACGGGGATCGCGCTGGAGACACCCTGCCGGATGCCGGCCGTCTCCACGCCCGTGAAGCGGTCCGCGAGCATCCGCTGCACGGCCGAGGCGCCTCCCCGCGGGGACGCGCGGTGCTCGGCTCGTCCCCTGGCGCCCCAGGCGCCCGTCTCGGTTGCGGTGTGAGTCCTCATGCGGGGGTCCCCGTCCTGTCAAGAAGCATCGTGTACAGCGCGCTCACCGCGCGGGTGGTGTCCTGGGGCGTGGGCCAGTCGGTCGGCGGCCCGGGGCGTCTGCGGGGATCGGCCTGCTCCGCGACCGTGCGGGCCACGGCCGCGGGAAGCTCCGGGTGCCCCGGGGGCACCAGGCACCGCGCCGGCAGGATCTCAGCGTTCCCACCCACGTCGGTGGCCACCACCCCGAGCCCGGACGCGGCGGCGTCGAGCAGGGTGTAGGAGCAGTTCTCCCAGCGCGAGAGCTGGACCACCACGTCGTGCTCGGCCATGGGCGTGCGGGGGTCCAGGTGCCCGGGCAGGGTCACGCGGTCCGTGAGGCCGAGGCGTTCGACGCGCGCCAGGAGCCGGTGGCGCTCCTCCCCCTCCCCGGCCAGGGTGAGCCGCGCTCCAGGGTGGGTGGTGCGCAGCAGGGCCAGGCTGTCGAGCAGGGCGTCCAGGTTCTTCTCCGGAGCCAGCCGGCTCAGGGACAGCACGCGCGGGGCGTCCGGTGCAGGGCGCGGCGCGGCCGTGGGCTCCGGGCGGTCGATCCCGTTGGGGACCACGACGACGCCGCGGGCGCCCCACCGCTCCCGCATCACCGCCGCGGTTGCGTGCGACACGGCGATCGCCGCGTCCGTGCGCCGCAGCCTGCGCGTGTGCAGGGCGGCCATCGCGCGGGCACGCCGTGGGTTCGCGTGGTAGAGCCCGGGGTCGCCCGCGATCCCGTGCTCGGTGCTGACCAGCAGCGGCACGCCCCCGACGCGTGCGCGTCCCGGGACACCGGGCACGCGCAGCCCCCGAAGGACCGCGGCGCACACGAGGTCCGCGTAGGCCAGGTGGGAGTGCACCACTGCGGGGCGCAGGGTGCGCACCGCGTGGCGCAGCGTGGCCGCCGACGCCGCGGCCGCCCGGACCGTGCCCGCCACCCGGTGCGCGGCGTCGTCGCCGTCCGTGTCGTGGGAGGCGCCGTCCACCCCGTGCGAGACCCCGTCCGTGCCGTGGGGAGCCACGCCCGGGGTGCGGATCGCTGCCCCCGAGCCGCCGGACGCGGCGCCCGGGCCGAAGGGCCCGGTGAGGACGGCGACACCGGCGGCGTGCAGCTCGTCCGCCAGGCGCCCGGGTGGGCACAGCACGGCCAGCCGGAATCCGGGGATGCCCGCGCGCGCCACGTCCAGGACGTAGCGCGCCACTCCCCCGGTGTCCGAGACCGGGGTGACCCACAGGGCGAGGGGATCGAGCATCAGAACCACCGCTCCAGCCGTTCCAGGGCGGTCCAGAAGCCGTGGCCGCCGTCCACGTGACCCATCCAGATCTCGGGGATGAAGCCCGCGTCCGGGCAGTGCACGGACAGTCGCCGCGCGAGGTCCGCGAAGTCCACGTCCCCCTCGCCCACCTGCACGCCCTCACCGTCCACACCGGTGGCGTCCACCACGTGGAGGTGGGCGGTGCGCGGCGCCAGCAGGTCCACCGCGTCCGCGAACGGGAGATCCAGGAACGTGGCGGCGAGCTGACTGTGGGAGACGTCCAGGGTCAGGGGGACGTCGAACGCGCGGGAGAACTCGGCGGTGTCCCTCGGGTCCACGAACAGGTTGTGGAACCACTGCCCGCCCAGCAGCCACGGGAACGGCGGCAGCGTCTGGGCGGTGAGCCGCACCCCGGAGGAGTCCAACCGGGCCAGTGCCGCGCCGATGCGCTCGTAACCCCGGGCTCGCTCGGACTCCGGGATGTGGCCGTGGCGGGTGAAGCCGCCCATGGTGAGGACCATGAGCGGGTCCTGCTCGCCCTCGAAGAACGGGACCAGCTCCCGGGTGCGGTGGATGGTGCGCTGCACCTCCGCGATCGAGCGCTCCCACGTGGCGGGGTCCGGGCTCGCGAGGTCCACCACGAAGTCCCCCGGGAACAGGTCCGGCAGGTGGGTGGTGAACGCCGTGGGCAGGCGTCCGGTGAAGACCGACGCGGGGTCCAGGTCAAGGTCACGCGCGGAGAAGTGGAACTCCAGGAAGTCCGGCTCCCGGTCACCCATGAGCTCCCGGGCGTCGTGGTACCGCACGGGGATCCCCCAGGGGCGGTCGAAGCGGTAGGTCCGCGCGCGGGTCGCCTCCCGGCGCAGGTCGCCCGGGTAGAAGAAGTCACCCTCCGCGACCGTGCGGTGCATCCTGCGCCCCACCAGTTCCTGCATCCGGTCCGGCTGCAGTCCGCGCCCGGGGCTGCGCACCGTGACATCCTCCGCGCGCACCCGCTCCCCCTGCGCAACCGTGCGGGCTGCCACCAGGGACGTGGCCAGGTTCACGCGGTTCATGGACTCCCCGGGGGTCACCCGGCGGGGTTCCGCGGTGCCGATGGCCTGCTCCACCTGGCGGATCTGCTCGACCATCTGCGCGAACTCGTGGGGCAGCAGGGACACTGCGTGGTCGTTGCCCTCCATGTCCCGGTCCACCGTGAAGTGCTTCTCCACGATGTGCGCCCCGCGTGCCACGGCGGCCACCGGAACGTGGCTGCCGCGTTCGTGCCCGGAGTACCCCACGGGGCCCCCGCCGAGCTCCGCGAGCCGGTCCATGTACGCGATGTTGAGGTCCTTGTACGGCGCGGGGTAGGTGGACTGGCACTGCAGCAGGGCGAACGGGGCGCCCACCTCCCGCAGCACGGCCACGGCGTCCAGGATCTCGTCCTCGCTGGACATCCCCGTGGACACGATCAGCGGCACACCGCGGGAGCCCGCGTCGCGCAGCAGCCCGTGGTGGGTGAGGTCTGCGGAGGCGATCTTGAACGCGGGGACCCCGTACTGCGCCAGCACCTGCACGGAGGGCGGGTCCCACGGCGTGCACAGGGCGTCGATGTCCCGGGCCCGGCAGTGCTCGAGCACCTCGAGCATCTGCGCGGCGTCCAGCGAGAACCGGGACAGCAGGTCCAGCGTGTACTGGACCCCCAGGTCCTCTCCGTCCGAGGCCGCTCCGGCCTGGCGGTAGAGGGCGTCCAGGTCCCGCAGCTGGAACTTCACGGCGTCCGCGCCGGCCTCCTGGGCGAGGTCCACGAGGTGCTTGGCGAGCGCCACGGAGCCGTTGTGGTTGTTGCCGATCTCCGCGATCAGCAGCGCCGGGTGCCCCGCGCCCACCGTGTGCCGGCCGATGCGCAGCTCGCCCCCGCCCGGCTCGCGCACCGGCTCCGGGGCACGACGCCGCACGGTCCCGTCCGCGACCCGCCGCGCGCGGGCGTCCGTCTCCGCCGTCATGCCGCACCTCCCGAGCCGGGGTCCGCAGACCCCCGGGAGAGCTCGTGCTCCTGGCGCCGCAGATACCGCTCGGCGAGCTCGAGGTCCTGGAACGTGTCGATGTCCACGCCCTCCTCCTCGGCCATGACGAACAGGCCGATCTCGCCGCCCAGCCGGTTGTCCAGGCGCTCGTAGATCTCGGTGCGGGTGATGTAGAGGGAGCCCGTCTCCCGGTAGCGCTTGTCCGTGGGTCCCATGTCCTGTCGGCGTGGCCGCGCATCCACCGGGTAGGCCGCGCGCGGCGGGTCGGTGAGCTCCCACAGGAACGGCGCCACGGGAACCACCCCCACCATCGAGTCCACGCCGGTCTCCGCGAACTGCGCGACGGCGCGGTCCAGGGTGCCGGGCTGGCGCACCGGGGAGGTGGCCTGCAGCAGCATCACGGCGTCCGGGCGCCGGCCCTGCGCGGTGCGGGCGTCGATCGCGTGGCGGATCACGGGTTCGGTGGGGGTCTCGTCCCGCGCGAGCTCGGCGGGGCGCAGGAAGGGGACGTCCGCACCCGCGGCCCGTGCGACGTCGGCGATCTCCTGGTCGTCCGTGGAGACGAGGACGTCCAGGGCGGGCCGGGCGGCGAGCGCCTGCTCGATGGTCCAGACCACGAGAGGGCGCCCGGCCACGGAACGCACGTTCTTGCGCGGCACGCCCTTGGAGCCGCCGCGCACGGGGATCACGCACAGGATGTTCACGGGACCTCCCGGTGGCTCGGATCGACGACGCCGCCCGCGAGCTCCCGCAGGATGCGCGCCACCGCGCGGGCCGGCTCCTCGGCGGGCACCGCGGGCGCGGGTGTGGCCGGTGCCGACCCGCTCGGGGCGGCGGCACCGGCGGGCGTCCCGTTCCAGCGGGCCATGCCGTACCGGCCCCAGAAGGCCTCGAGCCAGCGCGGCGGGGCGGGGTGCGTGACGCGGGCGGGAAGACCGCGCGCGGCGGCCTCGAGCACACCCGTGGAGAACACGGAGCCCACGGGCGCGTCCACCTCGGTGAGAGCGTCCCCGACGCGGTCCACCGCGAGTCCCCTGGCCCGCCACACGGCGTGCTGGGCGCGGGAGAGTCTGTCCGTCTCCCCGGGGTGCGGCCGGTAGAGCGCCCCCGTGCTCGCGCAGAAGAGCTGGGCCGCACGGGCGCTGTCCCGGCGCGGGAGCTCCGCGCCGTGCAGCTGCCCCAGGAACACGGGGCGGTGGCCCGCGGCGGACCCGGACGCGCGGTGCTCGGGCCGGGACGCGGTCCACAGCAGCTGCGAGCCGACCACCCGGCTGCTCACGTCCTCCCGCCGCCAGCCGTAGAACGCGGCGTCCTGCTCGGAGAACGCGAGCAGCAGCGAGTCCGCCGGCAGGGGCGGTGCGAACGGCGTGAGCAGACCGTGCTGGACCACGGCGAACGCGGCCCCGAGGGCGCCCGCCCAGTGGTGCGCGCGGGCCCCCGCGGGAAGGTAGTCCCCCGTGGCGGCCACGGCGCGCAGCCCATCCAGCACCTCGGGCACACTGGTGCCGGGCGCCTCTGTGCCGCGCCACAGTGCGGGGTCCTCACCGTGGGCGGCCAGGGCGTCCCGCGCGGGTTGCGGGGACAGCACGGCCACGTCCGTCCCGTCCAGGTGGGCGAGCGGGCGCAGGACGGCGGCGATCTGGGTGGGCGTGGTGGCGTCCACCGCGAGCAGCACCGCTGGGTGCTCACCGCGCCACGCGAGGTGCAGGGTGGGTGCTCCGGCGGGGTCGGGTCCACGACCGGGGCGCAGCGCTCCCACAGCGCGGTCCCGGGCGGCGCGCAGGGGGTGCGCCCCGCGCTGCCACTGCCGCCACAGCCCGAGGTCTCGGGGGAAGGCGAGGTGCCCCGAGGGAATGCTGCCCAGGATCATGACCAGCACCTCTCCACCAGCGCGACCCGGTGCGCGAACGTGTGCTCCGCGAGCGTGCGGCGTCGTCCCCGCTCCCGGATGCCCTCCGCCCAGGCGGTGTCGCGACGGGCCCGCGCCGCCAGCTCGGCGAGCTCCTCCGGCGTGCGGTAGACCAGGGTCTCCGTGCCCACGTCGTAGAAGCGGGAGACGTCCTCCCGGTCCACGGCCTGCAGCCCCGCCATGCCGGGGACCTCGAACGTGCGCATGGACAGCCCCGCCTGGTCGCCGTGGGCGTTCACCGCGAGCAGCCCCTCCGCCTGGATGCGGTACGCGTCCGCGAGGGGGACGTCCCGCTCCGCCGGGAGGTCCGGGCGCGCCCAGCGCCACGTGCGCAGCCGGTCCACGGGGTGGTGGGACCAGCCCCGGCCCCACGCCCGCACGGGCACCCCCGCGCGGTGCACGGCGAGCAGCAGCCGCTCCCGGTTGGGGTACCACGAGCCCACGAAGACGACCTCCGGGCGGCGTGCCGGGCACGGTCTCGCGAGGCGGGGGTCGAAGCCGTTGGGGACGAAGTGGGCGTCCACGCCGTGGCCGGCGAGCATGGCCGTCTCGTCCGCGCTGTAGCTCAGCACGGGGCCCACCTCGCGGAGGAAGTCCAGGGAGTGCGGCTGGCGGGAGAGGTCGTCGTAGAGCCACAGGATGCTCGGGATCCCGCGGCCGCGCAGGGCCTCCCACACGCGGTCGTCCAGCAGGTCCCCCTTGATCACGACCACCCTGTCGGGGCGCACCTCGTTCAGCACGCGCAGGGTCCGCTCGGAGGCCCACGCACGGGCCGCTGCACCGTCCGGGACCCCCCACCGGGACAGCCCCACCCGGGCCGGGAGCTCGTGCGCCACCTTGTTGCGCACCTTCTCGCCCCAGGACGCGTAGGAGTCGTAGCAGTGCGTGCGCACCACGTAGCCGAGGTCCTCGAAGGCCGCGGCGATCGAGCGGTGGTACCCGTGGAACGCCGGGCTCACGAGTAGCAGCGTGGGCGTCCTGCCCGGTGCGGCGTTCACGAGGCACCCCCGGTCCGGGCGCGCAGAGCGGGGTGGACCAGCGCCAGCTCCTCCCGTGCCACGCGCACCGGATGGACGTCGCGTCCGGCCGCGGCGCGCGCGGTGTTCACCACGAGGTTTGCGCCCGTGGCCGCGGTCAGTGCGGCGGCGAGCGCCCGCGGGTGGCCCCAGCGCCGTGCGTACCGGGCGCGCGCGTCCACGAGCCAGGTGCGGCGGTGCGCGGCGTCCGAGGACCCGCCGCCGGCGTGGACCACGCTGACCCCTCCGGCCACGAGGGAGGGGATGCCGTGCTCGCGGAGTCTGCGCTGCAGGTCCACCTCCTCGGCGTTCATGAAGTACCCCTCGTCGAAGCCGCCCACGGCGCGCACCTGCTCGACCGGCAGCAGCATGGCCGCTCCCACCACCCAGTCCACGCTCGTGACGGCGTCCGGGCGCACGCGGGTGTCGTGCCCCACCAGTTCGTGCAGGGCCCGGGTGTGGCGCCAGCGCGCGAGCGGGGAGAGCCACTCCACGGTCTGGTGCCCGATCGAGGGGAAGTGCCGGCCGCTGTGCTGCTCGGTCCCGTCCGCGGAGAGCACCCGGGGGGCGACGACGCACGGGTGCCACGGGTGCGCGGCGTCCAGCATCTGCGCCACGAACCGCTCCCCCACGATCAGGTCGGAGTTGAGCACGAGTGCCAGCGGGGTGCGGACGCGGCCGAGGCCGGTGTTGACGTTCGCCCCGAACCCGCCGTTGCGCGCCCGGCGCACGAGCTCCACGGGGCGGGCGGGCGCCGGTTCGTTGTCCGCTCCGCCGGTTGCCACGCGGTCGTCGGGGGGAGCGGTCCCCGGACCCAGTGCGGTGTCGGGGGTGAGGGTGAAGGGGACGGGCGAGGCGTCGTCGGACACCACGATCCGCAGCCCGGGCACGTCCCGCTGCGCGCGCAGCTGGCGCAGCAGCGCACGAGTGGCCGCGGGGTCCCCGTAGTGGGGCACCACCACGGTCACGAGGTCGGACGCGGGGGCGCCCAGTTGGGGGGTGATCACGCATTCTCCCTGGTCAGGATCGCGAGTCGGCGGTGGCCCGCGCGGGGGTGGGGCGGCAACCGATGACGATTCATCCTATCGGGTGGAGGGCCAGAGCCGGGGTGCGGGCGGCCTGCCCAGCACCCGGTAGCGCAGGTGACCGGCCACCGTCCCCCACGCCCAGCCGAGCCCGTGCGCACTGGCACCGCCGTCCCTGCGCCCCCAGCCGTGCAGTGCGCCGGCCGTCACCTGGACGGCCTCCCGCACGGAGCCCGTGAAGGAGACCGGGGGCCGCACCCCGGTCTCGGCCAACCGGGTCCACAGCAGCATCCGGCCCTGGGCGTAGTGGAACGCCTGCCGGGCCTGTCCCCGAGCGTCCGGGCGCTGGGTGTAGAGGATGGCCGTGGAGTGCACGGGGTGCAGGGGGTGGCCGTGCGCCGTGAGCCGCCGGCAGAAGTCCACGTCCTCGTGGCCCGCCGGGAAGGACTCGTCGAATCCACCCACCTCCGCCCACACCGACCGGTGGATTCCCAGGGCCCCGCACAGCACGTAGTCCACGGAACCGAACACCGTGTGCAGCCCGGACTCCTGGGCCTGCTCCACGCCGCCCACCACGGGCACGGCGTCCGAGCCGACCACGGGGAACTCCTGCAGCGCCCGGGCCATCTCGCGGACCCAGTTCGGCTGCACGCGGTCGTCCGCGTCGCAGATCAGGATGTGCTCGGCCCGTGCCTGCTGGCAGCCGCGGTTGCGCGCGTGGCTCACACCCTGGCGGGCCGGGGCGCCCACCACACGCAGTCCGCACGGGAACGCGCCCGCCCAGCGCCGCGCCGTCGCCGCCGTGCCGTCCGTGGAACGGTTGTCCGCGACCACCACCTCGAACGGCGGGGCCCCCACCTGGTGCGCGAGCGCACCGAGCTGCCGCCCGATCGTCGCCGCCGCGTTGAACGCGGGAACCACCACCGTGACCTCGGGCTCCACGGTCTGTCCGCCGTGCCGTTCGCTGCCGCTGACCTCGCAACCGCTGTGTGCCGCGGGGGCGAGGGGCGGCACGGCCTCCGCGCCGTACAGCCGGGTGAGCGCCTCCCGGAAACCCCGCATCCCGTAGGCCTCGAACACCTCCCGCCGGGCCCGGCGGGAGCGCTCCTCGGCACGCGGCTGGTCCGCGAGCACCGTGAGCACGGCGTCCGCGAAGTCCTCCGGTGCATTCGCCACCCCCGCGAACCACCGGCCCGGGCCCACGCCCTCGGCCCCCACCGAGGTGGTGACCACGGGAACCCCGGCGGACAGCGCCTCCACGGTCTTGAACTTCAGTCCGGCTCCCCGCCGCAGCGGAACCACCACGGCGTGTGCCGCGGCGAGCAGCGGGTCCAGGTCCGGGACGAACCCCAGCAGCTCGACGCCGTGCTCCCCCGCCAGCCACGTCAGTTCCGGGCCTGCTCCGCCACCGGCCACCCGCACGCGCAGGTCCGGGTGGTGGGAGCGCAGCAGCGGCAGGACGCGCAGCGTGAACCAGCGCAGGGCGTCCTCGTTGACCTCCCGGGACAGCAGCGCGACCATCAGCAGCTCCGCAGACGCCGCAGAGGGAGCCCGCACGACGTCCCGGTGCCTGCCCCCCAGCGGCGGCGGGAGCACCGCCACCGGCACGGAGCCCTCCGAGAGCAGACGGGCGTCCTTCCGCGAGAGGACCGCCACGGCGTCGGGAGTGTGCGCACCGGGTGCCGCTCCGCCTGCCCGCGCCTCGATCGCGAGCGAGCGGCGTCGTGCCCAGGACCAGCGGGCGCGCAGCAGCCGCGAGCGCACGGAGGACCCCTCGATGCCGTCGCGGAACCGCTCGGCGACCTGGGACACCACGTCGTGCAGCGTGAGCACCACGCGCGCCCGGGGGTTCACGCGGCGCACCCACGGCACGAGCACGGCGTGCTCCTCCCACTGCAGGTCCACCACGTCCGCCGCGGCGACCGCCCGCAGTGCCTGCTCCGACTCCCGCAGACGACGGACGAACCACGGCTCGGCCACGCCCGTGCGGACGTACGTGTTCCAGCGTCTCTCCCAGGCGGACTCCACCCTTCCCGGGGAGGGCTCCACGACGATCAGCTGGTCGATGCGCGGATGGGGTGCGGCTCGCCGCACCGCGCCGCCGTCCTGGACGATGACCGTGAGGTGCACGCCGGGGTCGAGCGCGGCGACGACCTCCCGCAGCAGCAGGCCCCCGGCATGCTGGGGCACCTGTTCGGGCACGGCCTCGCTCACCATGACGAGCCGGGGGCCTGGGCGGTTCACGTGAGCTTCCCCAGCTCCACGAGGTGAGCGAACTCCTCGCTGTCCCGCAGCAGCTCGGCAAAGGTGCCCTGCGCGGCGATCCGGCCGTCCGCCATGAACATCAGCTGGTCCGCGTGCTTGACCGTGGAGAGCCGGTGGGCCACCACCAGGATGGTCATGTCACCGCGCAGCGAGTCGATCGTGCGGGTGATCCGCTCCTCGGTGAGGTTGTCCAGCGCGGACGTGGCCTCGTCCAGCACCAGCACGTCCGGGTCCCGGTAGAGCGCCCGCGCGATCCCCACGCGCTGACGCTGCCCTCCGGACAGCCGCACGCCGCGCTCCCCCAGGCGGGTGTCCAGGCCGTCGGGCAGAGCCGCGACGATGCCCGTGAGGTCGGCGCGCTCCACGGCGCCGGCCATGGCGGCGTCGTCGATCTGGTCGGCCTCGAGCCCGAACGCGATGTTCGCCCGCACCGTGTCGTCCATGAGGAAGACGTCCTGGGGCACCACGCCGATCTGCGAGTGCCACTGCGCGGGGTCCTCGAAGATGCTGCGGCCACCGCACGTCACTTCACCGGACGTGGGGCGCAACAGCGCGAGGACCACGTCCAGCAGGGTGGACTTCCCGGCTCCGGAGCCCCCCACGAACGCCACGGTGGTGCCTGTGGCGATGCGTGCCGAGACGTTCGTCAGCACGGGCTCCGAGGCATCCGGGTAGGCGAAGCTCACGTCCGAGAGCTCCAGGTCTCCGCGGTAGGGCAGACCCCCGGGACGCCGCGGGCGGTGCGTCTCGCCGGCTGCCAGATCGTCCAGCTGCCCGGTGAGGATCTCCAGACCCACCGCGCCCGCCCGCATGGAGGCGGTGGTGCCCAGTGCCCTGTTGAGCACGGGGACCATGCGCACCGCCGCCACCGCGAAGACCCCCAGGACGCTGAACGCCTCGGCGGGATCCATGAGGGCGAACAGCACCACCGCCACGAGGGCGACTCCCACGATGAGGGCGATCTCCAGGATGTACTTGGGCAGCTCGGACACGATCGAGAGCCGCCGGTGCGCGGACGCGTCCACCGCCAGGGCGTTGCCGTAGCCCGTCACGAACCGCTGGGCGGTGCCGCTGAGCCGGGACTCCCGGAACCCGTTGATCCCGGGCATCAGTGCCTCCCACGTGGCCAGCCCGCTGTCCGCGAGTTCCTGGGCGATGCGCCGGTGCGCGGGCTTGAGCAGCCGCTGCGTCCCCAGGGTCACGGTTCCGAAGAAGACCACGGCCAGCACGGCGGCCACGGGAGAGGCCGCGAACAGCACCGCGGTCACGGCCACGAGGGTCAGCAGATCCGGAGCCAGGGTCAGGAACCCCATGATCACCTGGTTGAACGTCTGTCCCACCGCGGCCGACAGCGCCCGGTGGACCTCGCTGAGCCTGCGCCCCCGGTGGTCCATGTAGGAGGAGGACATGTAGCGGCGGAAGAGCTCCGCCCCGGCCTCGGCGGCCAGCATGGTGGAGTGGCCCAGCAGCCACCACCGGAAGGCGATGGTGAGCAGGGACTTCACCAGGAAGGCGCCCGCCACCACTGCGGCCATGGCCACGATCACCGTGGCGGTGTCCGTGGTCCCGAGCCACCGTGCCAGCACGGCGGCGAAGCCGGATTCCAGGTCCCCACCGGCCACCAGCTGCATGAGGGGCAGCGTGGCGGCCACTCCGAGCATGTCCAGCCCGGCAATCACGAGCGAGCCGAGCACCGAGCCGACCATCCAGCCACGGTAGGGGTGGGAGAGCAGACCGAGCGCCTGCGCGATCCGACGGCCCACGATCCGGTACGTCCCC